>JAVBNT010000008.1:0-19850 GCA_031551355.1 Candidatus Xenobia bacterium | reverse complement strand
TTAGATTTTTGAAACTCACTGATCAATTTCAAACGCTCTTCACGTCTTATCGTTGACATAAAAAACCTCCCATCATTAGATAAGAGGATCTTAAAATATTTACAACAAAATTGACAGGTGTCTTTGGTTTGACACTTACGGAGAAAATACTATAAATCGGATATTTCTATGTCAATCTTTATATCAGAAGCATTGCTTATTGATTTATTCCAGTCGACAATATAGACGATGCTTTTATACTTAAAAGATTTAACAGGACAATCTGCCCCGCCATATAAGAAAAAGCTGCCTTCAAGCGGCAATTGTGACATATGCTTTAAAAAGCTTTTAAGAGCGGCATTGTCTTTTGTGATGACCTCTCTTAGGGTAAAAAACTTTAAGACCTTGTTTTCATCAGGTATCCATTTTAAGAAAATTTTTGCTATGCGCATTTTTATACTATAATGTTTGATTATATATTGCTTGTAATCCCATTGGATAACTGCTTTTCCTCTTGCAATTTCCTCATTTTGCTGGTTTTGCAGAATATAGGTATCACCTTTTTTTAATAACTTGTTTTTGTCATTTATGTGTAAGTTTTTTCTGATTATATTGACGGTATATTCCGAGTGGCGAATATAATTTGGCATATTGGGACGTTGTTTTTCAAGCATTTTTTGAACGCCAATATTGTCTTCCAATATAGTGGTGTAAGTTATTCTAACTCCATTGCTTCTGCAAAATTTGCAAAGCAACTCATAGCATTTTGGAATATTGGCTAACTTTACAGCTCTAAGTCCTGTCAAATAGGCAATATCTCCTTTTATAATGCAGGCGCCGGTTCCAATAATTTTTCCGTTTCCATCTCTGACGATAACAAATATAGATTTATCACCTTCTTTTGATAGAGATAAAACGGCATTGGGTCGGCGGCAATAGGCGAGGGATATTTCTCCTTTAAATTCTATATTTTCTAATAACGCCGATATCTCTTCTCCGTCCTCTTCAGAGGCGTATTTATACTCATATTTCATTATTTTTTGCATCCCTCGTCAAGTCCTGTGCCGACCGGTAAATTAAGTTTTCTGTCCACTTCTTTTTTTAGTGCTCTATTTTGAGTAAAGAAAATCGCGTTAATAAGCGGATTGGAGTTTCGAATGATAGAAGCAATACCACGTCTGAAAATATTAAATGGTTTAAAAAAATTACGCCTTGCGCTTACACAGTAATCTTTTAATTTTTCAGGAGAAATTTTTTTTGGCTTGTATGGAATGTCCCCGTACTTATAGTTGGATTTAAGCCACCATTTGTCATAAAGCAGTCTATTTTCTGTCTGTAAACGTTTATAAAGCGTCGTGTCTGGAAATGGTAACAGGTGATTAAATGCTGCAAAGAAAAAGTTATGTTTCATTGCGAAATTAATTGTATTACCAAAACTTTCCACACCATCAAAATCGAAACCAAATACGAAGGTGGCATATATGCCTATGCCGTTTTTATGTATTTTTCTGACCATTTCATCCCGATCACCAAGCATATAATTCCAGCTTTTGTTCATCTGGTCAAGGTTTGCTTCATCTAGGCTTTCAAACCCAATCAAAACTACCTGGCAACCGCTTTTTTTCATTGTTTTAAGTAATTCATCGTCTTTTGCTAC
The DNA here is from genome assembly GCA_031551355.1 of Candidatus Xenobia bacterium. GTDB lineage: Bacteria > Vulcanimicrobiota > CADAWZ01 > CADAWZ01 > CADAWZ01 > JAVBNT01. The sequence goes on along the minus strand of JAVBNT010000008.1, from coordinate 18,214 downwards.
GGATAGAGATACTTGACTTGTCCATTTTATCTTCAGTGGGGTTATCGCTTTGCATAATTCTAATAAATGGTCTTTCCTAGCTGTTATATTATCATCAACAAAGAATACGAATTTATTTTTTGTTTGCTTGACTTCTTTTACGATATCGGCAATAGGGCGGGGGGTATATTTACCGCAGTAATATGAAGTGATAGCACAAAACTCACAGGTGTGTGGGCAGCCCCGTCCTGTTTCTATCAATGTTAGGGGCAAGTATTTTTTTCTTGAATAAATACTTCTATCCGGCATAGGAGGAACACCGCCTCGCTCTCCATCATATCTGGTTTTTAATTGATTATTTTGAAAATCATCAAGCATTTTCACCCAAATATTTTCTGCATTTCCAACTATTACACTATCGGCATGTTCTAAGGCTTCATGGGGTACGGCTGTAACATGATACCCTCCCAGAACTACGGTTACCCCCTTTGCCTTAAACTTTTTTGCAATATTATAAGCTCTGCTTGCGGTATATGTTTCAACCGAAATAGCTACTATGTCAATATTAATATTATAATCAATGTCTTCTATACGGTCGTCAAAGAAAAATGTTTCAATGTTGGAAGGTGTAAGTGCTTTTAGAGTGGCTATAGCCAATGGCTCCATCTTCCATGTTCCGATATATTTTTCACCGTCTTTTCTGCCGATGGCAGGCAAGATGAATAATAGTTTCACATTTTCACCTCAACATTAGGAATATCCGAATTATCACACATAACTTCTTTTGTAAATCTGCAGAATTTGTCAGCATAACCTTGATAGGCAAAGTTTGTAAGATAACTTATAGTACTCAGCTTATTTATCCTTTGCAGTATATTGCTTGTTTTATAGGTCTCACGCCAGGCCCATTCTGTGCCGTCGTATAACTCTTTAACAGTCATATTCCTGGGGGTAAATACGACATGTTCCACATCGTACATAGCTAAATGATGTTCAAAAATGCGGCCTTGTGAGGATAGCTCCCTGTGCAGCAGGGTGTTTGGGAAAGGTGTTAGAATGGAATATCGAGGTAAATCTATTTTCAGCCTCTGCACCTGTTCCACGGTTCTTTTAAAGACATCCTTTTCATCATTGTCGCCCCCAAAAGCAAAACAACCGTTAATCAAAACACCTATATCATGTAACTGTTTAACTAAATCCTCATAATTTTCCGTTTTATTTATGCCTTTGTTTATGTAACCCTGTGATGTTTGGTTTACGCTTTCAAAACCTATCAAAAGCCCCATACAACCACTTTTTTCAAGTATTTTAAAAAACTCTTTATTAAAACCTACACTTGATGTAGTTAGCCCAAGCCATTTCTTTTTTAAAGGTATCATAGCGGTAAAAAGTTTTTTTGCATATTCTAGATCTGCAATTAAATTTACATCTGGAAATAAAACATGATTTCCTTTTAGCTGTTCTATTTCAGCTATAACTTCTTTAACGGGTCTTGTAATAACATTTCTGCCAAATGCCGCAGGATAAGCACAAAAAGTGCAGGGTAGAGGGCAGCCCCTAACGGCCTCAACGGAATTTTCAGTAATATATGCTTTGCGTTTTAATAAATCCCTGCGCGGTGTAGGACGGCCTACAAGGCTGATTTCTCCGCAGGCTTGGTGATAAACATTTTGCAGCTTACCATTTTTATAGTCTTTTAGCGCCTGTGGAAAAGTATAATCTGCAATACCTACAAACAGACTATCGCAGTGTTTTTCTGCATTAATAGGGTCTAAGCTTGGCTGTACTCCGCCTAAAAATACCGTGATGCCATTTGAACGAAAATAATCGCAATATTTGTATGCTCTAGGGCTTGTTCCCGTGATAGCGGTTATTACAGCGATATCTGCTTGTAAATCAAGAGGAATGGGTTTTACGGTTTCATCATATATCGCAAGTTCAGCCTCAAGCTCGGCTGGCACAAGGGCGGCAAGGGTCGTCATAGTAAGAGGAGCATAATGCAAACTGCGGCCGAAGCTTCCATTATAGCGATGCATAGCTCCTGCGGGAGACAAAAAAGCTATTTTCATTTGAAAATCCACCCTTTTTTGTTAGATAAATATACCGGCTTTATATCCCCTAAGCGCATACCGAACCGCAAACAGTTGTCAATATATTGCCGCTCGCCGTTTTCAACGATTACAAGCTCAATTTTATCAAGTTGACCTAATCTTCTGCAATAATCATAATGGAAATTTTTACGTAATTCTTCATCTATTTTATCTATATTGACTTCTGTTTCCGAGTATAGAATGTACTTGTTTTCATCTGGCACAAGCATTCGAAAGCAATTTCCCTCAATAACTGTGCGCACATGAACCTCGTTGAGTTTTTCTCCAAAGTAATCGGATGTGTTGCCGGTTTTTCCTATAAAATCGAAACAACCATTTCCCTTATAAAGAACAATATCGCCAATGTTATATCTGTAAAGCCCACCGGATGTGGTAAGCATTATTTCGTATTCACTGCCTGTTTCTAACTCATTTTTCAGCCTTATATTGCCATTTTTGTCCAGAAATTCAAAAAAATGTGCATTTGTCAATCGTTTACCGACGTTTTCAATAGGAATTGTCATTATACCTTCAGTTGCAAGCAAGCCCTTGGGTTGAATATAGGTATTTGGGAAAGCCTTTTGCAGTTTTTTAGCATATGCTCTGGCATTCCCATCCGCCCAACAGCTTATCACCTCTAAATGAGGGAATAGCTCCTTTCCTTTCATCCTTGCTTTTTCAAGCATAATGAGAAGAAATGTGGGGTTCCATATAGAAACAAGCCTGAGGTTTTTCGAGCGTTTGATATAATCTATTGTGGTAAGCCAAAATTCATCCATATTGGTAATATTTTTCACGCTATTAGGTATACAAAATTTGTATGTTATGAGTTTCGCTAAAATGCCGCCAATGTATTCATCGTCACTGTTGAAGCCCACTATGCCATCATTAGCTACGGCTTGCGGCGTAATGGAAAAATACATCTGCCCGTATTTTAATTTGGGAAAGTTTTTGTTTAAATCCCACAGCCATTTACCTATGGCAGAAGAAAACTCCTGTTTTAACCCTTTTGTATAAGGTATGAGTTTTTTGGCAGAAGTTGACCCGCTTGAAGGCTCAAGAAGCAAAACCGGTTCGGAGGTCAGAATGTTTTGTTCGCCGGTTTTAATTTTTTCAATGTATGGCAAATAATCTTCATATGTTGTTATAGGCACATTTTTTTGAAAATCGAAAATATTTTTAATATCACAAAATCTATGCTGCAGGCCATAAAGGCTATGTCTGTTGTTTTTAATTATTTTTGATAGTTTTTTATCTTCCAAGCATTTTTCTTCCTAAATTATTAAGATTTCTAAGGCTTAGTTCAGTGATACAGACCAGTTCGTCGCCTTTTGTAAAATTAGGATTTTTTTCTAAAAAAAAAGCGGTGTTTTTATTTTTAAGCTTTGCTTCATCAATTTCCGCAAATTCAGATTTAAGATAGTCCTTACCTGTTGTGATTACACCGTTTTGATATTGCTCGCCATATTTTTTGGTTGCAAATTTATGCATGATCTCCTGTAGATACCATGGAGTTTTTGTATTTGCACGAGGATAAAATGAGTTAAAAAAAGTATGCAAAAATTTATATGTTTTATATCCTTTTGTAAGAAGCAGCCAATAAGTTGTCCCTCTAAATTTTTCTGCGTGAACAAATGCATTTTTTACCCAAATTTGTGATAAGTCGTTATTACCCCAATATTCTTTTTCTATATTTGTATCTCCTGAAAACAAAAGCTGTATTTTCTCATCATGGAAAAATACTGCAAGTGTTGTAAAGCCGCGCAAGCAATTATTTTCATCGTAAAGCAGAATAGCATCCTGTTTAGATTTTAAATCACTGATAAAATTATCCCAAATGAAATTATCATAATACTTTTGCATTATTGCAAACATAGTCTGTATTTGTGTATCTGAAAGTTCATTGATTGGTTTCACTTTTCCAAACAGCAATTTTATCCCCTCCCAACACAGCTTCCAACATATTTAAAACCCAAATTGGCACCTAAAAGTAGTGCTTTATCCTCGAATGACGAAGCACTTTTGAGTCTATTCCAAATTTTTTGTAATTTATAGCTGTCTTTCCATACTTTGATATATATCTCTTCTAATTCTTGAGCCGACATATTTTTAGGTTTAAAAACGGCCTTGTTTTGTGTGTATTTTGTCCAGTCGGTAGTCAAAATTCGGCCTTCTTTTTCAAGGCGCTTATATAGTTTTGTGTTTGGAACAGGTGTTAGAATGGCATATCGAACTAAGTTTACACCTAGGTAGGCTACCTGTTCAGGAAGGGATAACAAATTTTCTTTTGTATCACTGTCAAATCCTAGTATAAAACAACCGTTAACACTAATGTTGTGGGCTTGCATAATACTTATAGCCTCTTTGTATTTTTTAGGATCATTAAATCCTTTTTTTGCATTAATCAAAGATTCTTTGTTGATAGATTCAAGTCCCATCAGAACACCCCTGCAGCCACTTTTTTGCGCCGCTATTACAAGTTCATCGTCAAAAGCAGTGGTTACGGTCGCATTGCAGCCCCATCGCACTTTTGTTGACTCAAGCTCACTCATCAACTCTAAAGCGTATGGTCTGTTTTGAAAAAAATTCGGGTCAAAAAATATTACTCTTTTGGTATTCATTGACTTTATTTCTCTGATTACATTAGCGATAGGTCTTGGATTTGGCGGATTCATTGCGCTTATAGCACAAAACTCACATTTATTAGGGCAGCCGGGGTTTGCAATCATGCAGGGTACATTTAAATATCCTCGCTTTGGCAAAAGATCGCGCCGGGGTATGACGGATTTATTTACACTGATACATGGATTTTCATATTCTTTTTTAGCCTTGCCTTGTGAATAATCCAGTAAAAATTCAGGGAATGAGCTTTCCGCAGAACCGATTATAATTGTGTCCGCATAGAGTAAGGCTTCCTGTGGCATAAATGTTGTATGATAACCGCCAAACACAATATAAGAACCCTTTGCTTTGAATTTTTTTGCTATAGCATAGGCGCGCTTGCTGCTTGGGGTCACAAAGCTGATTGCCACAATATCATAATTCTTTTTGTAATCACAACTCTGCACCATTTCGTCACAAAGTTCTATTTCTGCATTTAACTCCGGCGGAATTAACGCCGCAAGGGTTACAAGGGTTAGCGGTGCATAGGTTAATAAATTGGAAAACTTATCCCTGTATGCCTTATAATTTTTTTCCCAGGGCAGAAGCAGTAATATTTTCAATTATGCTTTCTCCTTAAAATGGTTTAAACCGAACTTTAATTCCTGTTTTTTATAAACTTCCCGCCGGAAAAGTGGATTGTAAAGCCAGTATGTAATAAACTTTTTCATTGTTCTCATATTTGTGCTTGGTTCAAACATTCTATATAATATAGACAAAGGGTGGTTAAATTTTTTTCTGCAATAAAAAGATATTTCGGTTAATTCTTGTGCCGTCATATTTTTGGGTATAAAAGAAGCGTAATTGAAACGATATTCGTTATGCAGCCACCACTTTCCATCATAAAGCAATCTTCCCTCTGATTGATGCTTTTCGTATAGCGGCGTGCTGGGGTAGGGCATAAGAATGTTGAAGGCGGCAAAGGTAAATTTGTTTTTAAGTGCCCAATCTACCGTTCGCTTTATACTTTCCATTGTATCCGTATCATGTCCCACAGTGAAGGCTGCCCACGTTTGCAGTCCCCATTTTCTAAGTTTCGATATTTCAGCTTTATATTTATCAACCCCCCCCGTTTTATTGATGCTTTTATTCATTAGATCAATACTTTCTGGATTAATACTTTCAAAGCCGATTACAAAGCCCATGCCACCGCTTTTTACAATCAGTTCCATAAGTTCATCATCATAGACCATGTTCACTGTTCCTTGACTGACCCAGTTGATTTTAAGCGGTATCAAAGCACGGAATAAGGTCTTTGCTTTTTCAATATCGGCAACAATATTATCATCTACAAAAAAGATGAATTTTCGTCGTTGGGATTTTATTTCTGCAACAACTTCTTCAACCGCGCGGCAATAATGATTTTTGTTAAAGTAAACACTGCTGGCACAATAATTGCATCCATGAATGCAACCGCGGCTAAACTGTATTAAAGATATGGGCAGATAACCTTTGCCTTCAAAAATATCGCGCCTTGCTTGGCAGTTTGATTGTGGCGAAGTTGATACCCCGCAATTATAAATCTTTTGAAGCATACCATTTCTCATGTCGGTTATTACTTGTGGTAAAATATTTTCTGCGTCTCCCAATATTATGCTGCCGCAATGCTCCATCACTTCATCGGGCGCAAGTTTTGCATGCATGCCGCCCATAATAACGATCACCCCACGCGCTATATATTCATCAGCTATTTCATAAGCTCTCTTTGCCGTGAAAGTTTCGACAGTTATCATAACAGCATCGGTAGACTCGTCAAAGGGTATATTTTCCATGCGATCATCATATAAAACTACGTCTATATCTTTGGGGATCAAAGCGGCAATGATTCCTAATTGCAATGGCTCCATCCGTCCTTCGTCAACATACATGTTATTTTTTTTTGTTCCAATAGTAGGTTTTATCAATGTTATTTTCATTTAACTTCACCTCCTAACTTCAGACTTTGTTTTTTTCTTATTTCAAAGGCTGATATTATATTTGACAATAAATATAGCGGCAGGTGACGCAGGTTAATTAGGTTTGTGCATCTTTTGATTATGCCAAAAAAAGAATAATACTTATTTCTTATTCTTTTGCAGTTTTCCGTCAGTTCCTGAGGTGAAAAATTTTCGGGATAGCTCATGGCGTCGCCATAACTATATTTATCGGAAATCCACCAAGCTTCATATATAAGTTTCTTATTATTTTTTAGCTCGTAATACAAATCAGTAGCCGGCATTGCCATCAACGGATTAAAATTTACTATAAAAAAATTATGTTTCATAGCAAATTCATATACCTTATCAAAGCTTTCCAGTGTGTCATGCGGATATCCAAATATAAATGTGGCATAAATCATTATATTATTGGCGTATATTTTTTGAATGGCTTTTTCATAATCGTTGTTGGCAATGTTTTGTTCTTTGCCTATTGTTGCAAGGTTTTTTATATTCAGGCTTTCAAAGCCTATGAGCATAACCACACAGCCGCTTTTAGCCATAAGATTTAATATTTCGTCGTCGGCCGTCACGTTTATACTGATTTGACAACCCCATTTCTTTTTTAACGGTATTAATTTTAATAAGAACTTTTTGAGCTTTATTCTGTTGTGAAGAAGATTATCATCGGTTATAAACAATAGCTTTTCTTTGATGTTTTGAATCTCTGTTATTACATCATCAACATCCCGTTCGGATATTCTTTTTTTATAAAAGGCATTAATAGAGCAAAAATTACAGTTAAATGAACACCCTCTTTTCCATTGGACTACCCCCATTTTTATATATTTCTTGTTATCAAAGACGGAGCGGTCTATTTTTGAAAAAGGTAATATATATGAATTGGAAGATGTATATTGACTTTTCAAATTATTACTTTCAATATCAGCCAAAACCTGTTCCCAGACAGGTTCTGCATCTCCTATAATGACGCTGTCCGCGAATTTCCCAGCTTCATCTGGGCAAGCGGTTGGATGGAACCCTCCCATAATAATTGTAATGTTTGGATTGCGTTTCTTGTATTTTTCCGCCATTAAATATGTACGTTTTGCCGAAAAGGTGTCTACACTAAAGCATAGAACATCGCTATCTATATCGTCAGGCAATTTTTCGATTCGCTCATCAAAAAACTCAACATCAATATGTTTCGGTGTTAAGTTAATCAATATCATGAAAGCCAAAGGTTTTAAAGCGTCTGCCGTTTGCCTACCCGCCATGCTTGGGCGTATATAGGTAATTTTCATTTTTACACGTCACTCTTTCTTGTGGGTGTTATATATTTATCGTTTTTGTTGTAATGTAATATAATGACCGATTAAATAAAAGATGTTCATTACTGTATTTCACACTTTGTTATGTATAGTAACCGGAAGAAATCCGACATGATTCAATATCCTATTTTGCATATTGATTTAACTCTATTTTTTTCCTTAAAAAATGGTTGCAAGATCTCTTGCAAATAATCACAAAGTTCATCATAACTTTTTGGAGGACAAATATAACAAATTGCGTCTTTTAGAACTTTCCATAATTCTTCAATAGGGTTTAAATCTGGAGAATACGGTGGAAGATAAACTGGAATGATATTATGCCAATTGAGACTCTTCGTTTTATGCCAAGAGGCATTATCCATTATCAGAATAATACGTTTATTATTTGTAGCATTATTCATATGATCTAAAAATATTTGAAAAACTGCAGCATCCGTATAAGGCATTAAAAGTGTCTCAAGTTCTCTATTTGAAGGACATACAGCTCCGAGAAGATTACAGCGGACGTGATTACCCAGATAGTAAGAAATCGGTTTTGAGCCTTTTAGCGCCCATTGTTTGCGTGGTTTTATATCACAGGTGAAACCTGATTCATCATAAAACCAAACTTCTTCTTTTTCATAAAGCACTTGAAATTTATTTTTAAATTCAGTTGCTTTTTCTTCGTTTCTTTTAAGTGGCAGTGTCCGAGGGACTAGCATCTTGTAGCCCATCTTGTGGAGATGATAGCGAATCGCATCTGATCCTAATTTTATCTTGTATTTTTCCCCCCAGAACCCCACTAATACTTATTGCAGTTACCTTTTTGCCTGTTCGATTGTCGGTTAACTCGATTTGCTTTACAATAAAGTCCTTTGCTTCTTGTGTAAGCCGTGAAGGGCGACCGGCAGGTTTGCCCAACTCTAAAAAATCTCTCCCTTCTTTATTCCAGAGTTTCACCCAATTTTGGAGAGTGCTCCAGACAACTCCGTAAATTTCCATTGTATCCTTGCGGCTTTTACCAAGCATAAGCAAACGAATGGCGCCAAAACGCTTAGCTTGCTTAATATTTTTACACTCATCAATCCATTTCAACAAATCAGAAGGACTGCCATATTTTTCATTTGGAACAAGTAATTTTTGTGGCATAAGAATTACTTCGACGGTTATTAAAAAAATCATGCTGAAATGGTTATTATTTTTTCCGGTTACTATAAATTAATTAATTTATGATTACACCAATAAACTATAATGATTTGCAAAAATATTATAACATAAATAAATCTTGAAATTTTTTTATTTTGCTATTATAGTAACATCAAAAAATTTGTATCTATTCAATAGGCTATTTTGCACATTGATTTAACTCTATCTTTGTCCTTAAAAGGTAGTTCTAAATATACAACTTCATCTGGAAGACAGGCAGGACAGAATCAAACTTTCTGAGTTTATTCTGAACTTTTGGCATGTTGACTGCATCTGTAAAATGAAACAACAGACTTTTATTAGTTCCTAAAAAAGAAGCGAGACGGGGGCAAGCATTTTTATTGCGCTTGTATCGCCGGGCGGAATAAATTTTTACGTATTTACTATGTAATAAGGGTAAAAGCAAATTGTGCCGGAGCGTAATAATCGAGAGAGTGAGCAAGGGTTGTTGGATAGCCTGCCGTAGGGCTTGGGTACCTGTATTGGTTTGGTTCCTACAGGATTCGAAGAATTCCCGTTTTTTGAGCGGTAAATTCCAGACGGTCAGAGACCTTCTCGGAATGTGCGATTTCTGGAATTCCCATATTTGGAACATGCCAATTAACAGGTCAAGCCCCCGCGCAGGCCGAGATATTCGGAAACCTTTGCTCACTTGGCACAGTGGAGCTCGTGGGTGGTATTTCTCTTAAACAAAAAAACAGAGGCCATTTTTTAACGTCACCTCTGCTTTCCTATGTTCCTTTTTATGCTATCTTACTTATCTTTGTTTGTTTTTCGATTTTCTCTTGAAATACATAGCAGGTCTTTAAAAATTGATAAAGATGAAAATTAAGAGATTCCTGTCGACATTCTCTGACGATTGCTTTTTATATCAACAAGTGCGTTGACTATCATCGGGTCGAACATTTTTCCTGACTCTTCCCTGATTCTTTCCAGGGCTGCTTCCTGATTAAGATCAACCGCCAGATGGCTGTATGCATCGGCAACAGCAACAATCCTTGCCCCGAGCGGGATTTCTTCGTGGGACAATCCCTTAGGATATCCGCCTCCGTCCCATCTCTCATGGTGATGCAGCACTATTTCCTTGACATTTTCGAAGCCTGAGATGCTGTGAAGCATTTCATAGGCTATCTGAGGATGTTTTTTCAATATCTCTTCCGGAGCTTTTCCTATATCATGCAGAGCAATCATGCCGATGTTACAAAGCACCGAACCTATTGAAATTTCCTGAATCTGCTGTTTGTTAAGCCCTAACGAGACCGCAATGTTTGAGCAAAGTTTTTTTATGTTATTGGATATTACCGATGAACTTTGGGTGTTGTATTCAAGTAGTCCGGAAAGCATTTCCACAAGATTGTAAAAATCCTGTTCGTGCTGAACCTGCAGTTGTTTTTCTTCCGTTCTGTCCATTATTATTTGTATAAGGTATTTTTTATTATCCAGCCCCGGCATGGAAATTGCGTAGGTGTCAAGGTATTTTATGCCGCCCGGTGTTATTTTTGTGATCTGCTCGAATTCAAGCTTGTTGCTTTTTTGCGCCCTTAAAACAGCACAGTCCCGGCATTTTTTGCCTCTGTTGGTTACGTCATAGCATTTTTGACCTTTAATATACTCTTCCTCTATCCCCATAAGTTTATGGAAATATTCACTGGCATAGATTATCTTGTGTTCATTGTCCATAACAACATATGCCACTGGCGTATTGGCAAAAATTTCCGCCATAAAACGGCCGTCCGGAATAATTTTCCTTATATCTCTGATCGGCTGCGGCGGAAGTGTCTGCTGTTTGGAGGCTTTGAGCAATTGGCGTTCAAGCTGCAGTTGCAGTATCTCTTTTTTACCCATCAACAGTCTTTCAGTTCTGCCGGTATTGAAAGTAAGGTTGATGAATATTTCTGCTATTTTCGGATCAAACTGGGTTCCGGCATTTTTCCTGATTTCTTCAAGAGCTGTTTCGTGACTCAGGGCCTTTCGGTATGACCGTGTTGAAGTCATAGCGTCGTATGTGTCGGCAATGGAAATTATTCTTGCCCCAAGGGGAATTTCTTCCCCCTTCAGCCCATTGGGGTATCCGCCTCCGTCCCATCGCTCATGGTGATGACGGACAATTTCTTTTACACTTGAAAAACCGGAAAGATCTTTGAGGATATCAAAAGAATTTGTTGAGTGCTTTTTTATTATTGAAAATTCGCTGTCGGTCAGGCTGCCCGGTTTGTTGATAATTGAATACGGTATGCTTATTTTGCCGATGTCATGCAGACTGGCGGCTATTTCAATATCAAACAGTGTATTGGAATCAAGTTTCATAGCGTTGCCGAGTTTGACGCTCATTTTTCTGACATTCTGTGAATGGGTGGCGGTGTATTCGTCTTTGGCGTCAAGCATAGTTATCAGAGCTTTGACCATTTCATTAAAATCTTTGTCAAGCTGAACTCTGTATCCCATTTCCTCGGTGCGGTTAACCATTATTTCGAGGATATATTCTTTTGTCAGATTACCGCTTTTTCCTCGAAACAAAGGTATGGCATATTCATCCATATACCTGAAGCTGCCGTCAGGCAAAATATCTTTTCTGAGGACTTTTTGTTTTTCCCCGGTCTCAAGAGCTCCCGCTACGGCGCAAACACTGCAGGGAGTGCCGCCGTTTGAAAGATTATAGCACAGGTTTCCGATTGTATCTTCTCTTTTCAGATTGCGCAGCTTCAGAAAATAGTCGTTTGCATAGTATATCCGATAATTGTTATCAATGATAAGGTATGCCACGGGAGTATTTTCAACAAGTACGTTTATCAGCTCAGATTCCGACAAATTTTCAAAATTAATAGGGTTTGTCATACTTTTTGTTGCTCTCCGAATGATGTGCTTTTCAAACTTACCTTGAGGCTTGCACGTACAAACAATAAAAAATCGTAACCCGTTATAGAATTACGATTAATATGTTATACCGAAGATCGGGGTCGAACCGATACGGGATCACTCCCACCGGTTTTTGAGACCGGCGCGTCTGCCTATTCCGCCACTTCGGCAAAAGTTTCAATAAATATTCAACGTAAAAATATAAAGTCCTTTTGTTTTTAAGGTTAACCGGAGATTTTTTTATCCCCGGTTAACCTTAAACCGCTTCAATTAACTATTCTGCATTTCGCCGATGTCTTTGAAAGATTTCATTCTGCGTTTTGCATCCTCTTCAGCCTGGGCAAACAGTTCTTTTGCACCCTGCTCTCCGAGTTTTTTGATCAGTGATTTATAACGGGTTTCACTGGTTATAAACTCCTGATAATTGCCTGTCGGAGCCGGAGTTTCCCAGGTGAACGGTTTCTCTGCCATCGGATTGTACCTGTAAAGAGGCCAGTAGCCGCTTTCGACAGCCCTTTTCTGCTCTACCTGGGTTTTCATCATATCAATGCCATGGGCAATACACGGAGCGTAGGCGATTACGATTGAAGGTCCGTTGTAGCTTTCTGCTTCCTGAAGCACTTTCAGAGTCTGCATTCTGTTGGCACCGAGAGATATGGAGGCAACATAAACCTGTCCGTAGCTCATGCACATAAGTCCAAGGTTTTTCTTGGGAGCGCGTTTGCCGCCGCTGGCGAATTTCGCGATTGCGCCGATGGGCGTGGATTTGGATGCCTGTCCGCCGGTATTAGAGTAGACTTCGGTATCGAGAACAAGTATGTTGATGTTTTTGCCTGAGGCAACAACGTGGTCAAGTCCGCCGTAACCGATATCATATGCCCAGCCGTCGCCGCCGATGCACCATACGCTTTTTTCCACAAAGTAATCGCCGAGCTCGAAAATTCTCTCGGCCATAACTTTTTTGTCGCCGGACGCCGTTTTGATATATTCGGCAACAGCGGCTTTTATCTGTTTCTGGTGTTCAAGGTTTGCTTTGTCCTTTTGTTCCCAGTTTGCAAGTCCTGTTTTGATCAGTTCCGTTACTTTTGCGGAAGGCTCAGCTTTGATGAAGTTCTCGACAACTGTTTTCAGCGATTTTCTGTTGGAGTCGACTGCAAGTCTCATTCCGAATCCGTATTCGGCATTGTCTTCAAACAGTGAATTTGCCCAACTGGGACCGTTGCCTTCTTTTGTTGTTGTATACGGAATGCAGGGAAATGTTCCGCCGTAAATGGATGAACATCCTGTGGCATTGGCGACGATCATTCTCTCACCGAAGAGCTGAGTCAGAATTTTTACATAAGGAGTTTCGCCGCAGCCGGCGCATGCACCGGAGAACTCGAACAGCGGTTTTACAAAACCGAGGTTCTTGATATTGGCTGTATCGCCACCGATATTGTCGGTTGAATCGTTGAAGAATGTATAGTTTTCTTCCTGTCCGTCTTCTTTAGCCTTTACGAGGGTCTCGAATTCCAGGGCTTTCGTTTTTGCAGGACATGTTTCTACACAGACTCCACAGCCGGTGCAGTCATCAACGTAAACCTGAAGCCTGTATTTTTTGCCTTCGATTGCCTTTGGTTTTACTTCAACGGTTTCGAATGTTGAAGGAGCGTTTTTGAGCTCAGTATCAGTCAGTATTTTTGCCCTTACGACTGAATGCGGGCAGGAGTTTACGCACTGATTGCACTGTATGCAGTTTTCGGGAATCCATTTTGGAACTCTCGGGGCGATGCCTCTCTTTTCGAAACTGGTTGTTCCGGTGGGCAGGGAACCGTCTACGGACATGTGGGATACAGGTATCTCGTCTCCCTTAAGATGCATAATCGGTTCAATGATATTTTTGGCAAATGTGCCGGCGTTTTCAGGTATAAGAACCGGTTTTTTGTAAACTGATTTTACAGTTGCCGGAACTTTTATCTGGACGAGGGCTGCCGATGTTTTGTCGACACAATCCCAGTTCATTTTTACGACATCTTCGCCTTTGCGGCTGTATGTTTTCTTGATTGAATTTTTAATAAGTTCTATGGCATGGTTTTCTTCAAGAACGCCGGAAACTTTGAAGAATGCCGTCATCATAACGGTGTTGATTCTTGCTCCCAGGCCTGCTTCGGTAGAAATTTTAAGAGCGTCGATATTATAGAATTTTATTTTTTTGTCGATGATGGTTTTTTGCATATCTTCAGGAAGCTGATTGAAAACCTCTTCTGAAGTCCACTCGGAGTTGAGCAGGAATACGCCGTTTTCCTTAATGCCTTTAAGCATATCGTACCTGCCGATGTAGGCCGGATTGTGACAGGCTACAAAGTTGGGATGCGTTATTGTGTAGGTTGATTTGATCGTGCTCTTGCCGAATCTGAGGTGTGATACGGTAATACCGTATGATTTTTTCGAATCATATACGAAGTATCCCTGGGCATTGAGATCGGTATTGTCACCGATAATTTTGATCGAGTCTTTGTTGGCTCCGACGGTTCCGTCCGATCCGAGACCCCAGAAAGTGCAGTTGATGATATCTTTCGGCTCGGTCTGAATTTCTTCGGTTACCGGGAGTGAAAGGTTGGTCACATCGTCGGTAATGCCGACTGTAAATCCATGTGTGCACTTGCCGGTTAGATGTTTGTAGACAGCGTTAACCATTGAAGGTGTGAATTCCTTGCTGGAAAGACCGTATCTTCCGCCGATGATGGTGATGTCCTTGTCTTTTAATGCGGCGACGACGTCAAGATAAAGAGGTTCGCCGATTGCGCCCGGTTCTTTTGTTCTGTCGAGAACGGCAATTTTTTTGGTAGTGCATGGCATCGCTTTGAGGAAAGCATCGGTGCAGAAAGGACGGTAAAGCCTTACGCTTACCAAACCGACTTTTTGTCCTTTTTCCGTTAAGTAGTCGATTGTTTCTTCGAGCGTTTCGCATGCGGAACCGATGGCAACGATAATATTCTCGGCTTCCGGATGTCCGTAGTAGTCAAACAGGTGATACTGTCTTCCCGTTTTCTTTGCTACTTTGTCCATATATTCCTGAACGATTGCCGGTACTGCATTGTAATATTTGTTTACGGTTTCTCTTCCCTGGAAGTATACATCGGGGTTCTGTGCGCCTACTTTTGCGTAGGGCTGTTCCGGTTTCAGGGCTCTGTTGCGGAATTTTGCGATATATTCAGGTTCAACAAGTTCTTTTAATGTCTCATAGGAAATTTCTTCTATTTTAGAAATTTCGTGTGAGGTTCTGAATCCGTCGAAAAAATGTACGAACGGAATTTCTGATTTTAATGTTGCAAGATGGGCGACTGCTGCCAGATCCATTACTTCCTGTCCGGAAGAGGATGCAAGCATAGCAAACCCCGTGTTTCTTACCGACATTACATCGGAGTGATCGCCGAAAATTGAAAGCGACTGGCAGGCGAGTGATCTTGCCGACACATGGAATACGGTCGGCAGCATTTCGCCGGCGATTTTATACATATTGGGAACCATCAGCAGCAATCCTTGAGCTGCTGTAAATGTTGTTGTCATCGCTCCTGCGCAAAGGGAACCGTGAACGGCTCCTGCGGCGCCTGCTTCGGACTGCATTTCCGATATATCAACAACTTCACCGAAGATATTTTTCTGGCCCTCACTTGCCCAGCTGTCGGCAAACTCACCCATATCAGAAGAAGGGGTAATGGGGTAAATCGCTGCAACTTCACTTAAAGCATAGGCTACATGGCTGGCAGCCTGATTTCCAGTAATAGTAACTACTTGGCCTTTGGTATTTTTGGCCGTTTCGGATACTGGTTGGGTTAGACACTGTGTCATGAATATTCCTCCCGGTTTCTTATAATTAAAATCCAGGCTTTCAGCATTAAAAAAGCCTGGTTTTTTTGAAAGTATATTGTTTGGTTTTTCTGCGGATTTTATATTCCGCCGCTGTCGGCCCTTAGGACCTTCAATATTCTATCATAAAAGTCTCGGAGTTGCAAGGATTTTTGTCTTTATTATAAATTAATTGTAAAAAGGTATAAAAAACGATACTCTTGAATTTATCAAAGGATATTTTTTTGCTTTTCCGTATTTGAAAGGGGAACTTTGATGTCAATAAAAAGACAACTTTTTTATTATTTGCTTCTTGTTGTATTTTTCACATTTATTCCTCTGTTTTTGATTCCGGTATTTTCAAATAAAACAAAAGTTGAAGTTGCAAAAAGGGAGACTGACTATAAAGCCCATTTACTGATGAGAGAAATGTCGGCTTCTTTGTACAGCAATCAATACCTTGCGGAAAGCCTTGCCTTCTTTTTTGAAAATTATCAAGGTGAAATAACAAGAGAATTGGTTGAAAAGACGATTAGCAATGCCTTGCTTGAACCCGAGTTTGTGAGTGCTTACGGTTCCACTATCGCTTTTGTTCCCGGCGAAACCGGATTGGGGAATTACTCACCTTACTTCCACCGTGACACCGGGAATAAAGAAGGCGGCTTGCTTTATGTGGAGCTCTCCAATGCCCAATACAAATATACGTCCACCGATTGGTATAATTTGTCCGTTAAGGCTGCCGGAGCTTCTGTTTGGACCGCTCCTTATGAGGATTCTTTTGGGGGCCAGGCACTTATGATCACTTATTCGGTTCCGATCAAAAAGGAAGGCAGGATCATTGCCTTTGCTACGGTCGATATTCTCATTGACAAGCTTAAAGATTTGCTGCGTCCGCAGACTGCTTTAAAAGATGGTGTTTATAGTTTTATCATTACGAAAGAGCATAAGGCAATTGCCTTTCCTAATGATGACAAGTCTTTTGGTGAATACAGGGGAGCCGTAACTTTATTTGATAAATATGTCGAGAAACATGGAGATAAAAATTATCAGATTCTTTTAACGGCGATGGACGATTGGAACCGGATTGTAGAAGCCAATGCTGTAAAGCCGAAACATCTCCAAAAAACCATTTCGGAACTGTGCGATGAGTTTTACGAAAATGAAAAATATGATTACATATTCACTTACGATAATTTTTTAGGCTCAAAGTCAATATATTCGCTCATTCCTATTTATTCTCCGGATTCACTGATGGTTGTTGTTGTTTCCGATGCTGTTTTTTCAGCTCAGTATAAGAGTTTGCAGCTTTTTTTAATTACGGCCTTTGTGTTGATTTTTGTATTTTTGCTTTTGCTTACGTTTTTCCTGTCCCGTGATGCCGCCAATCCTTTCGAAAGCCTTGTCAAACAGGCGGAGCAGTTTTCCGGCGGTAATTTGGCTTACCGTATAGACCTTAATGATAAAAGTCTTTCCGGTAATTTGTTTAAACGTCCTTCCAGGGAAATGGTAAAATTGGCCGGTGCTTTGAATGATATGGGAGATCGGCTTAAAGAGAGTTTCGATGAACTTGATTCCACGAGGAGGGAAATTCTGCTGAGACTGGTAAAAGCTTCCGAATATAAAGACGAAGATACAGTCCTCCATTTAAAACGTATCAGCTCGTATAGTTTTTTGCTTGCTCTGAAGATGGGATTTTCCGACTCGGATGCCAAAATGCTGATGGATGCGTCAACAATGCATGATATCGGTAAAATAGGAATTCCCGATAATATTTTGCTGAAACCGGGAAAACTGACTCCGGAGGAATTTGAGATAATGAAGACACACTCTGCAGTCGGAGCCAGTATCTTGTCGGAAGGAGAATCGGAGATTCTGCAAATGGCGGAAAGGATCGCGCTGGGGCATCATGAAAAATGGAATGGCCAGGGGTATCCGTCAGGAATAGCCGGAGAAAAGATTCCTTTGGAGGCGCGCATAATTTCTGTTTGTGATATTTTCGATGCTTTGGTTTCCAAACGTCCGTATAAGGAGCCGTGGCCTTTTGATGATGCCGTTGAATATATTAAAAAAGAGAGCGGAGTCTCTCTGGATCCTGGTGTTGTTAAAGTTTTTTTGGATTCTCTGGAAGAGATAAGAACTATAAATAAGCGTTTTTCCGAAGAATAAGTGTTGTCAATAAAATAAGCTGCCTTGCCGCAAGAAATGGATTTGACAGCTTATTGGCTTTTAACCTAATGTCCTTCGTGGTCGTGTCCTTCGTGGTCGTGTCCTTCGTGGTCGTGTCCTTCGTGGTCGTGTCCTTCGTGGTCGTGTCCTTCGTGGTCGTGTCCTTCGTGGTCGTGTCCTTCGTGGTCGTGTCCTTCGTGGT
>JAVBNT010000016.1:0-28270 GCA_031551355.1 Candidatus Xenobia bacterium | reverse complement strand
TTAGATTTTTGAAACTCACTGATCAATTTCAAACGCTCTTCACGTCTTATCGTTGACATAAAAAACCTCCCATCATTAGATAAGAGGATCTTAAAATATTTACAACAAAATTGACAGGTGTCTTTGGTTTGACACTTACGGTTATATGATGGGATTCATCCCTCTTAGTGCCGATAATGCAAAATATAATGTAACAACATTGCCGGTAAATAAGGATAATTTCTCAAGGATTACATATTTTTCAATATCATCAGATGGTAGATTTATGTATATAGCCGATTCAAATAAGTATAAAATTTTCAGACTTGAATTGGCAACAGACAGTCTCATTACACTTGCCGGTGGAAGTTCGGGGGATAACACTGATGTCAGTGGGACTGATGCTAAGTTTCGCGGACCTTACGGTGTTGTTGTTTCTCCTAGTGGAGAAAATTTGTATGTAACTTGTGCTTTTAGTAATAATATAAAAAAAATAGTCGGAGTGAATACTGCAAAGGCATCAGGAGATGTTAGGGTTTATACCATTGCTGGGCAAGGTTCAGGTACCTATGTCGACAATCAAAATGGTGCACAGGCAACATTTAATGCCCCTAATAATTTAGTAGTCTCTTCGGACGAAAGCATACTTTATGTCTGTGACTCTGGGAATAAAGTTATCAGAAAGATAACCGGCATAAAAAATGCCACTCAGCCGTCTCATACGTATGTATCTACCATTGCCGGTATAGGGGTGGCAGGTGGTCAGACCGGTTTGGGAAATGTTGCACAATTTAGTAGTCCGTTTGATATCGTAATAACAAAAGATGATAGCACACTTTATATTGCTGATTCTGTTACCATTGTAGGTGCTGTAAATGGCAACAGAATTAGAAAAATAACCGGTCTTACATCTACATCTACGTCCACAAATGTAAATGTCTCTACTATTGCCGGAACCGGAGATTCCGATGATAATATGGATACGGTGCCTGTAAAAGGTAGTTTGGCAAAATTTAATGTTCTGTCAGGATTATGCCTTTCTGTTGATGAAAATACATTGTATGTCTCGGATAATTATAATCATAAAATTAAAAAAATAACAAATGTAAAAAGTGCTGTAGACGGGGAAACGACACTTGTCTCAACGATTGCCGGGACCGGCACTTCTGGCCATAGTAACGGTGTAGGGACAACTGCAGAGGTTACGTTTCCATCGGGTATAAAAATTCTGGATGATGATACAATGATATACTTTTTAGAAAATTACAATCTCATTCGGAATATCGTAAGTGTAGAATAAGCGCAAGCAGTAAAATTTTTTAAAACATTAAATCCTCTTATTTAACGATAAGGGGATTTTTTGCATTAAGATAGCTCGAAGATCGTTTGAAACTGATCGGTAATTTTCAAAAATTAATCTGTCGACATTTCTTACGACAAACCCTTGACTCAGCCCAACTTCCGACGGCTTGGCACCGCGGGTAAACTCGTTGCAGGGGAAAACGCATAGTATTAGTGGTAGCCGTCTGAAGTCTCTCTGCAGTGTTAAACTATTTCACCGAAAACATTGTCTTGCGCCAGGCCAAGCGCGGGGGTAGCCTTGGAGGGGTTTCCATAGGGGAGGATGCGAGGGGGCGCGGAATTTTTTAGCCCCCTTAATAGCCTCCCCTTGGGAGAACTACAAGATAAACTAATCTAAGATTGGGTGTGTCTAAAAAGAACACAATTTTTAACAATCACTCCTCAAATTTATACATGATGTTCAGAATTTTGTAATATAAATAACTTGTTTAGTTTTAGTGTTTGTCAAGCTCCCGGATGCTTGTCACAATATCATCCAGTGTAATACCGGCCAAGAGCTGTTCGCGTTCTTCGGTATAATTGCCTGTTCCGACTTCAAACTGCCGGAGGAAGTACACGGCTCCCACCATTCCCAATTCTTTTTGCAGCGCGGATATTCCCGCCTTGCGCACGACTGTGGGATTACGATAATCTATAGCTGCGTTACTGTTCATCATTTGTCACCTCCATAAGCCAAGATACAGGGTTTGTGACCTTTGTATTCAATTCGATTTTATTGGCTGTTCGAAGCAGGCGGTCATCTGTAGTCAGAAACACATCTGCGCCGCCTGATTCTGCCAAAGCCAGATGTAAGCTGTCGAAAGGCTTTATGCCTTCCTTTTGGAACAAATAGGCGCGACTTTCTACTTTCGGCGTCATGGTTATGCGTGTGTGTGCGGCGGAGTAAAGCGCCTGAACCTGTTCTCGTCTTTCTGCATTGTTCATCTTTGACAATTCCAGCTCTATGGCGCCGCTGCCCAGTAGTTCCCATTTGCCTTTTTCACATCGGGACACGATGGAAAGTATCGCTTCCGCTTCAAGGTAAACTCTGTCCCGTGACAGATCGTCGAAGGGGCGGTTTAGGCAACAGTTGTCCAAATATATTTTCATGGGTATACATCCTTCTATTATTCATTATACCCCAAACCGGGTTGGAACTCAATCAGTGTGGATTCAAAATTATTTCAGTAATAATGGCTATACCCGCCTAATTCTGTCTGTCTTCTCAAAAGAGATGAAGCTTTTAACAATCACTTCTAAAAGATATACATGAGGTTCGGAATTTTGTAATGTAAATGTTTTAATAAACCCAACTTCAGACGGCTCGGCACCGCGGGTAAACTCGCTGCAGGGGAAAACGCAAAAGAAGAGTGGTAGCCGTCTGAAGTCTCTCTGCAGTGTTAAACTATTTCACCGAAAACATTGTCTTGCGCCAGGCCAAGCGCGGGGGTAGCTTGGAGGGGTTTCCATAGGGGAGGATGCGAGGGGTGGCGGGGAGCCCCTTAATAGCCTCCCCTTGGGAGAATTGCAAGATAAACTAATCGAAAATTGACAATCGGGGGCTGATATAAAAGAACCTTATATTTTATAAATTTTGTTGATATTTTGGATGCGATTCTCTATAATGTAGATGTTAATATAATTTAGGTTATGAGATATAAGGAGTATTTGACGATGCCTGAATTGAGTAGATTTTTTAATATAATAATCAGGATGTTTTATGATGATAATGAAAAGCATCATAAACCGCACTTTCATGCAGATTATGGTGAGCACAGTGCATCTGTAAGTGTCGACGGAGAGTTATTGGCCGGGAGTATGCCTGTGAAACAGTTGCGATTGATTCAAGCATGGGCAATATTACACGAAGATGAACTATATTGCGCCTGGAATAAGGCTGTGAGAAATGAGCCTATTGGAAAGATCGAACCTTTGAAATAGGAGGCTATTATGTATATAGTTGATGGGATTGCATATGCCGGGGAAAAGGCAAGTTCATTGAAAATAGTTGGTATTCGTCCTTTAGATGAATATAAGTTATGGATAAGATTTAACAATAATGAGAAAAAAATATTCGATTGCATAAATTTATTAGAGCGTCCATGTTATGAACCGTTAAAAGATAAAACTCTTTTCGCAGATGTATATATTGATTATGGGGCTGCAACCTGGAGAGATGGTGAAATAGATATATCACCTGATTATCTTTATGAGAATGGAGTTTCTATCTAATCGTCAAATAATTATGGATTAGGATAGTTTTTCTGCATAAACTTAACACTGTAAAGCATTAAGATCTTCCTATCTAACGGTAGGAGGATTTTTTTATGCCGATGATAAGGCGTGAAGAGCGTTTGAAATTGATCAGTGATTTTCAAAAATCTAAACTGGCGGCAGCCGAATGGGCCTGTCAAACCAGTAATGAAAAGATTTACTGAAAGTTACCGCCCAACTTCAGATGGCTTGGCACCACGGTCAAAATCACTGTACTGGAAAACGCAAAGGAAGATTGGTAGCCGTATGAAGTCTCGCACCACGGGTCAAACTATTTCACCGTAAGACATTGTCTTGCGCCAGGCCGAGCGCGGGGGTAGCCTGGAGGAGACTGCCGGGGAGGAAACGAGGGGGCGCGGAATTTTTTAGCCCCCTTAATAGCCCAATGTCATTAAGTTAAGGTTTTAAATTGCATTTTTTGCGTTCTTGTAACCACATGTCATACCCGCGGAGGCGGGTATCCATAGGGTAATCTCCTGGATTGCCGCGCCCTACAGGATCGCAATGACGGGTGGAGCGAATTAATCACGTGATTTTTTCACAATTCAAGAATGGTTTCTCTTAATTTAATGACATTAGTTCCTATATGTCCCTCACAGAGGGCACAGAGGCCACGGAGAATAAATACCAGGAAAATTCTCTGTGTTCTCCTCTTCTCTGTGAGAAACCCTTTTCTCTTAACTTAATGACAGTGCTTAATAGCCTCCACTTGGCAGACTGCAAGATAAACCAATTGAGAATTGGTTTTGTATAAAATTATCAAACAGGGATGGCAAAAATTTGCAACTAATTTGGAAATTATTCTTTAAAAACAGTGTTGACTCCTCAAAAATTATGATGAAGATCCGGAATCAAGGAGCCAATCGATTGCATTGATTCGTTTTATTCCGTTATAATCTGACGCAGGATCTTCGTCCAATGCTAGGATAAATTTGGGATAGTGATCCGATATTTTTTGCAGAGAAGCAAGTTCTCGCTGTAATGTATTTTCGTCTCTTACGCTTGCGGAAACCTGATAGTAATGAATCCCTTCTTCGTTCATTGCTGCAAAATCTATTTCCAAATTATCTGCTTGACCTACATAAACATCATACCCTCTGCGCAGTAGTTCCAAATAAACAATATTTTCGAGAATGTGCCCTTGATCTGCTCCTCGACCGCCTAAAAGCATGTAGCGAAGTCCTATGTCAACCGCGTAATATTTTTCGAGTGTTCGTAAATATTGCTTACCCTTAACATCATATCGTTTGGCCTGATATATCAAAAGGCTGTCAGACAAAGCTCTTACAAATTTTTCAACTGTTTTCGGATCTATTTTACGTCCATTTGATTTCATTGTATTGGCTATTTTTGTTATGGACAGCTTGCTTCCGATATTTCCGAATATAAATTTAGTAACACTTTCAAGCATCATTATATCGGAGATTTTATACCTGATTGCGACATCCTTGAGAATTACTGTGCTATAAAGACTTTCTAAATAATCCCTGATTGCTTTTTTGTCTTTGCCGTATTGTAAAGTGTAGGGAAATGAGCTGTTTTCAAGATAATCTCTGTATTTTTCTTTTGACGGTTTATTTTCTGTGTTACCAATACAATATTCTTTGAATGAAAGAGGCAGCATTTTCAGTTCAACATATCTTCCCGAAAGCATTGTTGCAAGTTCTCCCGACATAAAATAAGCGTTTGAACCGGTTATGTGTATATCGGTATTTTTTTTTATAAAAAGGCTGTCAACGCATTTTTCAAACATTGGTACGTGTTGAATTTCATCCAAAAATATATAGTTCATTTTATCGTTTATAAGTAAAGAAACTATATGGTCATAAAGATTGCGGTAGTTTTTTAAATGTTCATAATCAATGTCTTCAAAATTGATGTATATTATTTGAGATTTCGATACTTTATTTTTAAGCAAATATTCCTGATAAAGCTCAAAAAGAGTTGATTTCCCGCATCTTCTGACGCCGGAAATGACCTTTATTATTTGCTTATCTTTCGAGCGTATTAGAAAATTCAGGTATTCATTCCTGGGGATCATAATGACACCGTCTCCTTTGCATGTTTAGTGTATTATAATCCATGAAATCATAAAAGTAAACAACTTTAAGGAATTGAATCCTTAAAGTTGTTTGCGTGTGAATCTTAATATTTGGGTTTTGTCCTGTTTTTCTAAAATGCTTCCCTGGCTAAACCAAACTTCAGGCGGGTTGGCGAGGGCGATTGCCTGAATCATTGATTGGGAAAATTGTTAACACGAATATATCTATCATAATTACTTTTCTTGACAATAATATTAAAGTCAAGAAGCATTCCTAAAAAATTGCTGTCATTTGCAAGGGCGTGATTTTTAAAGTAATAATCTTCTCCGTCTTTGTCAAAATAATGTTTGCTTACATACCCCCATCCTTTTTTGCCTATTTCATCGTATTTGCCATTTATTTTGCCGGGCTTATATTGATTGTAAATTTTGTTATCGACTTCGAAGGTTTTGTTGTGATTTTTGACCATATAGTCAATATATTCATCGTCATTTTTGACAATTTTCAAATGGTTAAGGCAGGTCGAATACCAAAGGTCATTTTTAGTTAAAACAGACATTTTTTCTTTTGTCTGTTTATTTTGTAAATTTAATTTTATATATGTTTCACTTCTTATAATGTCTTCAAACCTGCCTGCCATTCCGAGATATTTATTATTTTCAGCTTTATCGTTTCTAAATTGCGGTGTATAATCGTGAATATGAAGTTTATAGTAAAGGCAATTACGGTTTATGACAACATCCTGATCTAAAAGTATTGCGATAAAGTTATCATCTCTTTCAAGATTTTTATTTTTGATTTCATAACATCCGCGCTCTATACTGAGATATCTTCTCTTTATTTCCGGCCAGCCCAGGTTTCTTATTTCCGCATAGGACTTGTCTACACGTGAATTTTCGAATCTTTTGTAAGTTTTGTCGCTTACCGCGAATGTTTTTCTGTAGTTTTTGACCATGTAATCAGTATATTCATCATCGTTATGGACTATTTTTAGATCGTCAAAACAAGTTAAAAACCAGTGTATATTTCCTGTTACAATGGTAGTTTTTTCTTTTGTTTCTTTGTTTTGTAATTTTACCTTTATAAATGTATCACTGCTTGAAGATTCTGAAAATCTTTTTCTCAGCACTTGTTCGGATATGTAAAATCCTGTTTTCTGCGCTTGTTCGTATATTTCCAATTCATAATAATCAGGTAAATATTTGTCAACTTCTCTCGTGTATAATTCATCGTATACATACAGAACGCAAAAAACAATAAAGAGGAGCAAGAAGAGCTTGCCGACAATGATAAATGCATTTTTTATTGATTTCATAATCGGTGCATGTTTAATTTTGTCGCTAATTTTCATATTCATGCCTTTCTCTTAAAGGTAAGCCAAGTCTTGTTCTAAGAGCGTTTTCTGTAAGCTGATATGGATTGCCGGTTGTTTTGGTGCCATCGGGGTGTTTTATTTCTGGGCCGACGACTTTTAAGCCTATAGCTTGCCGTTCGGCAGCCTCTTCATCATACATTGTTCCATCTTTTAGAATAATTGTATTTTCACCTTCTTGTTTAGTGCCGGTAGCATTGTTATAAGCATGAATCATTTCATGAAAAAGTGTTGTTAATGGTTTTAAATTATGGCGTTCTTTTTTTGTACTAAAAGAAGGGTCATATTGAATAATTGTTTCGCAGCCGACATTTGGCGTTCCGTCTGGTTTTAAAGAACATTTATTTTTATTTAAGGCTATTGCAACACTATTTTTTTCAGACTCAGACATTGCATATCGTTCAATAGTTACAGATTTCCCGGCTTTTTCGATTTCTTTAAACATCTTTTGACCTTCCGGTAAAGCTCTAAGGGTTTCAAAGTCAGAACCTGCTCTAGCCTTGAGCTTATCATCGCCGTTTATTTTTATATTCCTGCCATTTCCTCTTGTTATTTTGTCATTATCGTTAACGCTCAGATAACCTTGTTTCATAGTTAAGCCACTTTAAAACCACCTGACGCAGCATCATTGTTTACGATGAGTCCTGGCAAAGCCCAACTTCAGGCGGCTCGGCACCACGTGTAAAATCATTGCAGTGAAAAACACATTAGAAGAGTGGTAGCCGTCTGAAGTCTCTCTGCAGTGATAAACTATTTCACCGAAAACATTGTTTTGCGCCAGGGTTAAGCGCGGGGGTAGCTTGGAGGGGTTTCCATAGGGGAGGATGCGAGGGGGCGCGGAATTTTAGCCCCCTTAATAGCCTCCACTTGGAATTTCCGTCATATCAACGGGTTCGGCAATGGCTGCAGTTGTTTCAATATGAGGCGTTGCGGAATTTTTTTCTGATGATTTTGCAAGCCCACTCTTATTTACGCTACCCGGAAAAAGATTACTTATTATGTTCATAACGGCCTCCCAATTGATATCTTCTGTTATAAATATATCATCCCGGAGGCCAGCCTGTATGTGATCATGATCACATACAGGTAATTTTTTGACAGCCGATTTGAAAGAAACCATGTTATATACAAGTTGTATACATCATTTAGTAGCGGTTTTTAATGTTTTATTGCACGCATTCTTAAGATATTATAAAAAAAATTTCGCCTGGATCGCCACAGCGGAGTTTATCCCCGCGAAGGCGGGGACTCGCGATGACGGATAAAAAAATATGCCTGTGCCCTTTCTTTGTGTATTCGGATTGTTTTAATTGTTTAGATAATTTCCAGTTCAACACAGCCATACGCCGCGATATTGCCTTCTACAATTGCAAATGCACCGATGACATCTGCGAATGTTTTTATATATTCCATTGCATCGTTAAGATCTGCGCTTGCCGTGATCCGGTTGCCGAAAGCTGTCGCCAGTGCGTCTGCCAAAATTGTATTTTTAGATATAACTATAGCGGCGTCGGCTTTGCCTTGGGAAAAAGAGTGTCCATGGGTGCCGGCGGACGTGCATATTCCAAGTGGCATAAGCCCGGCCGGTATTTTTAAGGCAATTTTATTGGAAAATGGTGAATCTCCGGCATAAATGCCGATAAGCCGGTCTTTTTTGCCGGTAATAAAAATGTCGCCGCCGTTTTCAATTATAAGCTCTTCTGAACAGTGCGATAATTCCTGACCTGTAAATTGAGCGATTGCACCTGCAACCGCCGCCATCGGTCCGACATTGGCCGTCTGTGAGGCCAGGCACATCTCTTTTATTATTGCCGGCGAGTTTTCTGCGCATGCAAGCGGAGTCATTGAATGCGCAAAGTTTGCATTTTTTTTTATATAGTCTTTGATTATGTTTCTGTATTTTGTGACAGCGGTTTCGGCCTGTTGTCTTATTTCTGCGACAGATCCGATATGCAGATCCGTTTCCTCTATGCGGATGTTAAAGTAAAACAGATCCTGAGCATTGTGAAGTTTTCTGTATATTTCAGCCGCTGGTTGATTCATCTGATTTTATGCTGTTTTTTCTTGGGGTTGATATGGATATTGTTTTTTTACAATTATCCCGCATGTCAGGTGTTTTTTCCCTGGATTGCCGCGCTGCGCTCGCAATGACGTTTTCAGGGGGGGTAATTTATCACTGTTTTAAAAGGTATCTCAATTTTTTTTTCTGCGACGTCATTGCGAGCCTTTTAGGCGCGGCAATCCAGTCAGATAACTGTGTTTTATAAATTCTGTTTAATCAAAGAAATCAATATCAATTGCGCGCATTGGGCATACGCCGAGACATGTTTCGCAGACAAGGCATTTTTCCGCTTCGAATTCAAGTTCTCTTTTATCGTTGTCTATCTTCAGCGCTCCTGACGGGCAGATTCCGGTGCAAAGCCCGCAGTTTATGCATTCATCCTCATTCCATATAACTGTTTTGGCAAAAATTTTGTATGTTATGCCATTATCTTTTATGTAAACCAGAGCGCGCTCCATATCGTTTTCGCTTCCTGACAGATGCAGGATTGTTTTTCCGCCTTTTCCGGCGGTGATATTGGCGTGCAGGATGCTGACTATCAGATTATAGTCTTTTATAAGGTGGTATGTCACCGGTTTTTCGGTTGATTCCGGAGGGAAATACAGGGCTATTTTTAAATTTTTCACAGTGTCACTTCCTTATCTCAAGAGGTTTGTTTGTCGTTCTGTCAAAGACTTTTACCCTGTTGGTAAGCAGGAATTCACCTGAGGTAATCTGCTGCTTTAAAACCCCGGCAATTTCCCTGGCTCTCGAAATACTTGAAAGCGACGCCGCCGGTGTTTTCCGGCCGTTGAGCTCCACATGTCCGGAGAAGAGTTCCTGATAACTTACGGTACGCAGCGAGGGTCTTGTCCTTGCCGGGATACTGTAATCATAAATACGCGTAAATAGCCGTGAATTATCAACAGCCAATTGGGCGCAAAGTTCTTCATCGAGCACCGGTATCGGAATGCCGACTCCGACAAACAATGAAACCCCGTATCCGTCATAAACGCCCGCCCGCAAATAGCGGCGGTTCATTTTTTTCAGGTCGCCGACCAACGCCAGTGTTGCTCCGGCATGCCACATAAAACCGTTTTCAAGCTGTGAGCTGTTAAATGTCGATTGAGTTCCGTCCCAGGCGATATAACCCTGTGCTCCGCCGATAAAAATTTTTGTGCCGACTCCTATCGTGCGCATATCAGGATCTTTCAAAAGCGGGGAGAGCTCTCCGGATGTTGAAAAGGTTACGTTTCCGTAATTGGGGAGCAAAGTCCCCATATAAGTTTTTATTGTTTTCTCTGAGCTGTTGGTTGCAGCCGCATAGTTCTGATAGGCGTTTCTGGGATTAAACAGGTACGCCTGATTTACTGTTTCCAGACTTATCTGTGTATCGATTTCTTTTCTGGGATAGCAGTCGGTTCCGTTTGACAATGCTTTAAGGGTGACCTGTTTTCCGCTGACGAGATCTTCTATTACATGCGCACCGCCGTATTCATCCGTATCGCCTGGCTGCGTGGCGCCGATATACGTATCGACAGCCGCCAGGCCGCCGTATGCTTCTACGCCGTTTAATGTTATTTTGGACATCCTTATCGGCGGGTCACTATGCCCAAAGTTGATTATCGCGCCGGAAGAACACATTGCGCCGAACGTCGCAGTAGTTACAACATCAATTTTTTTTGCCGCCGCCGGCAGTCCGTTTTCTTTAACGGTTTTTATCAGCTCTTCAGCGGTAGCGACAACGACTTTGCCGGAGCGTATTTTTTCATTGATCTCGTCTATTGTTTTCATCTTATTGACCTCATGTCTATTCTGCCGCTAATCTTACAGCGTTCATACGTGCTTCTTTTGACGGATGCGAATCAAATTTTTGATTTTCCGCCATGCGCCTTTCAACTTCCGATTCATCAAGGTAACCCAATTCTTTTACGACATTATTTTTTACCATTGCCAATTTGGTATTGTATTCTATGTTGCAGATTTTCTCCATCGCCGTAAGCGCGTCGTCAAGACCGTAGCCGGCTTTCAGCAGTAACTGTGTGCCGCGGAAATCTGCGGTGGTTTCATTGTTTCTGTCAAATGAAAGTGAATCGGCGGTTGTAGTGTTTTTCAGCTCTTTCCTGATGTCGCCGATGTTCCAGGAAGTTCCTTCCAATTGAACTTTCGATTTCATCAGCGTATAGCTTACAGCCAGTTCTTCGAACATTGATCGGCCGACATTTTCCATAGAGTCGCGATCTTCCGCATGAGCTATTTCATGTCCCAGAAAAAGTGCCAGTTGCCCATCGGACTCGAAGTCAGCCAGCAGGCCTTTGGTTACGAATATCTTTCCGGGAAGCGCATGGGCATTAACATTGTCTGAATCCAAAACAATTATTTCCATATTTTGTGATTTTAACGGCGAATGTTCCAGAAGCGAGGACGCTACATTGCGGGCTCTTTCGTTAAGTGCGCTGTCTTTGCAGATTCCTGAAGAGGCTATCAGTTGTTTTGCCGAATCAGCCGTTATTTCCATATCCATTGATGAAGGAATCAGCTCTTTTCCAACCGTAGCTGCTACCGACATATAAAGCGGAGCTGCAATCATCGGCGAGGAGGCCGCGGTTGAGGCCATTATTGATGTCAGCAACGACATTCCCAGATATTGTTTTATAGTACGATCCGAATCCGGAGTTTTGGTTATTTCCGCAATGTCGTTATCAAACTCCGTTAATGAAGGAGGTCTTGCCGGGACTGATTTTGCGGACGGATCATACCATGCAAAAGTATCCTGCTGGACCTGCGGCGTGTCGTCCGGCTTTTTCTCTGCCTTTTCCATTCTTTCAAGATATGTTCTTGTGAATATTATGGGATCTATGTTCATAACTGCCTCCAAATCGGCTGAATTGGGGTCGCATGTGTCGTCAAACCGGACTCTCGCTCATTCCGGCGTAGTATGTCTCAATGTCATTAAGTTAAGAGAAACTATTCATGATTAATTTGCCCTACCTGTCATTGCGAGCCTGTAAGGCGCGGCAATCCAGGCATTGATTTTTCTGGATTGCTTCGTCGGCAAGCCTCCTCGCAATGACAAGGATCGCAAAAACAGCAATTTAAAACCTTAACTTAATGACATTGAGTATGTCTACGCCTCACTCGTCTTAGTCCTGTTTGCCATAACCTGCGCTCCCAATTGAGCCGATTTAATTTTTGTTGTGTATTTTTCGAATCTTGCTCGTCAAAGCAAATTTTTTCTTCCCTCTCCCTCAGGAGCGAGGGAGAAAGAGTAAGGACCCGCTTTCTACCCAAAGGCGGTTAGAGAGAAAGAATGGCTCATCAGATCCTATACCGCAAGTATGGAAAGAATGGTATAAGCTGATGCCAAAGCTGATTTCAACCCCCAACTCTTCAATTTTAACATTTTCTACCCTTTTTGTAAGCCTTTTTGTGTAAAAAATTTTTGAATTTTTGTTAAGTTATCAGCACATGTGACGTTTTATGAGTTCTCATACGGGTAAATTTTCCTGTTGTCGAGCTTTTTTTCGATAACACGCACTATTTCAACAGTTCCGAAGTAAAGCAAGATCATCGGCAGCGACATCATTATCATTGTGAAAGCATCGGCAGTAGGGGTGATCACGGCAACGACAATACAAATAAGAACAATCGCTTCCCGCCAGAACTTTCTCAGCATCCACGATTTTATTAAGCCGGCGTTTGCCAGAAAAACAATCAGTATCGGCATCTGGAACATTATTCCGAACGCCAGCTCCATTTTGGCGACAAAAAGCAGTGTCTCGCTTAGCGACGGCATGAATTGCGACTGCGGCGGGTTTTGTGAGATTAGCCACTCGATGCCTACAGGCAGTATCATATAGGCCAGTAAGACTCCCGAAATGAAAAGTAAAATTGAAAAAGGAGCAACAATCAAGGCCCATTTCCGTTCCTTGGGTTTAAGGGCGGGGGAAATGAAACTCCATAATTCGGCCATTATCAGCGGAAAAGCCATTATTATCCCGAAAATAGCCGATATTTGCAGCTTTATTGAGAACCCCTCGGCAACTCCGGTTATGAGGAAATTTGTTGCGCTTTTTTTCATGGCTCCAATGACCGGATAGGCAAGCAGGTTAAAGAAAAAATCGTATGCCGACCATACGATTGCGGAAAATATCAAGGAATAAACAAGAACCCGCACCAACCTTGAGCGCAGTTCCTCAAGATGATCGATTACCGTAAGTCCGTTATTGTCACTGCTTTCCATCTTTTTCGGTGCTACCGTTCTCCTTCGCTTCTCCATCCGAAGATCCGGGATTCATCTCTTTTTTGAATTCGCGTATGGCACTGCCGAAGGATTTTCCTAAATCCGGCAGCTTCTTAGCCCCGAAAAGCAGTCCTATTACCAGTAATATTATTATTATTTCCTGTCCGCCCAGATTAAACATTCTTCCTCACTTTTTAAATCGGCTGAATTGGGGTCTCATGTGTCGTCAAACCGGACTCTCGCTAATAGTTGTGCAATACAACTATTAGCGGCACCAATCGGCGCTATTGCCCATAATATTGTGCGGCTTTGCCGTATAGGCCGGCGTAGTATGCCTACGCCTCACTCGTCTCGGTTCTGTTTGCCATAACCTGCGCTCCCAATTGAGTCGATTTACTTTTTAAATGTGTTTTGACTCTTGTTTGTCAAAACAAACACAAAGTATTTACCTGAAATTTTATGCCCCAATCAACTTTATCCCTCTCCCACGGGTGCGAAGGGAAAGAAGAAGCGGGAGCCGTTTCTCTTAAGACAAAAAATCAAGCAGTCCGGACGCTGTTTTGTCGTCGGTTACTCCTATCGGTTTGATCACAATGGCGCTGCCTTCGACGGGACAGATGTTTTCGCACTGTCCGCAGCCGACACAGTCTTTTTCTTTTATGATCGGTGCGTCAACATCATTTACCCTTTGGTGTTCTATTGCCACGTAAGAGCAGTGCTCTTCACATATAAGACAGTATTTGTTGTCTTTCCAGGCAATACACTTTTCTTTGATTACATGTGCTTTGCCGATATAAATATTTTTTTTGTCCTCAATTTTAAAATGTGAAATTGCCTGTGTAGGACAAACTTGCGAGCAGGTGTTGCAGTTCTCTTTGCAATAACCTTTTCTTGGTATCAGTACCGGTGTCAGCAATCCATTGATACCGGCTTCCGCAACGGCAGGATGCAGGGCGTTGGTTGGGCATGCTTTCATGCAGCTTGAACACCTTACGCATTGTTGTGTGAACTTTCCTTCGCCGACGGCTCCCGGCGGTCTTAATACTCCTGCGGGCTTTGTTTTTACGATGCCGAGTTTATCGATGTTGGCAACCGATGCCGCGATCAGCCCGGTCCCGGCTCCGATTAGCAGTCTTCTTTTGTCAAGGTCTGTTCCGGATGCCGTTTTTCCGTTGAAACTGATAGATTTTTTTGGACAGACCTGAGCGCATTCCAGACAGTTTATGCATTCCTGATTGTTGGTTGCCAGCGGATTTTCTTGCGGAATCGCATTTGTCGGACATAGCCTGACACATTTTTTGCAGTTGATACAGCTTGAATCTACGTTTCTTTTGAATAGCGAATATCTGGAAACCAGCCCCAGAAATGCTCCTAGCGGACATAAGTTCCGGCACCAGAACCTCTTTTGCAGAAACGACAGCGATATTGCAATTATCAGGATTGAAAGGGATATTATTCCCACATATTCAACGGCATTTTTGTGTGTTGAAAGCAATGGGCCGGAAGATATTTTGTCGCTGATGGAGTATGCCGTATCGGCGATAAACTTGTTTGAATGCGAAGAAAGATCATAGAATTTATCCGCTGTAAATCTGGCTGCCAACTGGGCCAGAGGGAAAAAACCAAGTGCCAGTCCTCTCGTTAAAAGTGCAAAAGGATCAAGCGTATAGGTAATATTGAAGCCTAGGATTGCCGATGTTATTAATGCCGCGAGTATCCAGTATTTTATTTGGGAAAAATTGCCTTGTATTTTACGAACCGGTCTGGCGGCAAATTCACTTAACGTTCCCATTGGGCATATCCATCCGCAGAAAAATCTGCCGAAAAGAATTGCCGTGATGATAATTATCAGTGAAAAGGCGGCATACGTAAAAAAAGTTCTTGATGATAGTACCGCCGACAGTGCCAGCAGCGGGTCTATTCTGCAAAAGAGATCAATTTTTAATGTATGTTTGTCCGGATCACTGAATACAAGCCATAAGAATATTGTAAAGAATAGGGTTTGGCAAAGAATTTTTATTTTTTTCAATTTAACC
Source organism: Candidatus Xenobia bacterium (assembly GCA_031551355.1). GTDB lineage: Bacteria > Vulcanimicrobiota > CADAWZ01 > CADAWZ01 > CADAWZ01 > JAVBNT01. The sequence goes on along the minus strand of JAVBNT010000016.1, from coordinate 12,942 downwards.
TTTTACAACCTTTACTTTAGATAGATCCGATACGCCCAGCCCGTGTTTTTCCGCGTAGCCGATATACCTGACTTCTTTTATATCTTTGCCTAAAAGCCTTGTGGCGTAAGAATCTATTGCCACAGGATCTGTCCCTGCTATTATTTCACCGGTATTTTTTACTTCGCCCGGACCTTTGGGACCGTTCGTTGTTAATATACGGATCGCGTCAAGTATTATCAGATTCGGTTTTACGGCTGTTGAATAATCTGCTATACACTGATGCAGATCTTTTCCATGCCAGGCCCTTCTGTCCCAGTTGGCGCCCATAAGGTTTTTCATTGAGGCGGTTACGGTTGCCGAACCATGTACTTTGGCAATCGGTACGTTTATGAAAACATCGGCGTCAAGTATTTCCTTTATACAGGTATCGTTTTTCAGTTCTTTGCCTTTGGGAATTGATACTTTTTTGTACATTGATTCTTTATCTGCCGATATAAGTCTGCCGCCCGCCTTTTTTACCGCATTGTTGGCGCCGCACATTTCAAAAACGGAACTCCAGTCGCGGTCGCATGTGTGTTCCACAACTGTTACGCGGCTTGCCCCTGCCCTTTGACACATTTTGATCAGTGCCGCAATCAGTTCAGGATTTGTGTTGGCCGCCTGTTCAGGAGTTCTTTCCCAGGCAAAATTGGGTTTTATAACCACGGAGTTACCTTTTTTAACAAATTTGCCGATGCCGCCGAGAAGGCTTATTGCTTTTTCAAGTTTTTCGTTAACAGAGCCTTTTGAAGTGACCGCGAGCACGGACTGCTGTGCTGCCTGAGCTTTTTGAGGAGCGACAAGGTTTAATCCCGATATTCCGGCAACGGCGGCACCTGCGGTTAGTGCCGCTTTTTTCAAAAATTCTCTTCTGGACATGTTTTCAGACATTTTTACCTCCGTGGGAAATTTATTGGATTCACTGCAGAATTGGATAAATTAAGTTAATCGCTGCCGTTATGATTTTGCGGTTGTTGGGATTCGGATGATTTTGAGAGTTGGTCTTGATAATTTTTTAATTCTGCCAATTTTATTATTATACCACAATGAGCCTCAAAATTAAAAATCAATGAACCCGGCTGTTTTTTCAGGATTGCCATACCGTTCCGTAATCTTTATGCGGACAATCCTCACGGCAACATAATCAATGTCATTAAGTTCGTCTTTTTCATAGCCGATTTTGATATCTTCGCATCTCTCACAGAGGCCACGGAGGATAAATGCCGGTTAAGACCTCTCTGTGTTCTCCTCTTCTCTGTGAGAAACCATTTTCTCTTAACTTAATGACATTGCAGGCAATACGCCAGGCTTGAAGCCGTTTGCCGGTTTTCGGATTTAGCTTGCCGGTTTGTTTCTGAGTCTCACGGTTATTTTCGTGCCTTTTCCTGGGGTGCTGTCGATTTTAATTTCTCCGCCATGCAGATCGGCAATGCTCTTGCAGATAGCGAGTCCGAGACCGCTGCCGCCGCTCTTCCGGTCTCTTGCCTGATCTACCCTGTAAAACCGTTTCATCAGGTTGGGGATATGCTCTGTCTCGATTCCTTCGCCGTTATCTTCAACTGTGAGCACTGTTTCATCACCGTCTATAATTGATTTCAGTGTTATTTTGCCTTTTTCTTCCGTATGCCTTATCGCATTGTGCAGGAAGTTTACAATCATTCTTCTGAGATAATTTTTGTCGCCGTATATCTCGGCGGCGTTTGTTTCAATGTTTATTTCCGTCATTTTTTCCGAAATAGCCGGTGCCAGCATATCTACGGCGTCCATGAACAGCTCCATGCTGGGAAACGTCTCATAGTTGAGTGCTATTGTGCCGTTTTCCGATTTTGCCATCATCAACAGATCCTGAATGATTGAACTCATCGAATTGGCTGAGTATTCAATCTCTGTCAGCACTTTTTTATAATATTCCGGTTCGCGCTCGGCCCTTAGTGCAAGTGAGGCCCCGGCCTGTATTACGGTTAAGGGGGTTCTCAGTTCATGTGACGCATCGGAAGAAAATTGCTGTTCTCTGGCAAAAGCCTGTTTAAGATAAGTAAACGATCTGTCGATTCTTTCCAGCATACCGTTGATGGTTGAGGACAATTGTGCAAATTCGTCGGTTCCTATTACAGGCAGTCTCTTGGAGAGATCTTCGTCGTTTATATTTTCGGCGGCGGTTACCATTGCCTTAAGCGGAGTCAGCATTCCGTTGGTGATGAAAAAACCGCCGATTCCTGCTAGTATTATTGTTATAGGTATAAGTGCTGTCAACGCCATTGTCAGGCTTTGAAACAGCGCCTCATATTCGGCAATTGACTGGGCCATTTGTATAACCCCGGTAATTTTTGTTGAATCCCCCTGCAGGACCGGTATGTAATGAACTCTGTATCTGTGACCTTTATAGTCGGCAGTGGAAAATGTTTCTTCACCGGATACGGCTTTTTTAAAGGCTTTGCGTTCCAGCGGGTGATTCAGTTCTCCGCCGCCCATTGAGTGTATTACCGCTCCATCCTTGTTGAAATACATGCCGGGCAGGGCATGATTTCTGCTGAATTTCGGTGATTTCATATACCTGTACCTGGCTCCGGAAGGAGAGGATACGATCCCCAGATATCGCTCCGAAGAATTTCTGAGTCTTTTGTCTATATCCGATTTAAGGAATGTTTGAATGGATACATTAAGTATCGTCAGAAATGAGAGCATTATTACGGCAAGCAAGGCCGTGTTCCATATTGTAAGACGGTATCTGATTGAACTTTTTTTTGTAGTCATTTCAAGAATGTTCCTGTGGCTGCAGATAAAAAATTTGAAGCTGTCCCGTTAAGGAAACAAGACGGCTTCTTTTTGATATTATCTCTGTGAGAGACAGAAATACCGGTGTAAATGTAAAAGAAATGTTACTGATAGGATGTAATCAGTTCAGTCTTTTGAGCATATATCCTAGACCGTGAATTGTATGTATGAGTTTGTCCGGCCGGTCTTCATCTATTTTTTTGCGCAGCGTACGTATGTATACATCCACCGTATTGGAGAGGCTTTCGTCGTTATTCCATATTTTATACTGTATAGTTTCCCTGCTTAGCGTTCTGCCCTCATTACGTATAAGAGCTTCCAGCAGTGTGTATTCCCGGGCTGAAAGAGATATTTCTTTTCCGCTTCTGAAAAGCTGTCTGGTGGCCGTATTTAACTCAAGGTCCTCTATTTTTATCAGTTGTTCCTTTGATATCGTGTCTCTTCTTATAAGGGCCTTCACTCTTGCCAGTAATTCGTCAAAATGAAACGGTTTTGTGAGATAGTCATCGGCGCCGGTTTCAAGACCCTCTACACGTTCGTTGACGGCGTCTTTTGCCGTAACCATTAAAATCGGCGTATTGATCTTATGCTGTCTTAACTCGCGGCAGATACTGAGTCCGCTTTTGCCGGGCAGCATAAGATCTAGAATGATCAGCGAATAATCTTCGTCCCACGCCATTTCCAGACCTTTGTAACCGTCCATTGCTTCATCTACATGGTAGCTGCTGTCTTCTTCAAGCCCCCTTTTGATAATTTCTCTAATAACATCGTCATCTTCTATTAGTAAAATTTTCATGAAATAATTCTCCTGACTGTGAAAAATATTTTCTCCGGCTGTAAAAACCAATGATATTATGAGAAATACCCCCTGATAACATTAGGTATCCTGCAGAAACTGCAGGATACCCTGTCATCAAACCTGTTTATTAAATTCTATTTTTTAGTATTGTCGGTCTTCTCTCCCCTTGGTCCCTTGGGAGGCTTTACTTCGCTGCCGCAATTTTCGCATTTTAGCGGTTCGCCGCCGGGCCCGTCATGTCTTTTGCGCATGTTTCTTTCATGGCCTTTTTCAAATTTATCAAGCTGTTCTTTTGTAAGGATGGATTTGAACTCTTTCATCGAACTCTCTCTGATATTTTTCAGGCTGGCTTTTTGTTCTTCAGTCAGAGGATACTTGGGTTCGTGTTTTTTCATCTTTTCACGCTTTTCTTTTCTTTCCTGGCGTTCCTGACGTGCATTTTCCCTCATCGTCTTCATTTCTTCCTTCTGTTCGGCAGTAAAGACTTTTTCGGACTTTTCCTTTGAAGCCTTAAAAATTTCGTCGGCTTTTTTGGTTTGTTCCCCGGTTAGGTTGAGATTTTTATAAAGATGGTTTTCTCTTTGAACTTTTTTGTCTCCTTTGGGAGCTCTTTTTCCGCCGCCGGGCTCTCCCTGAGCAAAAATAAGGCTCGTAGATACAAATATAAACGCAAAGATCAAGGCAATTATCGTCAGATTTTTAATTTTCATGAATTTGTTTTCCTCCTTTTATTTGGGAATACTTTTCTATACGGTTGAGATGTTTATGGGTTTTCTGTAGAGTCCTTCATAGCGTCCACCTCCTTAATAGTCGACCCTTAACAGTTGGTTAAGGATTTTTTTTAGTAAAGAGTATTGGTAATTTCTATTGCCTGTTTAATATAATATAAATTCTTATGCTTGAAGTTTTTTCCTTTTTGCATTTATAAATATGGTATCAAAAAAACATTAAAAAATTATTAAAATCCGTTTTTTATTATCAAACAACATGAGAAATTACTGCCATAATTGCAATTGCCTTAACCGGCAACCGCAACTGAAAACCGACAACTGAAAACCATTACACCTTATTTTATACCAGCGCGCCGTAACACCGTTTTATATATGGGCACTTTATCTTTTTGCATAGATTGGGATTTTTTGTTTTGTCCCATTCCTGTTCTTTCGGAGATGCAATTTTGCCGTAGATGTCCAGTATGGTTTCTTTGATACCGGTTTCGAATTCCCGCAGTTTTGCAGTATTGATTTTATGGACGGATGTTCGGTCTGCTTCCATGAAAACTATATATGATTCCAGGTCTCCGGCATCATATATTTTTTCCATTCCCATAAGATAGCAATACAGTTGTTTTTCATATCTCAAGGGTTTTTCCTTGCCGGGCGGACCGTATTTATAGTCTAAAACAGCTATTTTTCCGTCACTTGTCGTAACAATAAGATCCATTATGCCGTTCATATAAATCTTTTTGTCTTCAAACAGTGAGAAATATATTTCATGTTCTTTAAGATATGTGCTTCCTTGCCGGAACAGATGTTTCAGTCGGGTTGGTGTTTTTAGAAACCGTTCGGTGGCTGCGGCCGCCCACCGGACCGTCTTTTCCGGTATAAACGGATTTTCCGCTTTCAGCTGCCGTATTATCCGGGCAATATGTTTCCTTGGTTGTTTTCCGGCCTCGTCAAAGTCAATTCGTTCAAGAATGTAATGCGCAGCCCAGCCCATTTCCTGATTCGGCCGTCCTGAAGGAACATTTTTTGTTATGCGGTAAAGCCCCTCTCCGCTTCCGCGGAATGTGTCGTATAAATACTTTCTTTTGCAGATATCATACGTTACGATATTTGTCGGCGTTACGTTTAAAATTTGTGAAACCGGGATAACTGTGTTTATGTTGGTATTTGCCGACTCGATTATTTTTATGACGGTCTCATTGTTTTTTGATGCTGCGATGCCGTCACACTCCGGGTTGCCGGTGACGTTTGTTTGACAGGTTTCGGAACGGATAAACTGTACTTTGAATTCATACTGCCTTTTGTCGGCGGAGATTTTTTTGTAGTCGTAAACGCAATTTTCTTCATCCGAATTAAAATAGAAATCCTCTATTTTTTCTTTATTAAAAAATTCGAGAAATTGTTCCGACCAGTTTTTTTCGCCGTCTTTGTCTTCCGTCCTTTTCTCCGACGTTTTCTCTATCGGAAGCAAAATTACCATATGATCTCTGGCCCTTGTCATGGCCACGTAGAGCAGCCTGCGTGATTCCGCCGACTCCCTCGCCCGGTGCTCTTCCCTTATATTACTTGAAAGAAAGGTGTCTTTTAAATTTCCCTTGGAGTCCCTTGAACGCAGAGCTATGCCTTTGGATCTGGAGCTGTAGATATTGTGGTCGGACGAAGTTTTTATATTTCTGTCAATGTCCGGTAGTATAACAATCGGGAATTCAAGTCCTTTCGATTTATGGATGCTCATTATTTTGACAGTGTCGCTGTCGCCGGCGTCCATCTGCGCTTCCGGCTCTTTGTCCGATTGCTGATTTTCTATAAATCTCACAAATTCGGCAACAGAAAGAGGCTCCGATTCCTGTAATTCTACTGCTTTCTGGATTAGCTTTTTTATGTTGGCCGTTTTTAGAGCTCCCTGAAAAATTCCCAGATAAACCGCTGTCAGATCAAATGTGTCGATTATTTTTTTGATAAGCTCCGATACCGGCAGTATGTCTTTAAACTTTCTGAGCCGCGATATTTTATTTCTGAAAGATTCGATTTTATTTGCTTCCTGCCGTCCATAAACGGAAATGCCGTTGTTTTTGCTGTTGAAAAATGATTCCGTAAGCGAAGCGCAGTCCATTGCCATCAGGGCGACGGAATTGTCGGTAATCCCGCACAGCGGCGAGCGCAGTATGGCTAAAAGTGACAAATCTTCTTCTATGCCGCATATAAATGACAAACAACTGCGGAGATCTCTGATCTCCTGGGTCTGATAAAATCCCTTTCCATTTAATAATGTATAGGGAATATTTAAGTTTCTCAGCTCTTCAGTATAATAGTCGACCGCCGTTGTCGCCCTGAGCAGTATGGCGATATCGCCGTAAGAGACCTTTTTTGTACCGTCCTGCCCTTGTATATAAAGTGAATTTTTCAGTTTTAATATGTGCTTTGCAATTGCTGCCGCTTCGGTTTTACGTCGTTTCGATTTGCTTTTACCGGTGCTGAGCAGTATGTCTACTGACGGCGTTTGTATGTCGGCCGTTTCCCTGTATGCCTGAAGGTGATCGTCCGGCTCAAAAGAGATTTCAAAATTACTGTCTTTTTTTGACATAGTTTCTTCAAAAAAAGGATTGAGCATATTTAAAATAGGCCTGACTGTTCGGAAATTTTCCCTGAAAACTATTTCTTTGCCGCCTTTTTTTCTCACATCATCGATTACTTTTGAAAAGACGCTTACATCGGCTCCCCTGAACTGGTATATGGATTGTTTGGCGTCGCCGACGATGAACAGTTTTCTTTGCTGAAGTTTTATGTCTTCCGGGTGTAAGTAGTCGTTCTCCTGTTCTTCCTGCTCGGCGATAAGGTATACAATTTCCCGCTGCAGTTCATTGGTGTCCTGAAATTCATCTACAAGGACGACTTTAAAACTGTTTTTGTATTTTTTTCTTATCTCTTTATCGTTTTTGAGAAGATCGCGTGTGATACACAGCAAATCCTCAAAGTCCGCAAAGCCATGCCTTCTTTTACTGCCGGAATAGTTCCGATCGAATTCGGCAATCAGCTCCACCATATGGAATTGCAGTGCAAGCGTTGTGAAAAAACGGATCAATCCCGGCAGGGAGTCTCTGATAATTCCGGAGAGCAAATCTTTTGTCTCTTTTAATTCCTGTTTATATTTGCCCTTTGTACTGAGAAATGCGTCTATTTTCTCCAGCAACCCGATTGAACTTTCACTTTTATCAATTTCCATACCCGGAATAATAAACAGCTTTTCATAATCATCCCTTATTTCGCGGTAACGTTCAATGATTACCGATTTATCTTTTTTAGCAATGAGCATTTCGCAGATATCCGCGAATTCGCGTAAAAGTTCCGTCAGTTCATTTTTTTTGTTTACGTATGCCAATTCCGCCGTCTGCACGGCGTCAACGAGCTTTTGCCGCAGAGCCGTAATGTTTTCTCCGGAACTCTTCAGTGATTTGAGCGTGTTTTTTAATGTATCTTTCAGGATTTGAAAACCTGTTATCTCAAGTAATTCCGACGTTGCGGAAGATTTATTCCTCAGCTCATCCAAAATAGTCTTTTCGGCACTTTTTTCCATAAGTTCATCGGACTTTGTTTCCGTTATGATTTCAAAATCCGTATCCAATCCGGCCTGCAGAGGGTTTTCTCTTAAAATACGCGTGCAGAAAGAGTGGAATGTGCTGATATTTGACCTTAGCATCTCTTTCCTGGCTTTTATCCACTTCCGCGGAACTTCGCCGCTGTCGTTATTTTTTAAATGTTCCTCAATCATGGAGCGTATGCGCTCTTTTATTTCTCCGGCTGCCTTTTCGGTGAACGTAATCGCCAGGATTTGTTCCATGTCTACGTCGCCGAGCGGAGTTGTGCTTGATAGAAATCTTGAATTGAGTTCCACCAGAGCCGCTGTTTTTCCGGACCCTGCTCCCGCCCTGACGCATATGTTCTGACGGAAGAGGAATAGTTCGTTTTTTTCATCCGACCATTGTCTTGGTTCCATTAGTCCGCTTCCCCCCTGTCGTTATACCGGCAAACGTTTATGAAATCGCAGTATTGGCAGTCCGTTCCCGAAGGAGTGAACCGGCCGCTTCTTATTTTGCCGATCATATCCGATAAGTCTTTCTCAAAAAACGGCCGGTCTTCTGTGTCGGCCGACGGATCCCAATGATTGAAATACTCTTTGAATTCTTCTTTTGCGCAGGGATCCTTGCTGTAATCTCTTTTTTTGAGAAACGCATATACCGATGACGCTGCCGGAGTCTGCGGAAAGCTGTTTTTCAGTAAAGACATGGCGGCGTCTCTGTAAAGCGGCAACTGGATGCCTTTTTTTCCGGGAGCTGCCAGTTTTTTATTGTAAAAAATTCCGCCTTTGGAGTTTTTATAGTCGATAATTCTAAATTCACCGGGTGAAATATCGATTCTGTCGATACTGCCCTGAAAGAATACCTTTTCCCATTTGCCGGAGATATAGAGGTCTTTATAAAAGTCGGGACCGTCCTTGCCTCCGAACTTTCTTTCGAAATATGCCGGCCGCAGCATCGTATCCGCCGATGTTTCGAATTTCAGCCATTTTTTCAGCGTAGATGTTATTTTATTTTTTGTTATATGCCAGAATCTCTCATCCCCGGTATTTGCGCTGTCCTGTATTTTTGCAAAGACTTTTGCCGCAATCTCTTCTATATCATCCGGTGAATTTTGCGGATTTTGGTAATATTTTTCCAGTATTTCGTGAATTACCGTTCCGGTGTCGGTATTTGCCATCTCTCTGTTTGCCGCTCCGTTTTTTCTGCAGTGGAGAATGTTTTTTACGAAATAGGCAAACGGACAATGACCATATTCTTCAAGAACGCTTGCCGAGAAAGCGCGCATTGGCGAGGAGCCTTTTTTTGCTGCATATGCCAGAATTTTTTTGTCCGTTATCCGGCCGAACCGTATGCCGGACGGGTCTTCGGTTCGTGTGTTTTCAGCTTCAGAGCGTTCGCAGATACCCTCTATTTTTGCTTTTAAATGCTGATCCGTCACGTAACGGAGATAATCTTTTGTTCCGTTGGCTGCTAAAAATTCAAGTAAATCCTGTGCGTTCATAGGAGTCTGATCCATGCTGTCCTGAGACATAAAATTCCCTGTCTGCGGATTTTCAGGCGGTTCAATCAGAGACGCGGCATGTTCGATGAAATAGGAAGGCATCTTTGCTCTGCCGTTCTCATCCTGACGGTGCCATGACAGATATATCCGTTTGTTTGCCGCCTCCAGGCATCTGAGAAAGAGGAATGATTCTTCCCAATATTTCATCGCCCTTGACACGAACGGACCGCGTTTTGTGACGTCATCAAGCAGCTCCAAATCTTTTTCCGTAAGCATTTCTTTCCTTTTTAGGGAGTTTTTTGAAGCTTGTGCGAATTTTTGCAGCTCCAGTGAAATGATTTTTTTTTCGTCATCGCTAAGCAAGATGTTTTCATAGGGCAGCGAAGGAAATTCTCCTTCGCAAACAGCCGCCGCAAAAAGGTAATCCGCCTTGAAGTCCGTCAGATCTTCAAAATTTAATACGGATATGCCGCTTTCGCTGGGATTCATGGGCAGCCTGGCTGTTTTGAGTGATTCCGTAAGCAGGTTTTGATATATTAAAGGGCTGCATTTAGCTGAAGTCGCTTCGAGGCTGTATTTTATGTTTTCACATATTTTTCCGAAGATTTCAAAAACAGACAGGTTTTCCCTGAGGATATCAAGCGCTTCCCGGCTGTCTCCTGCCTTAAGCGATACGATGTTGTTTTTTATATCCAGTTTTTCAAATAAATTATCCAGTGCTTTTTTTATGTTTTTGGCGGTTTGCACCGATTTTGTCAGCGGAGACAGTATTTTGCGCAGCTCAGAGACCATTTCCAGAAAGATGGCGGCTTTTTCCCGGAGTCCATATTTTTCTTCTTCTTTTTGGCGTTCAATAAATTTTTTCAGCGATTTTTCAATAATCTCCGTCTCATCATCAATCAGCGGGGCGGAGGCGGCAATTACCTCCATTGTGTTTCTGTCCAGGTGTCTGCGCCCGGAATTGAGATTTTTATTGTTGACAAAATTACTGGCAAGCAAATCCATGATAGCGCTTATGGAAAAACCGTTTTCGGTGATTTTAAAGGCGCTGAGAAGCAGGTGCGAAAGCGGCGATGCGATTGCACTGGCTCCATTTGAAAAATGCAGCGGTATACTGTATTTTTCGCATTCGTCAATCAGCATCCGCCGGTATTTTTCACTGTTTCTGAAGGCGATGGCGATGTTTGTCGGATCTGTTCCCGAGTTCAACATGCTTTTTATGCACCGGCACATGCTTTTTATTTCGTTGTTAATGCTGTCGGCCGGCATAAATATGACACTGTCGTCGAGAGGATGCTTTTTTATATTGTACAGTTCATGCTCTTCCCTGAATAAATTTTCTTTTAAGAAGTTTTTCACGTCATCACTGTGAAAATCAGCTTTTTCAAAAGAAAAATCAAGAGTTATATTTGCCGCATACTCACCTAAATGTTCGAATTTTCTTATTATGTGCTCTAGGAAGCGGAAGGCATCCTGCCTATAGGGATCGTAGGGAAGAGAGATGTTTATTCTGCCCCCCTGAGCCGCAAAACTTTTTGAAAGGTTGTAGATGAGGATAAAATCGAGTTCTGTAATCTTGTAGATATTCTTTAATTCTATCTCTTTGATTCCGTTAAGCGCTTTGAACATGTAACCATTTTCAAGAAGCGATATTATCCTGTTTTTTTTGTCTATGGCATCCGAGAAGTTTTTTTTATCGAGCAGCTCGCGGTAATTTTTCATCAAAGACGCAAGGATATTTAGTTTTTTTGCCGACTTTTTTCCGAAAACGCCTGAGACTTTTTTCAACTCATCAACGGTGATGTTGGCTTCCGATATCTCATCCATGAGTTCCATAACCGTTTTTGCGAGTCCGCGGGATTTGGCAATATTGGGGTGCAGTGTTTCGAAGCCTGCATCGTCAAGCAGCGCATTTACAATGATATATTTTGAAATTTGTTCCAGTTTTCTTTTAGGTTTGTTATGTTCTCTTTCAAGCACGTCTATGAAATTCTCATACAACATGTGACGCTTCCCGAGTAAAACCTGTCCGGAATCGGCCTGAAACCTTATTGCCGAACGAAGTACCGGCAGAGACTGGTGTATTGTTATTTTTGTGGTTTTTAACTGTCTGTTCAATGATATAGCTCTTTTCCGTGGTTTTGGTTAGAAAATTCCGAGGATTTGATTGGGATTTTTTCTTTAATTGTTTTTTGTTAATATTTGCCGTCTGTTTGTTAAAAAAAAATTAAAAATGTTTCCAATTAAGACGCGATTGTAACATAATGTTAACAAAATGTTAACATTTGTCGGGTAAAATAGTTATGTTGTGATTGCATATTGTTTTTTTTTTACAAAGGAGGGGCGGGTGAATTTTTTAATTTACCCGTTTTCTAGGGGCTGCTTTCTTTAACAAGCAGCTCCTTTTTTATAATCGGTTCATATTGTAACTCATTATATTTATTGTAATGCTAGCTTTTTACTCGTTTCTATTAAGATATTACTATAAACCGTCAGCTTTGAGCAATAGAGACGTTTTTGTAATAATTACTACCGGAGAAAAAGACGGTAATGTCATTGTTTGTTAACAGTTTGTCAATATGATGATGATAATCTGTAGTCAGAAGGTATTTTTTATACATTTTAGCACAATAAGGAGAAAGAAACATGAAAAAAATTATCGCATCATTGGCAGTAGGATTGATTGCTCTTGCCTGTGCAGGAACAGCAAATGCCGCAACCGGAATAAAACCGGAAGTAAAAGTAAACGAAAAAGTAACCAATCTTCCCTCGCAGCAGCTTTTTAACGTGACAATTCAGAGTTTTGACAGCCGTGGCGGAGCTCTCGGAACCGTCGAAAATTACAGTAATAACTATGGTTATGTATACTTCACCGGCAATGTATTTACTCAGGAACTTTATGACGCAATCGCCGCCGCCGGCGGAAATACTTCACTTCTCCCGGCAATCGGTCAGGAACTTTCGGCCGCATATCTTGCCACTCTTGGTATTGCCGCCAATCCCAGCTATAACTGGACTAATATTTTTAACATAATTGACATAATCATTCCCGGAAGAACAGCCGGTATCGCTGCCGACGGTGAAGGCGACCAGATTAACTGGGATTTTCTTTACGGTTACAACAACAAAAACGGTTACTGGTCATTTGACTACTGTATGGATAAATTCAATCAGTTCCTTCAGGATCATAAAACGACTGTAACCACCAGCGTAGTATCCGAATCCACAAGCTATGCTTATGAAGACGGCAAACTCGTAGCCGTAACAACCAGAGACATACAGAATCAGGACATTGATATTTTTAACATCGCAGTTCAGAAATATTGCTCTCCTATCGTTCTTAACCTCAGCGGCAACGGCAAGCTTCAGGCTTCCGGCGGCAACTATCTGCCTCACAACAACTTCGACGATTCGAGAATTGCTCTCGTAGACTTCTACGGCGACGGTTTTGAGATGGCAATGGAATGGGTTGGTCCTCAGGACGGACTGCTTGTAGCTCCTAAAGCCGACGGCACAGTAGATATGAGCTGCCTTTTCGGCACA
>JAVBNT010000056.1:0-11490 GCA_031551355.1 Candidatus Xenobia bacterium | reverse complement strand
GGGGCCCTCTATATCGTCGTCGATTAACAAACTCAAGCAAATAGTTTCACATAGGGGCGTGTTTAATCGGCAAAGGATGCATACAGGAAAGACTACCAAACTTACTACTAACAGCACAAAATTTCTCGTGCGTGAGTCCTGATTTAGTGTGTAAATAATTAAACCGCCGGCAAGAGGTAACCGGCGGTGCTATTTTATATTAAATTAACGTTTCTTATAATATCATTTATGCAGGGCTGCGGCTTGTATATTGCCGCCAATAGCCAAAGCCGTAAGGCTGCCGGTTACGCCGCCCATGGACAGGGCACTGGCGATCTCCGGGTGCGAGAGCAGATCGCCCATTTTGCGGAGGTCATGCATATACATACTTTCTTTGAAGCCGATTTTGTCGTCATAGACGATTTCAGCGCCCTCTAATTTTTGGAAGCTGTTGGGAAAGTATGCATTACGTCCCAAAACGTATGTAGGCGGAACATCAAAGCTTTCATCGGCCGCTTTCATTGCCCCAAGAACCAATTCAGCGCAATAATGTTTGCTGTCGTCCACAGCGTCAAATTCAGAATCGTATGGTTTGCCCAACTGGGAGCGGGTATAATCAAGGGCCCGGTTTACACTTTCTTCCGATTTATACGGCGGGCGGATGATTTGATAGCTTCTGTGACTGTCCAGATCTTTGGACATTTCCGAGCGGATTACCCCGCCGCCGGACGCGGACGATTCCAGAAATTTTCCGTCGCCCTCATAGATGGCCACATGGGCGTAATCGGACTCACCAAGTGTTTGTTCCATAATCTGCCAACCCGGGTAGAGGTGGTTTTTTGACAGAATTAAATCCCCTGGCTGCAGTGTATCCATAATAGCCTGTTTTCTTTCCTCACTTACTTTAGGCTGGGTCGTGAACATCGGCTGTTTCAGGAATGCCGTACCCTTCTCCTTTGCGAAGTTCTTGAGGTTATCAATAAGTGCATCTGGTGCTATATTTTTCGAAAAATTTTCCTGAGGTTGTTTTTCTTCGGCCATCAGGTGGGTCTTTTTTTGTATGTTGTTAATGGGCGTATTGGGAAAATTGTTGATATTACTAATATTCATAAAATATTTTTTCCTTTCAGCTGTTTGCATTCTTACTATACCATTGCCGCGGCGGTTTTAATAGATATAAAATGTTAATATTTTTAATAAATTTAGACAGTTGCTCCGGACAAGAATATTTGGAAAGGATAAAACAGCCCGTATATTCCATAATTTTGCCTTTTGGTGTCTGGTAAAGGTATGATTAGAGCTGTTTTTATTTTTACTTAAAGATTGGCATTTATTCGAGCTCGATTGTTTTGACCGTTTTAACGTCTCCGTTTATACTTATTACGCCGATATCCGTTTTGGTTGTCAGCTTGCTGTTTTCGCCGTCAAGCATAATTGCCAGAGAATATCCGCTTTTTTTCAATCCTCGGAACTCAAATTTTCCGTCTTTGTCTGTAGTTGTTACTGCGAACATATGATTTATTTGAAAGAAAGCTATAGAATTGTAGGAGTATACTTCCGCATTATTATTGTAAAAACGTCTTAATTTTTCATTTTTGTATATATTTTCTATAATAGACTTTCTTCCAGTTAGTTCCTCTTTGTTGGAGTCGTTATGCCGTTTTTTTATAGATGCTATTTGAAGAGGATCTATAGTTTCTATTTCTCTTTTGGTAAATTGAGATAGTATTTTTTTGTTAGGAGTGATACTTACTTTGATGCCCGCTGCCGGTTTGCCGTTTATTGTTATTTTGCCTTTTACGACCCCTTTAGCGGTCAGGACTTCAGGATTTTCGGCCAGATATTTTTTATATTCAATAGTGTTGTCTGATTTTTTTGTATAATAGCTGGCTCTGTCTTTCAGCCCGTATTTTTCAGAAATAATTCTCAGCTCAGCATCACATTTGGGACTTGAACTTATAAACCTGTCGGGATTCGTGATAAACTCGGCGTGCTGCTTGAGTGAATCGTTGTATGGCGCTTCAAGCAGCTTCTTTCGCAATGAGACGTATGAAACTATCATATTAAAGCTTCCTCCGGAGAAATTTTCTGTCTGGTTTTTTAAGTGTTCATATGCTTTTTCCAAATCCCAGGTCCTTGCTGAATTGAGTGTTAAAAAATAATTTGCTTCTAAGACAGGTATTGTTGCTTTTGGGTTTGCCTTCAGAAAGTCTTCCGCTTTTTTGATGTTTTCATCTGTGAAAATTGTGTCATGATTTTTTTTAGGTATATATGTGATGATGGATTCAGCACCTTCAAGCATTATGATTTTCCCTGGAGTACTGTTTCCATTTTTGAAACCGATGATAGCGGAAGTGTTGTAATTTTTTTTTGCTTCCGCTACTCTGCCGTTGTAAAACACTGTTAAACCTATGGTGAATACATATAGTGTCAGCATTATTATAGATGCTTGCAAGGCAGTTTTTTGTCCTGTTGAATTTTTTATATTTGCTCCGATTATAAAGCAGAACAGCGCTATCAGAAACATTACGCTTATGATGATTATGGTCATGAGCGTCGCGCTGGTTATTGGACTGATCGTTAAACGCATAATATTTATATATGACATTGCTGATAAAAGCATGCTGAAAATTGCCGGATAGGCAATTATTGAAATCAGAATCATAATGTTTGCTTTAAAGTTTTGATCTTTATTATTATTGCGGATGCATCTGTTTCTGGCTATTAGAAATAATACTATTGATACTAAATCTACTATGACAATCGGAAAGAACATTTTTGACATTATATTCGTGTCGAAGGTATGATTTAACAGCATAAATAATGAGGTAAATGCCAGCAGTGAGGTTATCGAAATGGCGGATGAGGCTATTATTATAGCCTGATCGGTTGAAAATATTTCCGCTTTGCTGTCTTTAAGAAATTCAACGATTTTTGTCCTTTTAAATACTAGCAGGACAAGGATTACAGAGGAAATTATGAATAAACTCAAGTAGATTTTGGAATAGCTGCTGCTAATAAATGTGATATTATAAAGAAAGATAGAGTATAATTTGAATAGCTCTTTGTGTACCGCTACTTTGTAAAGATTTGGAACAATCATAGTACCCAGAAGCAGATATGCAGTATAAACCATTATTGATCCGAGGATTGCAAATTGGAGTCCGGAAGTAATTTTTTCTTTTTTATTCATTTTAATGCTCCTTTCAGTGTTGGTGAATACAAAAAGGCAAGGAGATTATATTTGCGGTGCCGGTCGCTCGGCAATAACCTTTATGACATTGGGGTTCTGTAATATCCGGTAATCGTTTTTGCTAATCTCGCCGCTGATGAAACAATTAAGGAAAAGGGCAATCAGGATGGCGCTGCAAAATGCCGGTGAGGCGAAGGCATTTTTGCAAAGGTCATATATTTTTGCTGCTATATATGCAAGTGAGAACGACTCCTGCTTTTCTATGCCCTGCATTATTTTTTCCATAAAATCAACAGAAGGGCTGATTTGCGGAAGCCCGGCAAGCTGTGATGATATGCCTTTTATTTTTTCCAGATACTCCCTGCACTCACAGCAGTCTTGCAGATGGCGGCAAAGCTCATCGTATTCTTTTCCGTGCAGTTCATTGTCTGCCAGTGCACTGATATTTTCTCTGCGGTCGATACAAGCCATAATTAACCCCCCTTTTCCTTTCCTGTCATTAAACTGCGCATTTTTTCCCTTGCCGAGGCGATCCTTGATTTTACCGTGCCTTCCGGTACCTCAAGGATTTTAGCGATTTCACTGTAAGAAAGGCCTTCCACATCTCTGAGGAGCAGCGCTCTCCTTTGAATTAAACTGAGTTCTTTTAAATATTCGGCCAAAACACTGTTGGCTTCAATTTCTTCAAGACTTTCTGCGGCATACCTGGAAGCAATTGCCGTATCCTCGTTTAATTCCAGCGTCGGTTTTTGGGATTTGCACTTTTTCTTGCACATATTATTGAGTATTGTAAAAAACCATGACTTAAATGAATCCTGTTTTTGGAGCGACTGTAAATTTTTCCATACCTGTAGAAATGTTTCCTGAGCCATATCTTCGGCATCGGCCTTATTGCCGGTAAAATGCCATGCAAATCTGACCGCCTGTCCGGAGAATTCCTTTACAATTGTTCCAAAAGCTTCTTTATGTCCGTTTTTACAAAGCTCTATAGCCTGTGCGAGGTTCATTTATTCCTGCCTTGAATTGCCGTTTGTTTTTTGTATTCACTGTTAAGAGTCATCTGTTTAGCAAAAAGTTCGCTTTTGTAAAAATAATTTGAAAAATTTTTTGACTGATTCCAAAACAGCTCCTATTTGCCGTTTTCCCGCCGCATTGGTGCTGCGAAAAAACGTTGCATAGAAGCTGTTTTGTTTATTGTTTTTTAATAAAAACTAGGCTTTTAACTGCCTGAGGATTTCCGGTATAACCTCGAAGGCATCGCCCACGATGCCGTATGTGGCTACATCGAATATCGGCGCATTGGCGTCTTTGTTGATGGCAATGATTGTCTCCGCAGTTTCCATTCCGGCAATGTGCTGGACGGCGCCGGAGATGCCAACGGCAATATAAAGCTTTGGATTGACGACTTTGCCTGTCTGGCCTACCTGATGCGGCTGGGGAATCCATCCGGAATCGACAGCTCCTCTGGAAGCGCCGACAACGCCGCCGAGCATATCGGCGAGTTCCTGAATCAGTACAAATCCCTTTTCATTTTGCATGCCGCGTCCTCCGGAAACGACGATGTCGTAATCGGTTATATTGACATGCTTTTCCTCATCGGTGATAAATTTGGTCACTTTTGTATTCGAATGCAAATTTACCCTGCTGAGATCGATGTTGATTGTTTTTGCCGTTCTGTTGGCGTCAGGATCGGCTTTTTTGAATACTTTTGCCCTTACGGTAGCCATCTGCGGTCTGACATTTGCGCAGGTTATGGTAGCCATCAAATTGCCTCCGAACGCCGGACGCGTCTGCAGCAGCAGTCTTGTCGTATCATCGATATCGAGCTGTGTACAGTCGGCGGTCAGTCCTGTTTTGAGGATTACGGCTACTCTGGCAATAAATGATCTGCCGATTGCCGTGGCGCCTGAAAGCACGATATTGGGCTTGTATTCTTCTATTATTGAAGCCAGAGCCTGCGCATAAGGCTCATCGTTGAAGTCGGCAAGCCGCGGATCGTCTGCAATGTATACCTTGTCGGCACCGTACTGCGCTAGAGTCTGCGGTATGCTTCCGTGATTGTGACCTATAAGGACGGCGCAAAGTTCTTCTCCGAGCCTGTCGGCGAGTTTTCTGCCTTCTCCGAGAAGTTCAAGTGCGACATCTGCGAGTTTGCCTTTTCTCGTCTCCGCAAAAACCCATACTCCCCTATAGTCGGAAAGGTTCTGTGTCGGGGCTTTGCGTTCCAGTTCGATAATTATTGCCTGAAATTTTTTGCAGGCATCGACACAGGCGCCGCAGTAATTGCATTTGGCCGCATCAATTTCGGCCTTTTTGTCTTTTATGATGATTGCTCCCTGACCGCAGGACTTGGTACAAAGGCTGCAGCCGGTGCATTTTTCGTTGATAACTTTAATAGCCACTGAATTCCTCCTGAAAAATCCTAAATCTGGTAATTGAAAATTCTATACAATCAGCTGAGCTTTTCTGAGTTTAGTGATTACAACCGTTGCTTTTTCACTGGCGGTGCCTTCGATAAACTCTTTGTTTCCGGTTCTCTGGGGAATGAAAACTTTATTTACAAAAGTGGGGGAGCCCTTGAGACCGATCAGATCCGTCTCGCATGCGATGGCTTCTCCGTTAAGCACTTGCGCCTTAAACTCTTTGGCTCTCAGCCTTCCCTTTATGGACTCGATTCTCGGTTCATTAATTTCTTTTACCGTTGTGATGACGGCCGGAAGTGACGACTCAACGACATCGGTTCCGTCATCCATATGCCTGTGCAGGGTGATTGTTTTGTTGTCAACTTTTTCTATAGCGCTCACGCAGGATACTAGCGGTATTCCCAGCCACTGGGCGATTCCGGGGCCAACCTGTGCAGTATCTCCGTCCACAGCCTGTTTTCCGCAGATGATCAGATCGGCATTGCCGATTTTTTCGATAGCTTTTGCCAGTGTATATGATGTCGCCAAAGTGTCGGCTCCGGCAAATTCCCTGCCGCATACTAGCACGGCGTCATCGGCCGTCATTCCGATTGCTTTTTTGAGTATTTCCTCGGCCTGCGGCGGACCCATTGTTACTACGGTAACTTTGCCGCCGTATATTTCACGCAGGGTCAAAGCCGTTTCGATTGCATGCATATCGTAAATGTTAATGGTACTCTGGATTCCGTCCCTGACGAGCGTATTTGTTACCGGGTTTAATTTTACCTGTGTGCTGGCAGGTACCTGTTTTACACAAACAATTATATTCATATGATTCAGCGGCTCCTCTATTTCTTTGCTGCAGTTTCTTTTATCAGCTGCAGGGCAATTTCATTACGGCAGATTTGGTTAGTGCCTTCGTATATTTGAGTTATTTTTGCATCGCGCATCATTTTTTCGGCCGGATAGTCTTTCATATATCCGCTTCCGCCCATTACCTGCACGGCATTGACGGTGACTTTCATTGCCACGTCGGAGCAGAA
The DNA here is from genome assembly GCA_031551355.1 of Candidatus Xenobia bacterium. GTDB lineage: Bacteria > Vulcanimicrobiota > CADAWZ01 > CADAWZ01 > CADAWZ01 > JAVBNT01. Next base: position 4,873 of record JAVBNT010000056.1, on the reverse strand, counting down.
TGCCTTTGCCATAGCTGCTTCTTTGACAAAATTTTTCTGTTTTTTAGAGTCGATAACTCTGGCTACCTGGTAAAGCAGGGCTCTTGCCGCCTCAATTTCCATCGCCATATCGGCCAGCATATGCTGTATTGCCTGGAATGAACTGATGGGATTGCCGAACTGTTTTCTGTATCTGGAAAACTGCAGCGCCTCATCAAGCGCTCCTGCGGCGATACCCAGCGCCTGTGCGGCGACTCCCGGTCTGGAATTGGACAGCGTGTTCATTGCCACAATAAATCCCATGCCTTCTCGTGCAAGGATTTGGCTTTTATGAACGCGGCAGTCCTGGAACACAAGTTCCGTGGTTGCCGATGCCCTGATACCCATTTTGTTTTCCTTGGCGCCGAAAGTGAATCCGGGTGTTCCTTTTTCCACTAGGAATGCGGTCGTGCCTCTGGCTCCCTTGGATTTATCGGAAACGGCGATAACCGTGTATACTCCGGCTTCGCTGCCGTTGGTAATCCAGGTTTTAGTTCCGTTAAGAATATAGTAGTCACCGTCTTTGTCGGCCCTTGTCTGAATGCTTCCGGCATCGGAACCGGCATTGGCTTCCGTAAGTCCGAATCCGGCCAGCAGTTCGCCGCTGGCAATTTTCGGCAGATATTTCTGTTTCTGTTCCTCATTTCCGTAAAGGATGAGCGGGAATGTTCCCAGTGCGGTGGCGGCCATTGCCAGGGTTATTCCGCCGCATACTTTGCTCATTTCCTCCACTGCAAGCGTAAGGCCGAATACGCCGAGCCCAAGCCCTCCGTATTCTTTGGGTATGTATATGCCGCACAAATCGGCCTTACCCATCTTTTTGACTATGTCCCAGGGGAAAATGCCTTCTTCGTCATATTTTTCCCTTACCGGTTTGATGTACTTTTCCGCGAGCTCGTGTGCCGTCTCGACTACCATTTGTTCTTCTTCGCTGAGAAAATATTCCATATTTTGAAACTCCTTGTTTTGATCGTTTACATGGACAAAAAGTCTTATTATATTCTTTATTATTTATTTATATCCTTCTAATCGGGGAATTTTCCCCGGTTAGAAGGCCCGCGCTTAGCTTTTTGCTGTTCGGGGATTCCTGCGCAACGCGTGCTGTTATTTTATTTTTCGGCTTGCGCGCCTGTAATTATACAGATGGTATTTGCAGCCCGGTATTTTACCGGATCTTGGGCTCCAGCTTCTTTAAAACCGTTTTGCCTTAAGATACAGGCTTCGCACACACCGCAGGAACCTTCGGTTTCCGAATAGTCGTAGCAGGTAACGGTTTTTCCGTAATCGACGCCAAGCGCCAGACCCGCTTTGATTATTTCCCTTTTGTTCATATTTATCAGCGGCGTTTGAATTTTCAGTCTTTCCGGACTGTCTTTGGTAATGCTCATTGCTATATTGGCCATTTTTTCGTAGCTTTCGATAAATTCCGGCCTGCAGTCCGGGTAACCGCTGAAATCGATGGCATTGACGCCGATAAAGATGTCAAAGCACTTTATCGTTTCCGCCCAGGCAAGCGCCAGTGACAGGAAGACAGTATTGCGTGCCGGAACGTAGGTGACCGGTATCTGTTTGCCGATCTCATTTTGCGGCACATTTTTAGGAACGTCTATCTCGTCGGTAAGCGCGGAGCCGCCGAATATTTTCAGATCGCACTTGACCGTCAAATGGTGTTTTATTGACAATAATTTAACGATCTCGGCGGCACATTTAAGTTCGTATTTATGCCTTTGTCCGTAATCGAACGAAAGTGCATGGACATCAAAGTCGAGGTTTTGGGCGATGGCGGCAACAGTGGCCGAGTCAAGCCCTCCGCTCAGAAGTACAATGGCTTTTCTTTTCATTTATAATTCCTTCCTTAAATTATTTTTTTGATTTGGTTTGAGGAAAAGGTATACCCTATATATATGGTGAAATTTATTGAATTCTGAATATTTTTTCATCGCTGCATAAGTGCATAAAAAATTGCATATTCTTCCACTGAGGGATCTTTGCCTATGGATTATCATCTGTTTCTTGAGCTTATAATTATATCAGGTTTTGCAATACCTGCCGTATTGATTTTTCAAAAATTTAAAATACCGATAATTGTGGGATTTCTGCTCGCCGGAGTTATTATCAACCCCCATTTCGGTATTTTTAAATTTATGGATATTGAAAGGGTAAATGTCATTTCGGAATTTGGCGTTGCCTGCCTGCTTTTTTCTATCGGTCTGGAATTTTCATTCCAGAGAATAAAGGAAATTAAGATTCCCTTTGCCGTCGGCGGCACCGCTCAGGTTGTTTTTACAATTATACTCACGAGTCTTGTTTGCCTTTGGGCTTTCGGGAAAACTATGACCCAGTCGATTTTTCTCGGATGTGTCGTAGCTGCAAGCTGTACCGCCCTCGTTTTTTCGCTGATTCAGAAAAGGGGAGACTCGGCACTTCCGTATGCAAAAATATCACAGGCTATTTTAATCTATCAGGACTTTTTTGCCATTTTGATGGTTATTTTCCTGCCTCTGCTCAGCGGCGCAAAAATGGAACAGAGTTTTGTCCAGATCTTTCTCTCTATTCTGCTAAACCTTGTAGTCATTGCCGTTGTCGGATTTGTTTTTTATAAATGGATAATTCCCAAAGGGCTTTATTATGTGGCCAAAACCCAGAGCCGGGAACTGTTCGTGATGACGATTATTTTTATCTTTTTATTTTTTGTCGCCCTTTCGGCATATCTTGAAATTTCGATTGTTCTCGGAGCTTTTATTGCCGGTGTTTTGATCTCCGAATCGCCTTATAACCACAGGGCTATGGGTGTGATTCTGCCTTTTAAGGATATCTTCACAAGTATTTTCTTTGTGTCGACCGGTATTACGCTGGAACTTCATTTTGTAATTATGCATTTTCCGCTGGTAATTTTGCTGACAATTGCGATGATGCTTTTGAAGTTTACAACGGCAGTGGCTGCGGTCCTTGTTTTGAAGCGTCCGCTGAGCGTCGCCTTAATGACAGGCGCCGCTTTGGCACAGGTCGGCGAATTTTCGTTTGTTTTGATTCATATGGGAAACAAACTCTCCATGATCAGCAATAACGGTATGAATTTTTTACTTGGCGCATCAGTGTTGACGATTATTTTTACACCATTTCTTATGAATGTTATGCCTGTTTTTACAAGATTTATTATGAAAGCACTTTACTCTGTAGGGCTTAAGATAGAGTCTCCTCTTGATCCGTATTCGAGGGATGGTCTTAATAATCATGTCGTTATTGTTGGGTATGGAATTATCGGCCGCAGGGTTGCAATGGGGGCGAGGATGGCAGGCCTTAAATATTGTATCATAGAGGCTAATCCGGATACGGTAAAAAGGGAAAGTGCCAAAGGGGTTCCCATTTTTTACGGAGATGCGTCACAGGAGGCTATTTTGGAGCACGCCAGGGTTGACAAGGCGGCGATTGTTGCCGTTACCATCCCCGGAACCGAGAGTGCTTTGCTGATTGCGGAGGCTGTGAGAAGGATGAATTCGGAAGCTAATTTACTGGTACGCACACGTTTCGAAGCCACTTCAGTGGAGCTTATGGATATTGGTGCCAATCAGGTTTTTGTGGAAGAAAAAGAAATTTCCATAGAAATGCTGGCTACCGTTTTGCGGTTGTCGCTTGTTTCTATGCAGGATATTGAGCATATTCTTGTAGCTCAGGTTTCGGAGGACACGGATATGCTTGAAGAAAGAGCCGGGCTTGACGAATTTAATAAAGCTGCCTCTGCCAATGAGATTACGGTTGTAAAATTGGCTCCGTCTTCATGTATTGCCGGCCAAACGCTTTCCGGAGTGGATTTTAGGCGTAAATACGGACTTTCAGTAATTATGATCCGGCGTGGAAACGCTGAATTCTTAAATCCTTCTCCGGATGAAAAGCTGTTCTCAGGCGACAGGCTTGTTGTTGTCGGACCCAGAGATAAACTGTCCCCGCTGGTAGATGACTGCAGGGGCAAAGAAGCTGTGCCTGACGGATTGCCGGCAGTCGTCGCACACAACGTTCTTGGCGGGTAATGCAGTGAATTGTATCGGTATGCGTCGTTAAAGTTGATATTCGCTCGCTCAACGTAGTTCACTACGCCTCGCTCGTCGAAATCAACTTTGCTATAGCCTCCCGACACAATTGACTGCATTATATTTTTATAATTGTAATATTAAAAACAGTTCAAAACAAGGTCAGACAATGGAGGGCGATTGTGCATAATTACTACGCGCCACCACGGCAAAGCCGTATAAATACTGGACTTGTCAATATCTCTTGACTCATAAAATAGGTGTATTTTTAAACGTTAGTTCTTGAGGTTATGCCGCCATAGCTCCTGCGCTTTCATATTTTTTGCGCTTAATACTCGGCGGATATCCGCCGTCGTTAGCGGTATATATTCTTTCCCTGTTATAATAAATAAATGTCCATGTAAAAATTATTCTTTTTACATGCTCCATAGACATAACTTTAGTATTCATTTTATATAGCTTTTCTTTTTTTAGTGTCTCAAAAAAGCTTTCTATTCTGGCGTTATCATAGCATCGGCCTGTTCCTGACATACTTTGAACGGCCATTCTGGATGACAGCACTTCTCTGAACTTATGGCTTGTGTATTGCGAATCTCTGTCAGAGTGGAGAATCATACCGCTAGCCTTTTTGCGGTTACAAGCCTGTTCGAAAGCCTCGATACAAAGCTCTTTCTTCATATTGTCTGCCATCGCAAGGCCAACAATCTCTCCATCAAAGCAGTCCAATATTGGTGAAATATACAGCTTACCGTCTGCAGTAGCAACCTCGGATATGTCAGTAAGCCACTTCTTGTTTGGCTCGGCGGCGCTAAAATTTTGCTGTATCA
>JAVBNT010000034.1:0-86094 GCA_031551355.1 Candidatus Xenobia bacterium | reverse complement strand
TGATCCACAAAGGCAGCGATTCGGTCACGGCAACACGCCTTGAAAGAACAGGCAGTTGATTCTCTTCGGCATCGGTCCATTCGGCGGATTTACCGGAAGAACGGTAAGCAACAAACTGCAGACCGTCGGGAACGGTAACCGACCAGAAAACGGAGCGCGACTGCATAGCAGGAATCGTTACTGTTTTGGCGGCAGCTCCATGTTTCAGCGCAGCATTCAGTTTTTTGCCGGTAGCAGGATCGAAGAAATCAATACCCATCTCGGCTTTAATCTCTTTAGCAGTCATATTAGTGGCTTTGACGGCAAATTCAAGGATATCTCCCTCTCTGAGAAAACGCGGCGGATTGGTCTCCACCATCAGTTCTTTCTGGGTTACGGTCTGTGATTCAGCGTAACCGCTTTCAAGTCCGGTCGAATGGGCAAATGTCATCAGCCGCCAGGTCGTCAGCGAATCAGGCATTTTAAACTTGATCGTTACCGCTCCGTCCTTATCGGCAGTAAGATTCGGATGGAAAAATACCGTTTCGGAAAAATCTTTCCTTACGGAAACGTCCTTAGGGGAATCTCCGCCGGCAGCTTTATTCCTTGCGACAGGTTCCGACTGTTTCTCATCGGCCATAACGGCCTTGTCCTTAACCGCCGACATCGCGGCTGGAGCGGCTGCCATTTCCATTTTTGCCGAGAACTTGCCCCCTCTTGCCACTGCATTTTGAGGCGCAGCCGATTCAGACAGCATTATTCCATCCGCCTCGTAATCGGCGCGGACATCCCCATAATAATTGCGGGAATAATAAACTCCTAAAACTTGAGGCCAGGACGGGTATAAAGACCAGGGCGCAGAGACATACGTTCTGTCAAACGAAGAAACAAGACGTACCGTTTCAGCAACGTTACTGCCGAAATTATCCTGCAAAGAGGTGCCGTCCCTGCCAAAAAAAGAATCAAAATTCTGCCAGGAATTCGCACGGAACGCATCAAGTGATTTATCGTAAAGTGACGCCAGCAGTTCGGAAGGAATAACCTGTCCCTTTGGATCCCTTATTTTTACCGTAAACGAACTCTCTTCTTTAGGATGAAGTTTGCTGCGCAGTGATTCAATTGTAACCTTAAGTTTCTTATCGGCCCAGGGAACGTCTATTTTCTGCGTATGGGAGTAGAAACGGTTTTCTTTGACGGTAAATACGGAAACCGTAAATCCACCGCGCAAAGACGCTGTTACGGGAACGGTAACGGGTACCTGACTCTGTCCCGGTGCCGTCCAATAGGAAGTCAGCGGTTTTCCGTCCCTCAAAATCTGCACATAAGCAACTCCCGATTTATAGCCGCTGCCCCAAACGCCTTTAAAAGTCTCTCCTACGGCAAAGGATTTTTTTTCCGCCACAAAATAAGATGGCAGGCATACGGAGCTTTGCTGCAAGTTTTCATCGATAACGATAAAAGGAATCGAAGACTCCGATTTTTCGCCGTATCTATCCTTGGAAGTAAACTCGGCTTTATACGCTCCGGGTTTCAGATTGAAAGCAATGGAACCGGTACCGTCGGCAGCAGTTTTCAATTCTTTTTCCTCAATAACCGATAATACAGGCCAATCCTTAAGAGCATATTTCAACTGACGGTCATCATTAAAAGGCAACCACCAACCCTGACGGGACAATGGCTTTGGCTGCGGCGAAGACGGCTGTTTAAGGGATACAAGGCGAATTTTACCGGTTGCCGCTAATCCCTGTCCGTCAAGTGTAGAGGTAGATACTTTTATTTTTACGCTTTCTTTGCCGGTCTGCCATTCATCGCAGGTAAGTACAGACTGCATGGCGCAGTATCCCAGCTTCATGACGTATTCATCGGTTCTCGTCTCTCCGGATGAATCTGTGACATCGACAGAGACTTTATAGCTGAAAACAGGCTGAGCCGATTTCTCTACCGACAAATCAGGATTAGCGGTAAATGACAGTGAAAATTGACCTTTCTCATCAGTAACGGCACTGCCGGCAGCAATTTCCTGGGCGCTGGAATCGGGGTTAACAGGTATATACCACCAAAGCCACGGAGGATAATTTACCATCCGGTTTACGCGGTAGACTACTTTGGCTCCGTCGAGGGCAGCGCCGTTATAAGAGGCAGCATTGCCGGATATTGTAACTTTATCGGCCAGACGGAACTGTGACTTTGGCGCTTCAATTTTTACAAAAAATTTGGGGCGCTTGTATTCCTCGACACTGAATGAGCAGCTGCCGGAGACAGAAGTGCATGACAGCGTCATATTACCCATCAGGCGATCCGACGGAGCAGTGAAACTGCCGTAAACGGAGCCAAATTTATTGGAAGTCAGGTTAAGTGAACTAACTTCCTTGCCGTTGACGTCCCTGAAAAGAATATTAAGCTTCTCAGACGGCAAAACGGAATACTTTTTACCTTCCTGATCATAGGACAAAGCAATGCCCTTAAAAAAGATTTTCTGACCCGGACGGTACATGGCGCGATCGGTAAAAAATACGATCGAAGAATTTCTGTAATAGTTGGAACGTTCATAATCACTGTAATAATAGTTGCGGTTAAAGGTCTCACTGCCCTTGCCGTCAGAGGCGGAAACCAAAAGCCGGTCATAATAGCCGCGGCCTTTTGACTTTTTAGGCACATAAAGTCCGGTTTCATCGGTTTTAGTGGACTCAAGGTGTTTTGTTTGCACCTTATTTCCCTTATAATCATATTCATAGATCTCAATTTTCGCCCCGGCAACAGGTTTGCCGCTTTCGCCGTCAACAACGAAGCTTTTTATTTCGCCTCCGTTTACCGTTCTGGTCAGAAAAACAAGTCTTGACGAAGTTATAAAAAAGGCGGAGATAATATTATTGCTATCGCTGAATTTTTCGTCGCAGCTGGCCATCACCGTATAAAAACCGGGCTCAAGAGCCGGAATTGACAGCTCGTTTTTATCGGTTCTGTAATCACCCTTTGTTTTTACCGGCAGGGTAATTTTTTTATACGGACTTGTTCCTTTCAAATTTTTCAAAACGTCATAGTCTTCACGATCGTTAAAAAATACTTTCCGGTCTCTTTTATAGATACCAAGCGTTATTGAACTTATATTACGGGATTCAACCGATATTTTGTGCTCTTTTCCGGGAACAGCCATATCACCGGCAACAATATTAAATTCCTTGCTCTTTATCTGAGTTTCGAAATTGGCGCACATCGCGGCTCCGGGTGAACCGGAAAAGTCTTTTTTCGCCGTCTCAATGAAAGTCATGGCTTTAACAGCCTCATCACGTCCCAGACATACGGAGGCACTGTAGTAGTATGCCATAGCGGTTATCGGCGAGGATGGATATTTTTTCATTATTGTTTCCAGGCGTTTGAGATAAAGCTCTTCTTTTTGCTTTTTCTCCAGACCGACGGAATTGTTGAAAACATAGTTTAGACGGGAAAAGTCGGCATCTATAAAAGCGTCGGGGTTTTCATCGCTCTGATGGAATAAAAGCAATTTCTGATAAAATTTCAAAGCCTTATATTTACGTGATGATTGATCCGTTGTCTGCGGCACATAGGATATAAACGCGGACGCATCGGCAAAAGCATCAGATGAAGCATCTATTTCAAAAGCGTCCGCAGACTTGGCAAATACCTGCTCGCGGGAGGTATAGAAATCTATCGCGTCATAAACGGCAAAGTCGAAAACAGTTGGCCTGAGGTTGGCCGGAGCGTCACCCATTTCCAGAAGTCCACGGAATTGGGGAAGCATCATTTTCTGCAAAAATTGCTCATCTTTCAGGGCTTTGTCATAACAGGCGTCTATTTCAGCAAAAAGCTTCTTAGCATCCCACACCTTAAAATCTTCATCATTCAAATCGGCAGTAGCCGTGCGGTTCATTATATTCCAGCTGTTCTGGTTGAAATAATTAAGGTACCACCGTCCCAGAAGCAAATACATCAAAGGCTGCACGGAAGCGTCCATGGAAGGAATATCTTTCTTAAGGCTGACGACGGAAACGGCAATGCCGTCCTCATCGGAGTAGCCGTTCAGCAGGCATTGAAGCGCTTTGGCTTTGGCCGCTTCATCCGGCAGGTTAAGACTCTTTGACTGGCTGTAAATCTGTTCCAAAACAGCAACGGCATCCTTGGGCCGGCCGGAAGAGACTTCTTTGTTGAAACGGTCCCACAGCGGTTTGTTTTTTTCCCGTGCCTGTGTTACGGCATCGCTCTCAACAAATCCGGTTTGGGGCGCGCTCCCTCCCTTGGCACAGGAAATTAAAACCGAGGATAAAATCACAAAAACAGCACACAATCCATAAACAAGAAAACGTCTCATAAACTCCTCCATAAAAATACTATTTTTAAAGTAAGATACTCAAAGACAAGTCGTCAAAAAAAATATTTTATTGCACATGCAGCAAGATTTTTTGCAGGAAAAAAATTGCTGCGGAATCTCTCTTCTCCCCTGACTCAGTCACTTGCATTAGGCAAACGATATTCGGCATAGCCGTTCCCGCAATCAGCCGAATGGGCAAAAACCCTAATATACCATTCACCGGGCCGATCGGGTGTATTAAAACGAATAACGGCACTTCCGTTTTTATTTGTAACCTTCAGGCAGCGAAACGGGGATTCTTTGAAAAAATCGGTAAAGTGCGCAGGATTATTGTTGTTTTCGATATTAGCAAACTTCCTCTTTTTATTGCGGATCTCCTACAGAGCAGTTTTCAGTATTTTTATCGTTTTCCGCGGATGAAAGTCTGCGCTTACGGTCTCTGATGCAAATACCGATGAAAGACAAAAAAAGCATCGGTACAACGTATACAAAAGTATTCAAAAAAGTAAATGAAAGAGGAAAATAGTCCGGTGAATAACTCAAATCGTAATAATACACCGGTATCAGTGTCAAAGGAAAACTCACGTATAAAATCCAGTCACGGCAAAAACCGGACCTGAGAAAAAAAAGAATCCACAGGACCGAAGCAATATAATAAAAAGCAACCAGCAAAAGGGTGTCATAACCAGCAACAATGAAAACCCGGTAAATTGCCGACAGAAAAAACGGTATAAAAAGCGCCAGTATGTTTTTAAAAAAAATCACAATACTTTGATTTCTCCTCTACAACATTATTGCATATAGCGATACAATTGAGTCCTCTCACAAAAACTCTTTAGTGAGTAAGATATTATTATCAAATTAGAGAGCGTGAAGACAAGTCTCCGAAAAAACAAAAATCACAACCGGCGGCTCAAACCGGATCCCCGGAAGTTTTTTTGTAACTTGCGATTAAAACGGTAATCAGCGATATAAGCGTCATTGGAGCAGAATAAAAAATACTTACTATCAAGGTCATAAGAAATTGCAGCTCGTTTTCCGGATTCAAAAATTCGTAAAGATAAACACATAAAAATGAAACAACAAAACTGACCGGCAAAATCCACAGTGCGGATATTTTTTTCATTACAAAAAATATAATCCACCAAACTGAAATAATATAAGCGGCCAGCAAAACAAAAACAAGGTTCACACCTAAACCATCAATACAAATAAAAAAAGTAAGAAATAAAATAACCGAAGGGAAAAAAATTATACCCCAAAAAAACAGTAATTTCTTTACATAATTTATAATCACCATAAAGACTCCACTCAAAAATTAACATCGGCAAGTCCTGTGCAAGGTAATGAATACATATAGAAAGAATTCTTTTTAATAAATTAGGAATCATTAAAAAGAAATAACTATCCTTGTGAGCACAATAAATATTAGTTATACAAACGATGTGGAGAAACATCTATGATTGAAAGAAAAAATGCCGTTGAACTGCTCGGCAAACATGTAAAAAATGAAAATATGCTCCGCCATTGTCTGGCGTCGGAAGCCGTAATGCAGGCCATTGCCCAAAAGCTGTCCGAGGATGAAAGTTCATGGGGGCTGGCAGGGCTTCTGCATGATATTGATGTGGAAATAACCAACGGCGACAGCCTTACGCACGGGACAAAAAGCAGGGAAATCTTAAACGGGCTTATTTCCGAAGAAGCTATCTGCGCGATAGAGGCGCACAACGAAGCCACCGGCGTCAGAAAAAGACAGACAAAATTCGACCATGCGCTTGCCGCCGGCGAAACAATCACCGGCCTGATAACGGCAACGGCTCTTGTCTACCCGGACAAAAAAATTGCTTCCGTAAAAGTAAAGTCCATCACCAAAAGAATGAAGGAAAAACTGTTTGCCGCTTCCGTAAAAAGAGAAAATATAATGGAGTGCGAAAAACTGGGAATGTCCCTCGATGAATTTGCGGAAATCTCGCTTGAGGCGATGAAATCAATATCCGATGAATTAGGATTATAAAATATGGATTACTCATACCTTGAATTTGAAAACAGTTTCCGCGGGCCCGAAGAGCTCGTGAAAAAAGATTTTGAAAACTACCTGCCGTTTTTTGCGGATAAAAAAAATATCGCCGATCTCGGATGCGGACGCGGAGAGTTTCTCGAGCTTTTGCGTGAAAACGGTATTAACGGCGGATACGGTGTCGATCTCAGTGCAGAAATGACGGAATACTGCCGGGGCAAAGGACTTACAGTTCTAAAAGAAGGGGCTCTTGAGCATGTCGGATCACTTGCGGACAATTCCATAGACGCTTTTTTCACTGCCCATATGGTGGAACATATACCACCGGACAAATTCATAGAATTAATAGATAAGTCCATCACAAAATTAAAACCCGGAGGTATTCTTCTTGCGGAAACCCTAAACCCGTCGTCAGTGTTTTCTCTCGGACTTTATTTCATGGATCCGACACATGTGTTTCCCGTCCATCCGCTGACTTTCAAATTTTTTATGGAAAAAAGCGGTTTTAAAGATATTGAAATCATATACAGGCAGCACCTTCCGGAAGATTTTCTCATGCTGGACCAAATTATTCCCGGGCCGGAGGCCACTGCACTCGAAAGAGCATACAGCAGTACAGTTATGAAGCTGCAGATACTGATAAACTCTTCCTTCACAAATTTCATATATGCAATCAAGGGAAAAAAGGAGTAATTTTATGACTGATAAGATCGATCTGAATATTGTCAATCTGGAATTCACCAATAAATGCAACCTTAACTGCACTATGTGCAATTTTCACGCCAATGAAGACAGGGAAGGCCGCCTAAATCAGGACTCCCGTTTTATGGACGCGGAACTGCTAAAAAGAATAATTAACGAGCTGGCGCCTTACAACGATAAATCAACACCAATGATCGTGCTGCCGCCATTCAGAGGCGAGTCGACCCTCTATCCGCAGTTTGAAGAAATGATCGATCTCATAAAAAGTCATGGAATGAACATCGCCATCAATACTAACGGCATCTTCAACAGTGACAAAATTATCAATGCGTTGTTAAAAACGGACATGGCTATTTTCAGCGTCGACGCCAGAACGCGGGAAATGTATACAAAAATAAGAGGCAACGATCTTTATGATACCGTAACCGGGAATATCGGCAAGCTTATGAAGGCAAGAAAAAAAGGAGAGTCGAAACCTAATATACAGGTCTCATTCGTCCTGCAGCCGCGTAACAAAAGAGAACTGAAACCGTTTATAGAATATTGGCTCGAAAGAGTCGACAGTGTCGCCATTTACAGGGAAAGAAACGAAAAAGGCAAATGTCTGTCCCCGTCTAAAAAAGGCAAAAAAATTGAGGCGCCCGGATGTTATTACGCTCTGTCGTCAATAGGAATATATTCAAACGGGGACGTTGTTCCATGCTGCAACGACTGCTACGGCTCCATGATTTTCGGTAATCTCAAAAAACAAAGTCTGGAATCGGTATATAACAGCGAAAGATACAGAAATTTCAGAAAAGCCCATTCTGAAGGCAAAACGAACTTGTTTGAAATTTGCCGGGAATGTGATATGAGTAAAATGTCTGACATGGAAGTGAAAAACAAAAAAAACTATACAGTTCTGGAAGGCTCCATTTCTGAGGTTTATATAAGCAAACAACTGGAAAAAATAGGAATTAGGGACTGATTTTCCATTCATAAAAATTATACGGTTAAAATAAAAAAGGAACACAACAATGAAAAAAGCTTTTATCACGGGTATCACAGGCCAGGACGGCTCCTTTCTCAGCGAGCTTTTGCTCTCGAAAGGGTATGAAGTATATGGCCTTATGAGACGCAAAAGCGTTGTTGACTACGGCAACGTAGAACACATCAAGGATAAAATAAAATTCATTTACGGAGATATGACCGATATTGTGTCTCTGATAAATGCCGTAAAAATATCCAATGCCGATGAAGTATACAATCTGGCGGCTCAGTCATTCGTGACGACAAGCTTTGAGCAGCCTATCGCAACTGCGGAAATCGATGCCATCGGCGTAACGAATCTGCTTGAAGCAATAAGAATCGTCAAACCCAACTCCAGATTCTATCAGGCTTCCACATCGGAAATGTTCGGCTGCGCCCAGGAAACACCGCAAACGGAATCGACACAGTTTTATCCGAGAAGTCCTTATGGAGTTGCCAAACTCTATGCCCATTGGATCACAAAAAACTACCGCGAAAGTTACGGACTTTACACATGTTCGGGGATACTTTTCAACCATGAATCTGAACGGCGCGGCAAGGAATTTGTCACCAGAAAAATAACCGATACCGTTGCCAAGATAAAATACCGTCTTGCGGACTGCCTTGAACTGGGAAATCTCTGCGCAAAAAGAGACTGGGGCCATGCGAAAGACTACGTAAAGGCTATGTGGCTGATGATGCAGCAGGATACTCCGAATGATTATGTGATTGCCACCAATGAAACAAGAACAGTAAGGGAATTCGCAGATGCGGCTTTCAAGGCGGCAGGCATATCTCTTGTTTGGGAAGGAACCGATCTCGATGAAAAAGCTGTTGATGCGGAAAGTGGAAAAATATTAGTGAAAGTAAACCCCGCCTTCTTCCGCCCGGCAGAAGTGGAAATGCTCCAGGGTAACCCGGCAAAGGCAGAGAAAAATCTTGGCTGGAAACGTGAAATAGATTTTAACGAACTTGTAGCAATGATGGTAAAAAATGATCTGAGCCTAACGGAACTTTACCTTAAAAACATACAATTCTGTGAGGTTATACGCCCATGAAAGCACTTATAACCGGAGCTGCGGGTTTTGTCGGCAAACATCTGGTTTCATATATAAGAGAGAATGAGAACTGGGATATAACGGCAACAATAATTCCGGGAGAAACATTCTGTGATAATGATGTCAGCACCTATGATTTGGACATATCTGATCACTATCAGCTTGAAAAAATATTAAAAAATGAAAAACCGGATTATATATTTCATCTGGCGGCGCAAAGTTCGGTAGCCGCTTCCTGGAAAAAGCCTGCGGAAACAATAGATATCAACATCAAAGGAACGCTGAATCTGCTTGAGTCGGTAAAAGCAAACAAATTACCGGCAAAAATTTTACTCATCGGTTCATCGGAAGAATACGGACGCCAGCCGACACCTACAATAAGCGAGACACGCCGCTTAAATCCCCTGAACATCTATGCAATGACCAAAGCTTGCTGCGGCATGCTGGCCAATATTTATTCCGAAGCATACGGAATGGACATCGTTACGGCAAGAGCATTTAACCACATCGGTCCCGGACAAAATCCGGCTTTTGTGGTTGCGGATTTTTGCAAACAGGTTGCCGAAATAGAAAAAGCAGCAATACTTCCGGTCATTAAAGTTGGAAACTTATCATCAAAACGCGACTTTACTGACGTAAGGGACATTGTACGGGCCTATTGTGTGCTCATACAAAAAGGTCAAAGCGGTGAAATCTACAATGTCGGCAGCGGAAAATCCGTCGAAATTAATGAAATATTGAAATTAATAATCTCAATGAGTACAAAGGATATTGCGGTAGAAACCGACTTAAATAAATTCCGGCCTTCCGATACGCCGGAAATAAAGGCTGATATCGAAAAAATTACTGCCGATACAGGGTGGACGCCTCAAATACCGCTCGAGGCAAGTATTAAGGATACGCTTGACTGGTGCCGCAGTCTGGTATAATATTGTACCCGCCTCTAAACTACAAATTGTTTAATACTTTATAAAATACGCTTTTTTCTTACCTGGATCGTCAACACTGAGCATCATTTCCAGTGAGATATAATTATACCTCCAGAGCTATTTGCGCGAACAGATATAACATACGATGTTTATTTACAAACTATAAGCATTAAATTTATTTTGTCCAAGAGTAACCCGGTAAAAATGCTATTGTTTGACGCACAGGAACGAAAAAGCTCCCGACAGCGACCATTTTACGCGTATTTTAAATCCGGACAAACCTCAATGCAGCTTACTTCTTTCGCGACGCTGTTCGGTTTGATAGAATCCATAAAAAATACGCGAACGGTAACCCGCTATCTCCGCCATAAGTTTCTGCACATCAAACAACTGCATTTACTCAGAAATAACAGTATTAAGCCTATTATCTATCAATGTCATTAAGTTAGTATTTTTCATAGCCGATTTTGACATCTTTGGATCTCTCACAGAGGGCACAGAGGCCACGGAGGATAAATGCCGGTTAAAAACTCTCTGTGTTCTCCTCTTCTCTGTGAGAAACACTTTTCTCTTAACACTACAACGAACAGTTTTTAAAACTGTAGACATTGCAAACACAGTATGCAAATTCAAAGTAGATTTTGCAACATCAAAACTGTATTGAAACGCCTGTGTAAGGGAGAATTAGTTATTGATTTGCTGCAGTAATATCGGAATTTTATTGTGTTCGCTGTAGTGTTAACTTAATATCATTGGATTATCTATTGCCCTCACCCCAAGCCAAACAGAGAGTTCTAAACATAAATATTATTTTTGAAAACGTTCTTACAGGACTTTCCATTGTATAGAAAATATCAAAGGCGAAATTTATTACGATAAAAGCTGAATCACGTCTCTTAGATTCTCAAAAGATCTGAATCGCGGATTGTTTATTTCCGTATCGACTTTCTCATGCAGCCAAAGGGTATGATAAGGTATATGCACGGCGTGCGCACCGATATTAAGAACGGGAATCACATCTGATTTAAGGGAATTGCCGATCATCATAAAATTTTCCGGTTCTGCTCCAAGCCGCTGGAGCAAACAGGAATAATCCTCTTCATTTTTTTCGCACATTATCTCAACATGGTGAAAATATTTCTCTAATCCCGATAATTTTAATTTTCTTGTCTGGTCCAAAAGATCGCCCTTGGTGGCGACAACAAGCCGGTATGACGCGGGAATTTTTGCAAGAAAATCCATCACACCGTCAAGAATTACCGGTTTTTCATTTAGCTGACTCTTTCCCAGTGCCAAAATCCGCTCAACAACAGCGGACTCACACTTCCCGTTGCTGAGTTTCAGTGAAGCTTCAATCATCGACAGTATAAACGACTTGATCCCATATCCGTAAAGGGAAATATTCTTCCTCTCGGTTTCAAGTAAAACCGCGGACGCCTGATCTTTAACACAGAAAGGCTCCATAAACTCACAGAACCGCTCCTCCGTGCTGCGAAAATATATTTCGTTATCCCAAAGTGTATCGTCGGCATCAAGACCGATTATTTTTACATTGTTGTTCATAAATATTACATTGATTCGGGCATATTTTTTTCAATGGCCAAATAATATGTTCTCCTGATATTCCACTCGTCTTCCCTGAGCTCAAAAGCTGCAATCAGCCGCTTATGGTTTTCGCGATCCAGAGAAGGAATTATTTTCATAAAATTTTCTTCACGCGAAGCGGCTTCGAAAGTAATTGCTTCTATTTGCTTCTCAACACGCGGAGTCTCCGCATTGAACTCATCAATTACCGCCTTTAGATCGTTTTCTTCCATCTTCACGGCTTCAATACGCGATTCTATCTCGGACAATGCTGCAGAAAGACGCTCTTTTTCCCGTTTTTTGGCTTCAAGTCTTTTGTTACAGCCGTCAAGACGCAGGTCATAATTATCTTTTTCTTCACGCAACTGTTCCTGATAATCCATAAAAACCGCCTTTTTATCAGCCGGAGGTCTCGTTTCCGCAGGCCAATTCGGCAAAACTTCCCTTATACGTGCGGTTATATGATTTTTAGTGGACTCCCATTGAGCCGTATCGTAATTTATCGTCTCGGTTTCTTTTGCTATTGATGATTCACATGCTTCAAGAGCGGACAATACTTCATTTATCTCCTGAGTAAACGCTTTAGTCTGCTCCGGAAAGGATTCGAGTTTTTCCGCAGCCGCCACAGATCGCAGATAAAAAGCGTTATGGTCATCTTTCAGTCTCTGTATTTTATTATAAAGTTCATGTATCTCTGCTATTTCTCCATACCCGGACTCGATCAGCAAGTTTTTGCACAATTTAGCAATCTGGGTATTCGGAGACTCGCTCCAGAGAGTCAGAACGGCTTCTATAACCCTTGAGTCGGCAAAAGCAACAATGCCTTCAAGAATAACTTCCTTAAGATGAACAGACGTCTTCGGCTCCAACAATATCAAGGCATAAAGCTGGTTGACGACAAAAGTATTGAATGAATTTACCGCTTTTACCGCCATTATACGTATTTCATCTTTTTCAGAATTATCGGAGGCAATGTTAGTCAAAAGCTCAAACTGTGATATGTCGCAAATTCTACTGATCGCTTTCATCGCCGCGGAACGAACAGGATTCAGCAAAGACTTATCAGCCGCCATTTCCCCAAGTTCCTTTAATATTTTTTGTTCCGAAATTGAAAATTCAGGATATAAAAGATAAGAAACGGCCTCTATCGCCCTGTGTTTAATAACCTCATTCGACGGATAATCTTTAAACTCAAACAAAAATCCGGCAAATTTCCTCGCATAATCAATACGCTTTATAGCAGAAAGCGTCATATCCATAAGCGACTGATTGGAAAAGTCCTGACGCAAAAAAGAAAGGAGCTGCGGCGTTACTTCTCTGTTAATCATTATTTCCCACTGGACAAACTCATAAAGTTCCTTGGGCTGACGCATATTCCACGCCTCAAGTTTTTCCGCATAGGAATATCTCGGCATCATCGCCATTCCGGAAACAAGCAATTCCAGAACGGCAATTTTGGTTTTTATTGAAGAAGCTGAAAGCATGCGAATTACCTGTTGTGTACACTGTATCAGCAAGCCCTGTTTCATAACCATAATTTTTAAAATCGCCAGAGCAACCGGCTCTGAAGTCTGAGGATTTTTTATCAGCATATCCATAATCCACTCTGCCTGTATCCTCACTTTAGGCGCGGCATTCTCAGCAACAAATTCTATAAAATCGCACAAAATTGTCTTGGAATCGTCTGAAATATCAGACTCCAGAGCCGATTTAATCTTGAGAAAAATGTCCTCGCCATAAGCGGAAACATCCTGATCCTGAGCGGACAAAAACTCAGCCAAAATAGTTGCAACCCTTCTGTAAGTATCGGACCAGACATATGAAGGATCGGAAAGAATATTCACAAAGAACGAGACAAAAGCAGAGTGCTCTGCTTCCGTTCCTGCAGAAACAAACCAAAGCTGGTAAGTGCTAAAAGCACTGTTTCTGATTTCATTGGTATCACTGTAAAAATACCTGGAAACAGCTTTTTTCAAAACATCATCCAAATGATCATAGTTTTTAAGAAAATCTATAACAGTAACGGTAGATTCTATCGGAAATAATTCCGACTCGCCTACCGAAAGGAAAAAGTCTCTGAAAATTCCCGGCTCCACACTTCCCGTTTTTACGATTTCCAAATAAGACTTAAGCGCAATTTTAGCAACTTCCTTATCAACATCAAACACTGCTTTGGCAAGGCATGCCATGTTCGGAGATGTGGGGTGTTTTTTTATTTCGCGGAAAATATTTTCCTTGATTTCCTTAGGGGCGCTATGGGTCATTATAATTTCCAGTGCCTTGAACACATCATCGGAAAACTCAAAAGAAGACGTATTCATCTGCACCAAAACCCTGGCGGCTTTAGCACTTGTATGAACAGATATTTTAACTCTTCCCAATGCCATATTTATCAGCAGGTCAAGAGTTTCCTTGGAAATATCAATCGGAAAAATCCGGGAAATTATCTCCTGAAGCGATATATCCGGACAATCGCCTCTTTTTACAAATCCCTTAGCCATCGAAATGACTTTCGCATGAATTTCTGAATTCTGAATACACAATTTTTCAAGCTCTTCAAAATATAAATCAAGATACAACGAGGGAGGCGTACTCATGAAAGAAACAAAAATATCAAGAGCCGACCCGTCAAAACATGATAGATTGGCGAGCATCGGTATTAAATGCTCCGGAACATCGGGGAACGGCTGCGGTTCTTTTAATATCACCGATCGGTAAAAGTCATACGCTACCGGAGTTTTCAAATCATGCAGCTCATCCATCACCAGAGAACGGATACCGGGCCTGTCGCTGAGCATCCCCTCCATAATCGGATCCAGCAGCTTATGGAATTTACACTTTTCATGATAGCTTGCAGTAAGAGAAGGGTATTTCATAAACTCTATCGTTTGCGCCATATCAGGCTCTTTTTCCAGATAAGAGCACAAACTGTCCCTGACTTCTTCCGCAATCCCAATCAGCCGCTTTACGTAATACATCGACTGTTCTATTTTTGTTCGTTGTTTATCACTGTTAACGCCAAGTTTTTTCAAATCATTTTTCAAATCAGGTTCAACTTCCCTGTACCTGAAATCAAAGCAGAGATGAAGAATTCTTGAATAAACCTCCCACACCATTGCGTTGACTTCACCGGCAAGCAAAAACCGCGAAGAAAGAGTTTTTGCGGCAAATTTATAGTATGGGAAAATATCGGAACTCAGGAAGAGGTTGTGCAGCGCTTCGGACAATTTTATCTCCGCTGTGCTCATATAAATTTCCATAATGTCGATGAGAAGCACGGAGGGAATATCAAGTGAATAAAATCCGCCCAGTTTTGCCAACGCATTTGCCGAATTGACTTTTACATCCGACGTTGCCCCGTATTCACCCTTTACAAGGGCGATTAAAGTCTTATTAAGCGTCTTTATTTTTTTAAGCAAAATACCCTGGATAGCAATATTTTTCTGGTATGCCGGAGCAGACGAATCCTCAAGAATATGCTGAAAATGCTTAGGACTTTCTTTAGAGAAAAAACCTGAAAAAGCCTGGCCGACATTTTGGACAAACCCTTTTTGCGGCGGCTGGCTGCTTTTGCCGGAATTTTCCGTCATCTCAATCTCAATATTTTCAAAATCACTACCATCTTTCATAATCAACTGTTATTCTATACCGGCGTATAAAAATCTTTCTTATAAAAGACACAAAACATCACCCGAAACTTAAAAAAGGATTTAAAAGGTTACCGGATAAGATATTAAAAGAGAAAATTCAATAAAATATGTTAGCATTGAGCTGATTGTAAAAGGACAGATAAAAGGGCATGGTTGCACTTTCTCTTGCCAAAAAAAACATACTAAGAAAACAGGAACGGAGCCTGCTGACCATAATAGGCGTAATTCTTGCGGTCGGCAGTTTTGTTTCGCTGCTTTCAATCGCCGAGGGACTCAATCAGCGCCTTCAAAAAGAAGTGTCCGCCAGAAGAGTCGACATCTACATATTGCCGTCATCGACAATATCCCTGCCAACCGGACCTATTGGCGCCATAGGTTCTTCAACGGAATCAATCACAATCGAACAAAATATTCCCGATGAACCAATCCTGAAACCGGTTAAACCGGCAGAATTTAAAAAACTTCCCAAGCACAAAGGAAATATGCTGGACTTTTTGAATTCACCGCCGGACGGAATACAGATAATACCAAACATCAAAAAAGCCATCGGAGTAACAAGACTGCAGCAAAATATCAATAATAAATCAGTCGTATTCTGGGGGATTCCTTTTGACCAACCCGATCAGGAAGGCGAAAACACCTTCAAACAGTTTTTCCCTTCCGCTCTTCCCGTCGAAGGAATGCTGCCGGTACCGGCTCAACAAGTGGAAGATCCTTATTGCACAGAATTAAGAAGAAAAGCCGAAGACTTAACCGAAGAGGATAAAACCTTTGTTTGCGGGAGTAAAATCGCACAGGAACTGAATATAAATACAGGAACACCGTTGTTTTTAAAGTCAGGTTCCGACAAAATAGAGCTTAAACCATGCGGTATAGCCTCATTCAAAGCCGGATTTCAGGACTATTTCTGTTATATCCCCATACAGACAGCCCTAACACTTGAGGACTCTCCCGGCAAGGTAAAAGAAATATGGATACAACTTGAAAATCCCGGAAAAACAGCGGAAACAAAAAAAATAATTCAAATTAACTTTCCCGATTTAGTTGTAAAAACAAGCGCGGAATATCAGGGGGCGTCAGGTGAACTGGTAAAATATGCCTGGCTGCTGCAGTTTGCAATTGCCCTTATAGGCATACTTATCGCAACGACGGCGTCAATGAATACAATGCTGATGTCGGCATTTGAGAGGGTACGTGAATTCGGAGCACTAAGGGCGATCGGAGCATCAAGAACAACTATTTCCAGCATGATTTTTATAGAATCCCTTATCTTATCGGTAACGGGCGGAATTGCCGGCATAGTAGTGGGTATTCTTGGCTCACACTTCCTTGACGGGGCCGTCAAAATTCTTTTTCAGACCGTATTTCCATTGGCCCACATAACATTCAACCTGATAATATATGCGCTGGGACTGTCACTGATGATCGGTATTGCCGGAGCCATAATTCCAGCGGTTATAATATACCGGATGGACATTATAAAGTCACTGAAATGGGAATAAGCCGAGCCTCTTACACCGGATAAATTACGGTATTCATCTCCCGGGAATAATCAGGAAAGATATCTCAAAAAAACCGTTTATGGAGCAAGAATGAAAGTAAAAATGGTCGGCGTGTATAAGCATTGGGACGGTGTCTCAGGAAAAATACGCGTTCTGGAAAATGTAAGTATCGAATTCCGCACAGGAGAATTCACGGCAATAATGGGGCCGTCAGGAACAGGAAAATCATCACTGCTTCATCTGCTGGGATGCATAGACAAGCCCAATTTCGGCCAGATATTTCTCGAAGACACAAACATATGCGAGCAGCCTGAGTATATAAGGGAAGAGATCAGGCTGGAGCATATCGGATTTGTTTTTCAAAATTATTATCTGCTGCCGACTCTGTCGGTTATTGAAAATGTAATGCTGCCTATGCAACTGGCAAATTCATATAAAAATGAACAGCAGCAAAGAGCGTTTAACCTGCTAAAGCTTGTGGGAATGGATAAAAAAACACATGAACTCACAAACCGCCTTTCCGGCGGACAAATGCAGAGAGTCTCGACAGCCAGAGCTTTGGCTAACAACCCCGGCCTTCTGCTGGCCGACGAACCGACAGGCAATCTTGACACAAAAAGCACCCGCGAAGTAATGGATATGCTGAGGATCGTCAATAAAGAGCAGAAATTAACGACAGTGATAGTTACGCACGATCCTAAAGTGGCAGCGTATGCAGACAGAGTTTATTATCTGGATGAAGGAAGGATTACCTCAACTAATCTATGATTGGATACCTTCAGGGAGCAGCTTCAACCTTCATATTGTTTTTTGCAGCCTCACTGTATTTTGGCATAATAATCTGTGATATATTCAACGTATCCGCACCTGTCGCTTTCGTTTTCCCTTTTTTGACGGTGCTTATACAATATCTTTTTTTTCCCCGGCTACTGGATAAAATTTTTTCCGGGATAAAAAGTGATGATGAAAATGAAAAGTTGAACCTGTTTAAAAAGAGTATAAACCGAAAAAACAACAATATCGACATCTGGTTATGGGATATTTCCTACCCTATTTTGTTTCACTACGGAATAATCGGCACAAAGACAAAATGCGTAATCAGCAAAGGCCTGCTGGAGGCGTTAACAGACGATGAAATTATAGCCCTGTCGGCATTTGAAAAAAACAAAATAGCAGCCCAATGCCGGCACCTGTTTATGATGAACGGCTTTTTGCCGTTTTGCCTGTTCCATATTTCCAGATTTTTATACAATCTCGGCTTAAGGCATAAAGCCGTAGGCGGGGCAGGCAGCATCGTTTCTTTTTCAGGAGCGCTTGCAAAAATATGCTACATTTCCTATATGTGCCTGTATCTGACGTCAAGGTCGCTTAATCTTTATGCGGCAAGGCCGGATGGCAGCAGCCCCCGGACAGAAGACACTGCAGAAATAAAAATCATCTCAGCCATAATCGAAAAAATAGAAAAAAAACGGGAAATGGAAATCTCACAGAAACTAACAGAGCTGATCTTCTCACTGAACTTTCTTGACATATCCGATCCGCTTATACCTTTCAGAAAACACAGAAATTATACGCTGACAAACTACTGGCAATCCGACTGGAAAGAATATGTTGATTTCTTTCATTCACATTATCCCCGGCAAACACTTAGCGAAACCGGTAAAAAATCTCCTGAAAAAAAACAAAAAGATCAAAACTACATCTGGTTCATGTCGGCAATATTGCTCTCAATTGCCTTTCTTGCGACAATAATGCTGAACCTCAGTCCGGCACTGCCGATGCTTCTGTTGGGACTTACACTCTTAAAAATACACATAACGCAAAGACCATGGAAAAAAATGGGCGAAGTGGCTTTGGAGCAATTGATAGAGGAGTCACCGGTTTCCTGCATAAAGGGTTATCCGCTTCAGTTTAAGGGCGGCATAGTCAATTATAAGACCCAGGAAATGGAAGAGAAATCAATTGCCGTCAAGTCCGGAAAATATACTCTTCCGCTATACTTTTTCTCACTGTCTAAACCACAAATCCCGCTGCCGGAAGACGGTACGGAAATACAAGTGGCCGGCTGGCTTAAAAAAGGTGAGGAAATCTCATTTGAAGCGGCGGCAATCAGGCAGGGAGAAAAAACAATATACACTTCGAACCCGCTGCTGACGCATATCACGGCAGATCTGATAATAATTTCTTTAAGCATAATGATTATTATTTTAAATTTAAAAGGAGGATAAGAAAGGGGCCGCAAAGAACTCTATGGACGTTCCAAAATTAAGAATTTCTTATCCAGAACTTCTTATCCGAAACCATATCCAACGAAAGTCCGCTATTTAGGAGCCCCGTTTAAAAGGATACCTGAAATGATTCTCCGTGTTTTTATCAGACGAATTTTTATCTTAGTTATTATTATTTTGTTAATGGTGAATATCGGTCACCGTGCTTTTGATTTCATTAAAGGCGACTTACTCGTCGAAAAAGGAAGCGCGAAAATTTATCTCGACACAAAAGATAACCCTGAAAAAATCAAAGACAAATTCCTGAAAAACTATGAAAAAGATATTACTCTCAAGTCCGAGACTGAGATCGTTAACAGGATAGACTATTATTATGTCACGAGAACAATTCAAAGTGAAAATCTTTATGATGTAAATAAAAGGCTGGCAAAGGTTTCGCAGCCGGTGACCGTCATTTCCGACAACGGCATAAAATGCGTCCTCAGGATCGGAAAAAAATTCCCCTCTTTCGCAGAAGCAAAAGCGGAAGCAGATAAAATCAACAGTCAGACCCATTTGAACACGTATGCTCAACAAAAAAATACAACAAGCAAAAACAATGTAAATTATTTTCTGATAAAAAACATATCAATGAACAGAGCCAATAAGCTCGCAAAACAAATGCCTGATTATAAAATAAAATGGGTCCCCAACCCGCAATAGCCACACGCAGCTGAAAGGAGCAAGTAATGGAAAATGTGGTAGAAAACATTGCCGATTTGGAAAGCCTGACAAGAACAGAGCTTGCCGAAATGGCAAAAAATCTCGGACTGACAGGCTTGCAAAAAATGAAAAAACAAGAGCTTGTATACCGGATTCTTGAGCAAAAAGCAGAAAAACAGGGATTACTTTTTGCCACAGGAATTTTAGAGATACTGCCTGATGGATACGGATTTTTAAGAGGCAGAAGCTATTTGCCCGGCAACAGTGACATCTACGTATCACAATCGCAGATAAAAAGATTTGATCTCAGAGTCGGAGATACCGTGTCCGGGCAGGTAAGACCGCCCAAAAGCGGAGAAAAATATTATGGACTCCTAAAAGTTCAAGGGATAAATAACCTTAATCCCGAACTGGCCAAAAGAAGACCCCATTTTAATGATTTGACCCCTATCTTTCCCAATGAGAGATACAGCCTTGAGACGAAACAGTTGGAAATTGCCACCCGCATAATTGACATACTTTGCCCCATCGGCAAAGGCCAGAGAGGCCTTATTGTCGCCCCTCCCAAAGCAGGTAAGACGACACTTCTCAAACAGATTGCCAACGGAATCACCGAAAATTATCCCGAATCGGTTCTTATAGCCCTTTTAATTGATGAACGTCCCGAAGAAGTTACCGATATGGAACGTTCAATCGAAGGAGAAGTTGTCAGTTCCACTTTTGATGAGCCGCCGGAACAGCATGTCCATGTAACCGAACTCGTAATTGAAAAAGCCAAGCGCATTGTCGAAACGGGAAAAGATGTGGTAATCCTTTTGGACAGTATCACCAGACTGGCAAGGGCATACAACATGATCACCCCTCCTTCCGGAAGAACGCTCTCCGGAGGACTTGACACCTCCGCACTGAAAATGCCCAAACGTTTCCTCGGCGCGGCCAGAAACATTGAAACGGGCGGAAGCCTGACAATAATTGCCACGGCGCTTGTTGAAACCGGTTCAAAAATGGATGATGTGATATTTGAGGAATTCAAGGCAACAGGCAATATGGAAATGGATTTATCAAGACGGTTATCGGAACGTAGAATTTTTCCGGCGATTGATATCAAACGCTCAGGGACAAGGCATGAGGAACTGTTGCTTTCGGAAGAAGATCTGAAAAAAGCCTGGGTGCTCAGAAGAGCCCTCGACATGTTCGGCACAGAAGAGATGACCGAAATGATCGTCGAAAGAATGAAAAAGACCAAGAATAACAAAGATTTTCTCGGTTCGGTAACCAAAGAAGCAATGTCATTTACTAAAGATATTTAGATTAGATGCCCGAAAGGTAATTATACAAGTGGCCGAAAATAAATTTTACACACTACAGGCATCTGCCGACGGTGAAGTAACTGAAAACAAATCATATTTTGCGCTTGCCAGAAATGGCCGGGATTCTCTGAAAGAACCCGATATAAACGAAATGTGCGAAATACCATACGGCACTGATGTATTTTTGCTTCCCGGCAGGGATCCTATGGGAGTAAAGAAAGGCAAGAGAGAACATTACTTTCAAGCCGACAAGGAGAAAGTAACAGCCGTCGGATTCATTCCGCCTCCGGGATACACAAGAACGCTGCTACCGGCCTACCATGTAAACAGAAAAGAGCCGTTGCCGTTCTTCGCATATACAATGGGAGCGCTTTACAAAGAAGAGTTCTATATTGCGGCAATTAAAACCGACTCTTCCCTGCGCTGGGATCCGACACAATATGACAGTCCCGATCTAAAAAACAAAATAAAAAAGAAATTAAAGCTTTTTCCTGCCAACAGGCTTTTAAAACATCTGTCCGTTTGTGCAGTGGAATATTCGTGCTACAACGCCCAGAATATTTTTTATGACCGCTGGGAAGGTGGAATTCCAACCTCACCGGCATGCAATGCAAACTGCGAGGGCTGCATTTCCAAAAAGAGAAAAAAAGGACCGCCGTCTCCGCAGGATCGCATTAAATTTGTGCCGACAGCGGATGAAATAGAAGAAATTGCCGTCCCCCACCTTGAAAGGCCGGGAGCGATAATCAGTTTTGGACAGGGATGCGAAGGGGAACCCTTGCTTCAGGCGGAACTTATAGAAAAAGCGATCAGGCAAATCAGGGCAAAAACAGATCAGGGGACAATCCACATAAATACAAACGGCTCCAAACCGTTACTGGTAAAAAAGCTCATTGCAGCAGGACTTAATACCATAAGAGTGAGTATGAATTCAGCCGTCAAAGAAAATTATGACAAGTTCTTTCAGCCGGCCGATTATATGTTCAAAGAAGTAAAGGAAACCGTAAGACTGGCTGTGGATGAAGGGCTTTTTGTAAGCATTAATTTCCTAACCATGCCGGGATTCAACGATAATGAATACGAATTTGGCAAGTTTATCGAGTTCCTCGACGCTTTCGGACCAAGTATGATACAAATGAGAAATCTCAATATGGATCCGGAAATGTTTTACGACAAAATGCCGACACTCAAGGGTAAACCTCTTGGAATCGTAAAGATATTAAAAATGATTAAGGAAAGATACGGGGACAAGATCCTTATTGGCAATTTTAACAGGCCACGAGACAACTGGCTCTGAAAAATAGTTGAAAACTTCGGTTATGCAGCGTCAGGCTATCGGTCTCGCTCACTCCGACGTAATATATTACGCCTCGCTCGTCTGCCTCTGCCTTCTTTGCCTACCCTTGTTTTGAACTATTTTTGATTTTGTAAGGAACGGCCGATCTAAGTACAGTTAATTGAATTTTTATTAATAATCAGCTTCCAGCTCGTCAAAATCCGGCTTGCCTTAGCCTATGGATACAATTGACAGCCTTTTTATATTTTTGAAAATTATAGTAACATAAAAAACAGGGTTGAAGCGAATTTTGCCTCAACCCTGTTTGCGTGCATAAACAATAAATACTATTTACAGCCTACGGAGCAGGCGGTTACTCTTCCCGAAAGCCTGTTTTTAATAACTTCGGCAAGGCTTCTTATGCCCTGGTTAATCTCTTCTTCCGTCGGGAAAGAGAAGTTCAGACGCATATTATTTTTACCGCTGCCGTCATGATGGAAAGCCGAACCGATAACATAAGCGACATTGTTCTCAATGGCTTCATAGAACATAACCTCTGTATCAATGCTTTCGGGCAATGTAACCCAAAGGAAAAGACCTCCCTGCGGTCTTGTCCAGGTAACTCCCTCCGGCATATACTCCTCAAGAGCGGCCAGCATTACATCTCTCTTTTTATGATAAAGATCGGTAACTTTGCGGATATATGGATTCAAAAGGTCGCGGCGTAAAAATTCCGCCACAATCGCTTGAGTGAAGTTGGGAGTGCAAAGATCTACAGACTGTTTGGCAACGGCCAGTTTCTTAATGATATCAGGATGTGCGACAACCCATCCCACGCGGAAACCGGGAACAAAAATCTTGGAGAAAGTATGAAGGGATATGACATTGCCGGGTTCCGTCAACTGGAAAAGAGCCGGCGGAGCATCGCCTTCAAAACGCAAATCTCTGTAAGGCGTATCTTCAACAATCAAAAGATTGTATATCTGCGAAAGCTCAATCAAACGCTTCCTTCTCTCAAGGCAAAGTGTCACTCCTGATGGATTCTGGAAGTCAGGAACGACATATATAAGCTTATAATGATCACCCTCTTTTACCATTTCGCGAAGTTTCTGCTCAAGAATATCAACTCTGAGCCCGTCAAGATCTACCGGAATTCCGTGGAAATGAGCGCCACAGGAAGTCAGGGACTGAAGTCCGCCGGGATAACTCGGCATCTCAACAAAAACAGGATCGCTCGGATCGACAAAAAGCTTGGAAGTCAAATCAATGCCCTGCTGTGAAGCAACAGTTACCAGAATGTTATCGGGTGTAAGCGAATATCCGTGGCCATTCATCCATTTGGCAATCAATTCACGAAGCGGTGCATAACCTTCCGTTTGGCCATACTGAAGCGCACTCTGTGCCTCAGTATCAAGAACTTTATTAACAATATCTCTTATATCCTCGACAGGGAAGCACGATGCCATCGGCAAGCCTCCGGCAAAAGATATCAGGCCGGGCTTATTCGTAAGAGACAGCAAATCACGTATAACACTTTTCTTCATACGCCTGCCAAAAGTAGAATAATTTTTAACCAGATCAATCATTAATTTATCCTCTCTTTCCGTCCACATTTTTTAAACTATCATCATCCGAAATATCGGGATGTTCGTCCTTATTCCAAATATGGCTGATACCCTTGACCAGTTTTTCCATACCGAGATGCAGTTCTTTTTTTATAATCTCCTGCCAGAAAACACCGGTCTCTCCCATATCCTGAAATTTATCAATCCTCAGTGTTATCAGCTTGGCCGGGCTATATTTTCTTAAAGATTCCAGATTTAAAAGAATCCTGTTTTTAACGATCTCGGCAGCCTCTTCAGGACCGGTATGGGCTCCCTCTGCAGGTTCAGGTATTATCTCATCAATAACACCAAGTTCCTTAAGTTCCATTGCCGTCAATTTTAAATAAGGAGCCAATTCCCGTGCTTTCGTTGCATCTCCCCACAAAATGGCCGATGCTCCCTCAGGAGAAATGACTGAATAAATCGCCTTCTGCTGCATTAACACTCTATTGGCAAGCGCAAGAGCAAGAGCTCCGCCGCTACCCCCCTCACCAACAACAACACTGATAACCGGAACCGGTAAAGTAGACATTGAAAAAAGACATTCTGCCAGAGAACGCGCAATCCCGCGCATTTCCGAATCAAATCCCGGGAATGCCCCGGGAGTATCAATAAAAGTAATCACCGGAAGATTAAACTTCGCGGCCATTTTCATAAGTCTTACCGATTTTCTGTAGCCCTCCGGACCGGCCATTCCCTCTCTGCGCTTCTCTTTACCTTCAGGGGTAGAACCCTTTTCCTGAGCGATTAAAACGACGGCATTACCCTCTATTTCGCCTACTCCGGTTATAATGGCTCCGTCATCACCATAATACCTGTCTCCGTGTAACTCTACAAAATTATCAACAATTTTATCTATATAAAATGCAGAAGTGGGACGGAGCGGGTGTCTTGCGAGCTGAACAAGCTCCCAGGCATCCTTTTTATCATATTTTTTTCTCTGGCTCTTTAATTTCGTCTTAAAATGCATCGACGGAGCATGAGCAAAATGATTTATCAACCTTGAAATTGTTATTTTCAAATGCCGCCTGTCGACTATACGGTCAATCATTCCCCTTGATTTAAGGAATTCGGCCGTATGCGACTCAGGCGGCAGTTTTATATTTAGTGTCTGTTCAATAACCCTCGGACCGACAAAACCTATAAGGGCTTTGGGTTCTGCAAGAATAACATCTCCCAATGAAGAAAAGCTGGCTGAGATGCCTCCAGTGGTCGGATTCGTTTGGATGGATATATAAAGAAGTCTGGCTTTATGGTGAAGAGCTACAGCAGAAGCTGTTTTAGCCATCTGCATAAGGGAGAGCATGCCCTCCTGCATACGTGCACCGCCACTGCTGACAACACTGACTACAGGCAGTTTCTGTTCAACAGCTTTCAAAAAAGCCCTGGAAATTTTTTCGCCGACGGCAGAGCCCATCGTTCCGCCCATAAATTCAAAATCAAGCACACACAAAACCGCAGGTTTTCCACCGATAAGGCACTTACCGACAATAACCGCTTCTTTCAGTCCCGTCTTCTTTGTTGCTTCATCAAGACGCTCTTTATAGGGAAGGCGATCTACAAAATTCAGCGGATCAACACTGATCATATCTTTAAACCATTCCCGGAACGTTCCGTCATCGGCAATGGAATCAATTCTTTCCCTGGCGTTCATATGAAAATGACGGTTGCACTTGGGACATACCATCAAATTTCCTTTTAACTCTTTGGAATCAAGCTCGGTTTTACACGACTTACAAACTATTTTGGAATCAGGCGGGGATAAACTTTTTTTAGCCATATAATACCTCTTTCTGGTGCATCCAAAAACTAATTAACGTATAAGTCTAACTTTGTCGAAACCAACAATAATCCTTCACAAAAACACCGGGTCCGCTTATTTTAATTTAGATAAACAAATAATAGTTACCCAAAAAACATAAAATACCGCCGACATACAATGTCAGTCAGCAAAATTATTTTTTTATACTCTCAAATGCCTCAATGATAAAACGTTCCTCACCGGTCAAAAGCGTCCTCATGTCAAAGATAACACGATCATTGCTGATTCTTGAAAAAATCGGCACCTGATATTTGCGCAGCAGAGCCGCAAGTTTATCCGGAGTGTGAAAGGACTTTACCGAAACAACATACGATTCAATAGCATCCATAGGCATGGAACCGCTGCCCATATAAGAAAAGTCCTTTTCAACAGTAAATTTAAAATCCGGGTGCACCGCCGACAAAGCACCGGCAATGCTTTCGGCGCGCATCCTGAGTTCTTCCGATGAAAAGGACAACGCCCTGTAAAAAGGACTCTCACTCAGCAAGCGCTTTTTGTCAAAATAAAGCATCAGTGTCGCGTCTAAAACGGAAATTGTAAGTTTACAGACCCTCAATATACGTGACAAAGGATTTTTTCTGATTTTTTCAATCAGTGATTTCCTGCCCAAAATAATCCCTGCCTGAGGCCCGCCCAACAGCTTATCACCGCTGAACAGAACCAAGTCGGCACCGGCAGCGATACTATCCCCGACCAGCGGTTCATCGGAAATGCCGAATTCCGAAAAGCTCAAAAGAGAACCGGCGCCAATATCATCGGCAACAATGAGTCCCTTCTTACGCGCCAAACCGCAAATCTGCGGCAATGAAGGCTGATGAACAAACCCGCTGATCCTGTAGTTTGAAGGATGAACCCTAAAAATTAATGATGTATTATCCGATACGGCATTTTCATAGTCGGCAAGGTGCGTCCTGTTGGTTGTTCCAACTTCTTTCATCATGACGCCGCTTTTATCCATAACGTCCGGAAGTCTGAAAGAGCCGCCTATTTCCACAAGCTGGCCTCTGGAGACAATTGCCTCTTTTCCATAGGCAAACGTGTTCAGAACAAGCATCGTTGCTGCCGCATTGTTATTAACAACAAGAGCAGCCTCGGCACCCGTGAGCTCACATAAAAGTTCCTGGGCAAATCCATCCCTTCTGGAACGCTTGCCATGCTCCAAATCCGCCTGGATATTAACAAATCCCGACATATCTTCAAGAGCCCTGATAACGGAATCGGCAAAAGGAGCACGCCCCATGCCGGTATGAAGTATAATTCCGGTGGCATTGACAACCCGTTTCATCCTTTTTTCAAAAAAAGACGACAGTTCCGAGGATATTTCGCTTAAAAGCTCGCAATCACTAAAATTATATTCAGCCGTTTTGCCGCCGAGGATATCACTGCGGCACTTTTCCGTAAAACGGCGTACAGCCTTAAGCACAAAAGGCCTTGGAAAGCTATTCAATAAGTTCCTCAGAATCGGATTCATTAATATTGAGTCCACGGAAGGAATCGTATTCATCTATTAATCCTCTTCTTCTTCATCATCTTCAGATTCAAGCCATTCGGCGATCTCTTTTACCGGTCCGTCCACCTCAAGCAGGCATTTATGCGATGCGCTGATAGACGAATAAAACGAATAAAGGGCATTATTCAACTGCTCATACTCGCCGCTGTCCCTCGTATCTTCAACAAGACATCTTAAGTGCTGCAACAAAAGATAAAGATTTGTATGTATATTCTCATAAGCGTGCAGGCATACTACAAGACCGTCATTTACAACATTTCTTAAAGTATCGTCAAAATCTGATTTATCCAAAATAATACCTCCCAATGCATTAATAGTTTACAAAGAATTCAAAGTTCTATTTTTAATATTGTTAAAAACATTCAACACTAAGGAAAATCTTCCTTGGATTCAAAACCTAAGCAGCGTCTGATATTTTTTATAGAAGCAATTTAAAGAAGGGAAAAGATTTTTTACAAAGAAGTTTTAGACAGCTTTTTTAATGCCGGCTATGGCTCCCCGGCGATGAAAGGTTAAGAAAAACTTATTGAGAAGGCAGGTATCAGTGTAATGCCATCCGCACAACAATCTTTTAACAGGAATAAAATTGCAGTGGAATATGTTATGGGGTTGTTCGGGGCCGAGTCTAAAAAAGTTGGCCAGGAAACGGGATACAACGTTTTAACTCCGGAAGGTTACCGCATACGTGTTTGTTCCGTATTTCCAAGGGAAAGAAAGACATCGAAAACGATCCGCTTCACACTAACCGAAAAAAGCATCGCCGAGTCTACGCATTTGTGTCTTGTAGAGATGGATGTCGAAGGAAAACCGATCGATTGCCGCATTGTATCAATAGGCGAAGTAAGAACCCTTTGTAAATACACGCTGCTTCCCGACAATAAATCTTACTCTATGAGCATTGAATATGATAAAGTAGCGAAAATGGAAGATATTATCCTTTTCAGAACCAAAGGTCAGAAGGTTATATATATCAATGAGGGCGGCGTTGAGCACGTTCATGCATACGTACCGATTCCCCATCAGGAAACAGAAAAAATATCAAGATGGGCTGTAAGTGAATTTAAATGCCTGATTTGCGGCAAAACGCGCAAACTGGCGACGGGAATGATTTAAATGCCGGTAACCGGCTGATGATAACACAAAAAAATCGCTTTAAAAATTTTAAAGCGATTTTTTCATACATAATTTATACGGAATTATTTATTATCCGGCAGAGGTAGAAGCCGGAGGAGCCGACGGGGACGCTTTTGTATAACCGATATTACATCTTATAATCAGTGAACCGATGGTTATCAAATCGTTATTAAACAAATCTCTTCTCTCAGAGACTCTGGCATCATTTACAAATGTACCGTTACTGCTGGTCAGATCCACAACATAGAATGAATCCTCCTCTTTAAAAATCTGTGCATGCCTGCGCGATGCAGCAGATTCGTAAGGGATGGCGATATCATTGTCAGGGTTGCGCCCTATGGACACAGGAAAGGATTCAAAATTGTAAACAGTCCCGTCATATACGCCATTTACAATCTCAAGAATAATATACGCTGTATTATCAGACATAACGATCTCCTTATTTACTTTTTACTGAGTACGACTGGAACCGTATCAAATCTAATATGACTCGTTCTTTCGGTCGCTTTGACAATATGTTCAAAAGTGCAGTCAGATATATCGCTCCACAAAAAGCCGCTCTGTAACACTTCAGAATTGCAGTTAAGATAATTTCCTTCCGATGACGACAGGAGCTCCGCGATATCAATCCGATCTTTAATACCGGTTAACAGTATAAAATCATTAAATTCAGAAACATCCACAGATTGTAAAGGGTTAACCTGTTTTATAGCCACACCGCCAAACTCGGCAATCAATGTCTTACCTACCCGGCTGCGTTTCTGTGACGGCTGAACAAGTGCAGCAGGCAAATCTGCCTGTGATATTTTAGCAGTTTCTTTCGGACGTTCTTCAGGCTCCGGTTCGGATTTTTTCTCCTTGGAGTCGTCTGCAACAGCTTCCTGCTTGGCCTCTTCTACAGAGTCTGCATCCGCCTCCAGCTCAGCAGCGGTTTCAGCAGTTTGTTCAATATCACCGGCATCGCTCTGTTCGGCATCACTAATCCCAAGTGTCTCAGCGGAGAGTTCAACCCTGACAATTTCTTCTTCAGAAGACTCGTCATCCACAGAAAGAGACGCAACGTCATCAATTGCCGAAGACATCTCTTCAGACGACAATTGCAGAACAGACGTATCTTTTCCTTCCTGCTCCTTTTTCTTGGCGGCAACCGCTTTGGCACCTGTTTCAGGACGAAGCCGTCCGCTGCCCCTTCTAAAAGGCGAACGCGA
Source organism: Candidatus Xenobia bacterium (assembly GCA_031551355.1). GTDB lineage: Bacteria > Vulcanimicrobiota > CADAWZ01 > CADAWZ01 > CADAWZ01 > JAVBNT01. Next base: position 56,544 of record JAVBNT010000034.1, on the reverse strand, counting down.
AGTATCTACTCTTATAATGGTACTGATATCCTTCAAAACAACATCATATTCATCATCAGTCAGCTCTGCACGCAAAAGTTCCTCAAAATTAACCTTTTTGCCCTTTAAAGGCAGTCTTTCCGGAATAGCACCGTATTTCTCCGAAAGAGTCACCAGTTGATTCAAAAAAGACTCGGGAATTCCACGGTCCATAAGTTCCTGATCTACGTAAATAAATTGATCGCCGACCTTTATTGTTCTGGTCCCGCTTACAGACGGAGTCACAACCTCTTCGGAAGTTTCGGCAGATAAAGACTGAGGATCTTCCTGCAGTGCCTGAGGCATCGGTTGTTCTTCATAGTAAGGCTGCTCAACAGTCATATCCTGTTCAGGCGGGGTCGTCTGCATCAAATCGGCAGAGACCTCAGGCTGTTCCCAACTATCTTCAAAAGAATCAGCAGTAGAAGCAGGAGCACGATCTTTCTTTTTGAACAGATCCGAAATAGATAAATTCTGGGTAAGAATTTTAAACGGATTGGCGGTAACCGTTTTTTTACTCTCATTCTTCTGATTTTTAGCTTCAATCGCCTCATCGGAATTATGAGGGCCGACGGAAATTACCGATCCCATATCAAAAGCCAGATCGTTGGCCATATAAGTCCTGATATCTTCTCCGCCGCAAAAACCATAGTTCTCACGCTCTATCCACTTGGAGACGATACTTTCAGGATTACCCAGCATCGCCAGTAAAACATTAGATTCCCTTACTTCTGAAACATCCTTAAACCGGGTACTCTCTATTGACGCTCTCCAAACGGACTGCATTCTCGGCGTAACCAGATAACCGACCCAATGGTCTTTGGCAATCATCGGCGAATAAGCCTTCTGAAGAAAATCATTTACCTTCTTTTTCCAGTTCAATTTCGGCATATTTATATAACGCCTGATAACCGAGGTACTTTCAGACAGGAAAGCGGCAAAAAGATGCTCCAGGCCAATATAAAAATGCTTATGCTGTTTTGAAAACTTTTTGGCCACAACTATATAATTCTGCATATCCGGCGATAAATATTCAAACACCTGATCTGCGTTCAAAGGTATCACAACCGGTCTTTCTTGTTGTACGTTCTCGTCCATAAAAACATCTCCATTTTTTTAAGAATAGTCTTTTTATAAATAGTCAAATAATAATTTCGATAGCTAAAAATAAAAACAGCCTAAATTGAATCATGGAAAAGATTCCTTATACGACAAAAAAATCCTCTTTAAGTATCAGATTTAACTACATTAGGTATATCAAATACACCGTCCGCAATATTTTGTTAAAATTATAAAAAATATCATATAAAATATCTGCAAACCCGCAATTAAAAATATTAACTCTCATAAAAAATAATTTCCGTAAAGAATTCAATAAAACAAAAAACATCAGCTCCTATAAGTGTTTTAGGCAAAAGAAGACTATTTAATCACATCCGGCAGATAACAAAAAAACATTATAAATTCATACTTGACACCACAAAAAATTGTGATATAATAGCATAGCATCTGAAAATCGCGGGGTGGAGCAGTCAGGAAGCTCGTCGGGCTCATAACCCGGAGGTCGCAGGTTCAAATCCTGTCCCCGCAACCAATTCTACACTCAAGAGACTGTGTTACAAACGCGGTCTCTTTTTTTTGCGACCTTCGGGTTATGAGCATCTCATTATATTCATGGGAAGCAAACAGTAATTTGCTTCGACCCGGAGGGCGCAGGTGCAAATCCTGTCCCCGCAACCAATTCTACACTCAAGAGACTGTGTTACAAACGCGGTCTCTTTTTTTTGAGACCTCAGGGTTATGAGCATTTTATTATATTCATGGGAAGCAAACAGTAATTTGCTTCGACCCGGAGGGCGCAGGTGCAAATCCTGTTCCCGCAACCCTGTCCAAAATCGTCGAACCTGAGGGTTTTAGACTTCTTTTTGGGCTTAAATTCCGAAATGCCGTAATAACACTTGTCCCCCTTCCTTGCTTATTTACATGTCAATGCAGATAAATAGATTATGCTAGACTTCTGTGCTATAATTTGATCAAGTATGGCTGGATAAGGCGTAGAAAAGGGGGGTAAGTTTCATGGTTAAAATGAGTGCAGAACTAATTGCCCCGTGTGGGATGAATTGCCGTTTATGTTATGGCAATATTCGCCCTCGCAATCAGTGTTTGGGATGCCGCGCATCTGATAACAGCAAACCGAAATCCTGTTCAAACTGCAAAATTGTAGTATGCGAGAAACGAACCAAAAATGGATGGCAAACATGCGCCTCCTGCGATACTCCCTGTCGCCGCTTAAAGGATTTGGATATGCGGTATCGGACAAAATATCACATGAGTATGCTCGAAAACATTGCAACAATTCGTGAGCATGGCATGAACTTCTTTTTGCAGCAGCAAGAGAAAATTTATCGCTGTCCCGTTTGTAGGGGTATCGTTTGTGTACATAGGAATGAATGCCCATCATGTAAGGCGGCGATATGGTAACTTGAAATAAGCAGAAAAGGTGATAAAACAATTGGACAGATTAAAGACAATAGTCCGATGTTTTGTCAGCCTTCTGAGCCAAAGCCAAATTATAAAACCCGCCACATTTGTGACGGCTTGCGTGGTTTATTCGAGATTGCTATACAAATGCAGTCTTTTTTTATTACGACCTAAGGGGGTATCAGCATTTTATTTTCATGGAAGCAAATCGTAATTTGCTCCGACCCGGAGGGCGCGGTTTTGGTTTTCAAAAATGCTGTATCACTAACCCCTTCTTTATTCCATCATCAGACGGTAATAGAATAGACTGCCTCTACCATTCAGTGATATAATCGGCAGGTGAGTTCTTTTTAAACACAATAATAGAGGTGAATTATGAAACAATATCCCACAAAAGATATCGCAGAAAAAGAACTGGAAAAAGCTAATGCTAAAAATTCCGGCAAATGGGTAGCTCACTCCCGTTTTGTAGCAATTGCCTGTGAAATAATTGCTGAGCACAGCCGGATTGACGGTGAAAAGGCCTATGTGTTAGGTCTATTGCATGATATCGGCAGAAGAGAAGGTGTTACTTCAATACGGCATATTTTAGATGGCTATAATTATTGTAAGGATAACGGCTGGCTTGATGTTGCTAAAATCTGCTTAACACATTCCTATCCCATCAAAGATATTAATACAGATATTGGGCAATGGGATATAACAGCGGAAGAAAAAGAATTTATAAATAATTTTATCAATACAGAAACTTACGATGACTATGATAAATTAGTACAATTATGTGATGCTCTTGCAACAAGCGACGGACTTTGTCTACTGGAGAAGAGATTTGTTGACGTTACAAGAAGATATGGCTTTAAAGCGTTTACAATAGATCGATGGAATGCCATCTTTGAGATAAAGAAACAATTTGAGAGCGTCATGAATTGTTCCGTATACAGCATTTTGCCAAACGTCAGGGATACAACTTTTTTATAACTGTCATACTGCACTAACAATACAATCTTAGTTATCGAAATCTAAATATATTTCATCCTTTTGACACTTTCCGGAGAGGACATATGTATGGAAATAAGCCTGGTTTTGAATAAAGATGAAGCATTGATCTTATTTGAATTTTTATCCCGGACCTGTGAAACAGAGAAATTCGATGATATTTTATTTGATGATAAGGCGGAAAAGCAGGTTTTGTGGAACCTGGAAGGACAATTGCAAAAAATTCTTGTCGAACCTTTTTCTCCGGATTATTCAGAAATATTAAAAGCTGCCAGAGATAAAATGAGATATGATGACTAGAGCAATTTGCATTCTATATGTCACAAAATCCGGTAAACATTTTTGAAAAAGACGGTGTAGCCGTCATCGCGAGTCCCCGCCTTCGCGGGGATAAACTCCGCTGCGGCGAACCAGTATTTTATTGATTGACCGATGTCGGTTGTTTGTCAGGAGTATGACAGTTCAATTACAAACTGCTCTAGTCGAAAAAAGGGCTCTTATAATTTTTTTGTTTATCTCTCATACCGCCGCAGATTTTATGGAAATAAACGCCCGCTTATGCGACTGGTTTTCTATTTTGCCGCAAAGACTGGCTGCTCTGTATGCTGGGGTAAACGCTCATAATTTCTACTATTTCCGCGTTTTTTCCTTAACTAAACCGCCCCGCCATGCTCCTTCACAACGGCAGAAACATCAAGTGAAACAATAATGTTAACAAAATAATTCTCAACCTGCTAAGTATATAACCCCAATAAGGAGCTCAAAGTCTCCATAAACGGCAAATAATAGCTGCATAATGTTAGTGCCCCCCACCTCTGTTAACACAATATTAACAATTAAAAACAAGTCAAAAAGCTAAAATTATGATATAATTTTAGTAGTCAATTGTTAAAAAAATCTTTGCCGTTAATTACTTTTCATCGTTCTCAAATCTTCAAAAAGCAGGGGAGAAACAAAATTGTTTTCTTTAAAAAATAGTTTTAAGAAAAACAAAAAGGGCATAGTATTAATAACAACTATGCTGTTGCTTACTATCATAGTTATGATCGCAACCCTTCTAGCTTTATCGGCTCACAATGGACTTCAATTGGGCAAATCCTACAATGATGCGGAAAAAGCCCAATATGCAGCTCTTTCAGGACTTGAATACGCCAGATCCAGAATCTACAAAAATGCAGAATGGATGCAAAATACGGCAAAATCGGAAGAATCAATATACCTTTGTTCAAACTCTCAGTCACCGCTGATAATAAACGAAGGAAAAGGCATTGTTGAAGGCTACATCAATGACAGCGACTCTAATAACAAAGCTATGTTCCGCATCGTATTTGTATCACCGGACAAAGCACACATAGAGTCTCCGGATGAACTGGCTAATTTAATGAACGGAAGAAAGCTTCAGCTTAAAAACAGCGAAGAAAATACAGATATAGACAAAAGTTATAAACGTACGATAGATTACATTTCATGTAACAATGTCGCCCGCACCGGCAGCTACAACATTTTCAAAAAAAACAGAGAAACAAACAATTTTGAGGTTTATAAAAAAGATCTCCCCGCAAATACGATATATCTTGTATCACAAGGCGTTTCCAACGGCACGGTAAGATATGCCGAATCCTTCATAAATGTAGCCGACATAAAAAATTTCAGCACATCTTCGATCGCCAGAGGCAACATAAATGTCGGTCTTGTAGGAGCGAATCCGTCACTGCTCATAAATGCCAGAACTCAGGAATCAACCTCATTAAGAGCTTACGGAAACATTGAAGTAGGCTCCGTTGCCGAAAATAAAAATTGCTTTGTTTTAGCCAATGACGGATATGCCTACGGTAAAAAAATAAAAATAAACAATAAAGAGCTGACCAACTCATTGGCATCATCCTACGGAATAAATATAGATACAAGCGAAAATTCTCTGGCAATGACCAATGAGATGCTGGAGTCCGGTAAAGATATCAACTGGTCAACACTTACGACAAATTCTTCTGCAGACGGTCTCTCACCCGGAGCTTATCTGTACAATCTAAGTGATGAGAAATGGTATCATTGTGAAGAAGCAATTATCAGCGGGCTCAGAAAAGAGACGATATCAATAGGATTTACGCCGCCCAAACCAATAAGCAATACAAATCATAACGGGATAAATTTTGCAGATTTAAAACTGGAATTAAACGGAAACATTGCCTGCAGGGGAAATTTAATTTTTGCAGCTGTGGATGTAGGTAATTTACCGGCTAAGTCCAATCAGGACATAAACATCTCAGGATTAAAAAGACTCAACATCAATTTTAATGAAAATGCCACACTTGAAGTCGGCGGTCCTAATAAAAGCGCCGACCTTATTCTTCAGGGAGAACTAACAGGCACCGGCAAAATTTACTCTAAAGGCAGCGTATACTTCCAGGGAGGCTCATTCTTTGATACCCAAAAAAACAATGGCGTCTCAGTTTATGCCGAGGAAAATGTTGAAATTCTTCCGTCAACAACAACTCAATACACAGATACCGTAAACGAGTATTTACAGACAGTCTGGACAAGTTTCGCGGATTATGCCAACGAACAGCAGTTCGAATCGGAAGCTGTAGCAGCCAAAAAACTTCTTGAAAAAGAATATACATTCAAGGGAGCCAAAACAACTCTGGCCAAACAACTGACGGCACTCGGCTGCAAGGACGAACGGGAACAGCAATTATTTGCCGAGATGGTATTATCAAAGAACAGTGCCATTGTCGGCGGAGATATTGACGCATCAACCCCTCCGACGGGCTTTCTGCAGATATTGCCTCAATCAATGAGTGACATTTCAAATTATGTTCCGACCGAATTTGCAAAAGCAGATCCGTATAAGCCGGGTTATTTCGGCTCTGATGGCTACAAATGGGAACGCAATTACGATAACAACGGCATAAGTATCTCCGTTAACTTTAGAACCGATGAATTTGAAAAATTAAACTCAACCACTAAAGTCGGCGGTAATTATGTTCTCAACAAAGATACGGTTAATTCGGAAGGCGGATATATCGAAATATGGATTCATCAGGCAAAGGCAGTTATGGATCCCAGTCCCAACGATTTATTTATATATATACCTATAAATCAAAACGATAAAATTTACGCAAAATTTGGCCAGGGGAGAATTTTTGACAAAACAAACCCTGACAATCCTAACTCTTGTTATAATCAGGAAACCCATTTAATATTGAATCAGCAGGGAGTTACAGAAGCCGAAGTTAATGAAAACGGTTTAAGTTACAAAATAAACCTGCCCTTGATTGTCAACGGACTAATCTCTCTTGCCCCGGAAATCAGTTACAAAGCAGAACCTTACAATATACTTCATAACGGCAAAGACAGAGTGAACTATAAATCAAGCAATGCTTCGGAGGTATTACCTATATTAAATGAATTCAGGGAAGCATTAAAAGGTTTTGAATATACAAAAAAAGCCTTTACAAACGCCTCACCAAATGTAAATGACTTTGTCGCCAAAATCAATGCCAACTCAAGTTTACAGTTGGGCTGCATTACCGGAGACCCGGACACAATTGTCGGGAGCGGAAAAAAGCAACATCTGGTTTTAAAAGAAACGCTTAAAGAAAATGTCCTTCCGGGAGTAAACGACACCATTGTCCGCGGTATGATTTTCGTCAAAAACGGCAACTTCAGTGCTGACGCCGGCAAGGGTTCACTGACAGTCGTAGGCGGTATCGTCGCCTATGGCAAAGATGAAAACGACAATATTAACCACAAAGGCGGCAATATTTCAATAACCAATGCCGGAGCTTTTAATCTCTGCTACGACCCTGATTATATGCACTTCTTTTACGGTCAGAGAGTAATAACCCAATATGTTTTCAGAGCAGTGCTGTAGGCAAAACGGCATCTGATTCAACATAAAAAACTTCCTGTCAACAGTTGACAGGAAGTTTTTTATTTATTCCCGGCCATGAATCACCAATCTTTAATCCCCTCAAAATAAAACCGGTTCAAAGTATCCATGATTAAAAGTTTGCTTATATACAGAAAAAAACAGATAAAAGCAAAAGTTAAACACACAACATAAAACATAAATATATCTTTGTTGAAATAAATCATTGTTTGATTGTATAATAACATATACAACATTCATAAATCGACTATACTCATTATTCAATAATAAGAATGATAAATATAGAGCAGCGAAACAATCAGAAAAGAGGAGCAATGATAATAACAACGGATAAAAAGAATAAGGGCATAATATTAATTACTATTATGATACTGCTTACAGTCATAATCATGATTGTAACATTAATATCAATGAGCGCCGTAGCAAATCTGAAAGGCGGGCAAAAATACAGCGAGAGCGAACAGGCACAATACGCCGCTCTGTCAGGACTGGAATACGTAAGAGCCCAGGTCTATCAAAACCCGGAATGGACCCCAATCTCCAAAGAGCCCGTAACGATCTACGACGAATCATGCGGACCGCTGAAAGTAATAGAAAAAGAGGGCGCCGTCGAAGTATTGTTCGGCAGTGAAGAAGGCTCTCAGGCACGCTCACGTTTCCGTATAGCCCTCATTCCGCCAAGTCCTTCAGGCAGCATCAATGAACAATTAATTGCGGAGATGAACAGTAAAGAAGAGTTTAAAGATATAAATTTTCTTTCTTGCAACAACCTGTCAAGCACATCGGAAGGAACGACGTTTAAACGGGATCCGCAAACAAAAGAATTTAAAATCTACAAATCAAACATCCCTAAAAATACAATACATATAATTTCACAGGGGATATGCAACAAAACGGTGAGATATGCGGAGGCCCTGATCAGTGTAGAGGATATAAAAGAATTCAAAACCTCGTCAGTAGCCAGAGGAAACATCGATATAAATCTCATAGGAGCAAATCCCTCGGCGCTTATAAGCGCCAAAAGTCAGGAATCTACATCACTGAGAGCTTACGGCTATCTCGACATTCACTCCACCGCCAAAAATAAAAACTGTTTTGTAAACTTCAACAACGGCTACACCAGCGCCCAAAACATCAAAATATGCGATTTTGACAGCGATGGAAAACAGCTTAAAGAAAACATTGAAAAATACGGCGTCAATATTGATACTACTGATAACGCCCTTCAGCATACGGACAAAATGCTTGAAGCCGGCAACAAGATCAACTGGGATAATACGGCAGGCAGCCGCAGGGCAAATATCGACTCCGGAGCTTATATCTACAATACAAAGGAGGGCCAGTGGTACCACTGCGCCGCAATACAAAGTGACGGCGAAACAATCGCTCTACAGGCAAATCCTACCGCCATCGGCAATCAATTGAAAACCGACAATATGAGCTTCAACGGCAAAGAAGTAAGATTCAGCAACGCCAACAGATGCAGCGGCAGCATTTTTTTCGGCGCTGTAGATAACATCAATCCCTATACAAACTCCGGCAAAGCAAAAACACTCTCGATATCGAAAGAGGAAAGACCAAACATCATTTTCGGCGAAGGTTCGTCACTGGAAGCCGACAGCGGCACCGACAGACTATCACCCGACATCATACTGCAGGCAAAAGTCAGCGGCTCGGGCAAAATACTTTCCAAAGGCAATATTTGCATGCAGGGAGGCTCTTTTTTCGACACCCGGAAAAACAGCGGCGTCTCGGTTTATGCGCAAAAAAACGTCCATATTATCGAAACCAGTGCCAAGGAATATGAAGCAGCATTCAAAGAAGTCAGCGACCATATAGACGATATCTGGCGAGAGTTTATCGGTTCGGAAGAAGAACAGGAAAGATTCACCACCGAAAAAGAAGCGGCAGCGGAGCTGCTGGACCATAAAGGCGCCAAGGGAACCCTCAAGGATATCCTCGCAAAAAACGGCTGCACCGACAGCAAGGAGCAACTGTTATTCGCCCAGACGGTAATTGCTAAAAACAGCGGCGTTGTCGGCGGCGATATTGATACATCGACACCCTCGGATTCGGGTTCAGGGTTTGAGGATGTAAACGTAACACTTGAAAAAAAAGGAACAAGCACAACCCAAAACACTTATACAATTGGAATTTTACGAAGCGACGATAAATATTTGTATGACAAATATATAAACCGATATTACGAAACAGTCACAGATATCTTCCATTCATCACCACACACAACCAATGTTTCAATAGAAAAGGTTGATTCCACTGCTACAACGGCAATTATGGGAACATTTCCAGATATTTCCGGACAATACACGGAAATTTGGTTACACAATATGAAAGGAAGTGACAACACCCATCCGTTTGACATCTTAATACATATCCCTGAAGAATCAAACAAATCAGCATATGCAAAACTAAGAAACCATGGAGCAAGCAAACCTGTAAGATATACTTTTAAAATTGAAGCTGAAGAACAATATTTTAAAAGCGGGTCAGAAATACAGGTGAATATTCCTAGAATAATGGAGAAAATAAAAGATGAATTTAAAAAGGAATATGAAGATGCAGTTGATAGCAGCTATGACATGGGAACCATTGAAGCAATAGAGGGTGGATTAACACAGCTTGCGGCAGTAACAAACAACATGAAAAAAATGGAGTATACCGGAAAAAGTTGGGATAAAAATGGGGAATCCAGCGGCAAAAACATGATAATAAACTTAGAAGACGAAACGGTTGGCTATCGCACCGACACAGATCCTGATACTATCCGCGGAGATTTTGGTCCAGATCAGCATTTAAAACTTAAGAATAAACTTAAAAAGGATTACCTGCCGGAAAAAAACGACACTATCCTGCGAGGCATGGTTTTTGTCAGGGAGGGTGATTTTAAGGCAAATGTGAACAAAGGCTCACTGACGGTAATAGGCGGCATTGTCGCCTATGGTAAAGACGATCAGGGCAATCTAACCGACAAAGGCAATATCAGCATCAACAATGCCGAACTATTTCAACTGTGCTACGATCCCGATTATATGCAGTTTTTCTACGGTAAAAGCGTTATCACCAAGTACATGTTCCGCGGCATTTTCAGCAAGATTCCGCACACCTCTTCGGAACACTAAAAACTTCCACCGCCCTACTCTACATGCAGGGCGGTATTTTTTATTGCCTTTAAAAATCAGCAAAAGGAGTATGACAAATGTTAAAAACAAAAGCCATCATATTATTAATCTGTATTACCTTATCAACTATCTGCGGCTGTAGTGGAGCAAACGAAAACAGGTTCTTTGGAGGCAACGCAAGTTTACCACCATCCGAACAGGTTTATTCAATATCGGGAAGGGTTATTTCAAGCGAGCTGTTACAGCCGCTGGCAAATATTGAAGTGAGCATTGCAACAACATCCGCCAAACAGCACTCACCAAAAGTCTTTACCAATGCGCAAGGATATTACAAAATAGACACTCTCACACCCGGTGAATATAAAATAGAATATTTCAGACCAGGCAGTGGATACGCAGCTCAGTATAGAGACATAACAATTTCATCATCATCCATGCAGCTTGAAGATATAAAAATGGCTTCATCACTGCTCAACAGATGCTACGGCGGCAACAAAAATGAGATGACCTGGAAAGCAATTGAAACTAAGGACGGCTGCATTGCCATTGCCGGAAATACTAGTTCCGATTCCGGAGGCGATATCCCAGAAAGAAAAGGCATAACCAGTAATCTCGACATTTGGGTAATAAAGATTGACCCAAAGCAAACAGATCATAATAAATCAATACTGTTTAACCGCTGCTATGGCGGAAATAAAGACGACTACGCATATGCAATAGTGGAAACAAGTGACGGCTGCCTAGCCATTGCCGGAGAAACGAACTCCCCTACAGGAGAAGATATCCCTGCCAGAAGGGGTATTGGAAAAAATGACAAAGATCTTTGGCTGCTTAAAATTGACACATCACAGACAGAGTATGACAAATCTATCGTATTCAACCAATGCTACGGCGGCAACGCATACGACATTCCAAACGCAATAATCACAACAAAAGATAGCTGTATTGCCATTGCCGGGGAAACAAGCTCTCCTGCCGGCAGCGACATTCCTGATAGAGAAGGCAGAGGAACAGATAACAGTGATATCTGGCTGCTTAAAATTGACACATCACAAACAGACCATGACAAATCAATCGTATTCAATCAATGCTATGGTGGCGGTACTTCAGAAATAGTACACGGAGTCACTGAAACAAACGACGGCCGTCTGACTATTGTCGGAACGACAAGTTCCAATTCCGGAGGCGATATCCCGGACAGAAAAGGCAGAGGAACAGATAACAGCGACATCTGGCTTCTAAAAATTAATACCTCACAGAAAGACCATGACAAATCTATCGTATTCAACCAATGTTACGGCGGAGACAGTGGCGAAATGTCTTATAGTATAACCGAAACGAACGAAGGCTTTGTCGCCATTGCAGGAACGACAAGTTCCAATTCCGGAGGCGATATCCCGGACAGAAAAGGCAGAGTAACAGATAGCATCGACATCTGGCTTCTAAAAATTGACACATCAAAGACAGAGCACGACAAATCAATTGTATTCAATCAATGCTACGGCGGAGACGGATGGGACGTGCCTTATGACATAACAAAGACTCACGAAGGCTTTATCGCCATTGCAGGAGTAACAAATTCTCTGCCCGGGGGAGATATACCTCAGCGAAAAGACACGGAAACAATAAAAAACGACATTTGGATTTTAAAAATTGACACATCACAAACAGAGCACGACAAATCAATTGTATTCAATCAATGCTATGGCGGAGACGGTAATGATACATCCTCATCCATCACAAAGACCGCAGACGGCTGCCTGCTCGTTACCGGATACACCCTTTCCAATTCAGGGGGCGATATTCCAGACAGAAAAGGCAGAACAAACGATGATGAAGACATCTGGCTGTTAAAAATAAACGACAACGGACAATACAAATTATGATCAACAAAACGCCGACAAACCAACCTGCTCAAAAAATTCCTTAGAATGGAACAAGACAAGCAAATATAAGATAAAATATAAGATAATTATATCGATTATTATATTAAGCAAATGTAATACTATTTTAATATCTTGTTAACATGTTTATTTTACAATACAAGTATAGGATATTCTAATTTACAAACAAGGAGGGGTTTATAAATTATGAAAAAGTTTTGGGCAATTATAATCGGCGCCTCATTGGTCATGTCCATAGCCGCACCATCTTTTGCGGCTACGGCCGTAAAGAATACTACACAGACAAAAAAAACCAGTGTCACAATAAAAACAGATACGGTATACAAAACGGAAACGATAGAAGAAACACGCAAATACGACAACGACCGCAGTTACGGGGGACACGGCTATACCACTCAGTTCGGCAACTACAACAGCCCTTACGGAAATATCTATTACCACCAACAGGATGTTATTAATGCAGGATGGACAATTGACAAAACTTATACTACAAGCTGGGTTATCGCCGATGTTCACAGAAGGACGCTTCAAGAATCCTACAGCAACACGGTTTTTGTAGTTGACGACGTTTCATATGAAACCATAATATCGTATGAATATATTGACGGCGAACTTGTTCGTGTCAGGGAAGAAGTTGAAACAACGGTTGGACACGATGAAACGACAACCACAAGCGTATTCCTTAATGAATCGGCGACCATCATGTATGACCCTCTAATCCTCAACATCAGCGGCAGCAACAAAATCTCAACGGCAAAGAATGAATGGCTCCCTCATGCCCCCGGATTCTACCATGAATTTGCCTCAAAATTTGATTTAACCGGTGACGGTATCGCCGACAATTGCGAATGGGTAAGCAATAATCCCGACGCCTTCCTGGTGATGCCGGAAAACGGCAGAGTAACGTCGGTTCTCCAGCTTTTCGGCAATCTCGGCGGCTATGCCAACGGTTTTGACAAACTGGCAACACTTTGTGACGCCGATCAAAACGGCTGGGTGGAAGGCGAAGAGCTCAGCGGTCTCGCATTATGGATCGACGCCAACCGTGACGGCATATGTCAGCCTGCAGAAATAAAATCACTTGAATCATTCGGAATCGCAAGAATATCCACTTCCGAAAAGAATTTTAAAGGCTCCTATGAAACAACAGACGGTAAAAAACACATCATGTGGGCATGGTGGCCAAGCATAAAATAACAGCAATAAAACTTACCTAACACACCAGTAAGAGCGGCTAGTCCGCAAAAACGGGGATAAGACAAATGTCTTATCCCCGTTTTTGCGGACTAGCAATTTTCCAAAGCATATATAGATTTTCTTCTAAAATATGGCTGCCTTAATGCCGGACAAAAATGTTTTACCATAAATATTAACACGTGCATATTTTGCAGAATCGCTATAAGACAGACGAAAGGGTAGATTATATGCCGAAAAACGGCAGGAAAAACAACGCAGAAAAGCAAAAACACATCAAACATCAACAACAAAGCCGATAAAAAAACAGTGAGAAAAAACAGCAAACAACCGCCAAACAAAGGTCTTTTCAATAAAGTATATCAAATAGTAGCGATGATACCCGAAGGAAAAGTCATGTCATACGGACAAATTGCCGCCATTCTGGGTAATCCCCGCCTGTCGAGAAGAGTCGGGCAAGCCATGTTTTGTGCTCCTTCGGAACGAAAGCTCCCCTGCCACAGGGTTGTCAAAAAAAGCGGCGAACTGGCTCCGCCGGAAATATTCTCCGGCCGGCAAAGGCAGCTCCTTAAAAAAGAGGGCGTCGTTTTCCGCAAAAACGGCAGCATAAATATGGAATTATCGGTATGGGAAGACGCCTGGCTAATGGAAGCGGAGCTATATGAAGATTAAATTTATACTTCCGGCCCTGGAAGAAGCAAAAAGCTGCTATTGGCGGCCAATAAAATACTCCTTATTTCCACCGCTGGGACTTGCCACTCTGGCATCCTTATGCAGTAACGGCGACGAAGCGGAAATCACAGACGAGCATGTAGAGGAACTAAACACTGACGATACTCCTGATCTTGTTGTCATACAAACGTATATCACGAATGCTTACAGAGCGTATGAAATCGCCGATATCTACAGAAAAAAAGGCGTAAAAACCGCTATCGGCGGCCTACACGCAACCTCGGTACCGCAGGAAAGCAGGAAACATGCCGACGTTTTGTTTCTCGGTCCTGCCGAAGAAAGTTTTCCCGAATTTCTAAGAGAGCTAAAAAGCGGAAATCACAGGGCTACATATATATCAAAGCAGCGTTCACTTACAAATATGCCCCTTCCAAGGCGTGACTTATTCAAAAAAGAACGCTATCTCGTGCCGAATTCGATTGTCATTTCAAGGGGATGCGTAAACAGGTGTGATTTTTGCTACAGCAGCTCTTTTTTTAAAAACGGCAAAACGTTTTACACACAACAACTGGACAGAATCCTCGAAGAAATAGATTCTCTCAAAGGGAAACACCTCTACTTTCTCGATGACCACTTATTTGCCGACAAACGGTTGGCAAAAGATCTTTTCACCCATATAAAAGGAGCTGGCCGATTAATCCAGGGAGCAATGACGGTAGACTCGGTTATCGAAGACAATCTCATCGAACTTGCAAGGGAAGCCGGATTAAGAAGCGCATTTATCGGCTTTGAATCACTGGACAATAACAACCTGATAAGCCATACAAAATCAGCCAATCTAAAAAATTCTTACAAAAAAGCCATCTCGAAACTTGACAGTCTGGGAATACTCATAAACGGCAGTTTCATTTTCGGGATGGAGCACGACACTAAAGACGTTTTCCAAAACACTGTAGAATGGGCACTTGAACAAGGCATTTCAACAGCGACATTCCACATAATGACCCCCTACCCCGACACCATACTTTATGAACGCCTGAAAAAAGAAAACAGAATAACATCTTCCGATTGGCGGCAATACGACACCAGACACCTAGTATTCAAACACCACTCAATGACAAAAAATGAAATCGAACATGGATACAACTGGGCATATAAAGCTTTTTATGAATGGAAAAACATTTTCAACTCATCACTTCAACATCAACATCTATCTATGAAGTTAAAACATTTTTTCTATTCCGGCAGTTGGAAAAAATTTGAGCCGGTATGGAATTTCATCATAAAAAATAAAATGCTAAGAAAAGCAAGGCCTCTTTTGGAAAGATTACTACAGTGAATGCCACAAGAAACACGCTAATTCCATAGAAAGCGGTTTGACATCACATAGATATTAGTCTATACTACATAAACAGGCAAAACTGCAAAAAAGGAGCCGCAACAATGAAAAACTCCGGCCTTGACGCTTTAAAAGCCGTTTCACAGACAAACAGATTAAGTATAGTTAAACTTATATCGAAAAACGCCGAAATGAATGCCCTGCAAATTCTCAGACATTTCAATATTTCCCAGCCGACACTTTCCCACCATATGAAAATCCTGACCGAAGCCGAACTTGTAAAAACAAGAAATGACGGACTATGGACTTATTACTCACTCAACCAGGAAACAATAGCAAGTCTACGGTTACTTTTCTCGGAATTGGCGAGCGCATCAGGCACAGACGAAAAAATAGCTAAAAAAATAAAAAAGAATAATATCGATATTGCGCTGCTTTAAAGACACCGGAACTCAAAAAAATAAATAGATAAAATCCTATTTAGATGAGACCTGCTCCACTCTGGCAAGCGATATACCGGCTATAACCATAACAATTCCCGCAACCTGCACAGCCGACAAAGGCTCTTTTAGCAACAGTGCAGCCAAAAAAATGACAAGCGGCCTCTGAATCAGGGTAATCACCGACATTCTTGTCGAGCCAATAAGCTGTACACTTTTAACAAAAGTTATATTTGCACAGACACCGGCAAAACCGAGAAAAACGCCAAACAGTACCCCCCTGAGATCCAACTCTCCCACAAAGGGAAACAAAAGCAGACCCAATAACCCTGAGATAACAAACATCCAGGCCGACACAGCCGACGACGGCAGCGTTTCCGTAACTACTTCAAGTCTTGTCCTGTATGCGGTGGAAAGAAAGACCGAAAGGAAAGCAAGCGCAGCTCCTCTGAGCGACTTAACATCAGGTGGAGCGGCAATCTCCGAAGTTGCCGAAAAAAGGGGCAGATTAAGAGTAAGCACAATACCCAGAAAACAAAGGAAAAATCCTACCCAAAAAGTGTGCCCGAGCTTTGCCCTCCCTCTGGAGCTGTTGACAAAAGCCACAAATGCCGGAGTGGTAGTTATAATCGTGATAACCATACTTGCAGACAGATCATTCAGCGCAAACAGCACACAGGCTCCGGTAACAAAAAGCAAAATTCCCAGCGGTATGACCTTAAGAAAATTTCCGGCGTTCAGGCATTTCTTCCTGATAATGAAAGAAGGAATCGAAAGAATTCCGCCGGACACAAATTTTACCGCCATAAGAGCAAGAGGCGCGATAAACATTGATGTATAGCACATCTTGGCAACTATCGGCTCAACAGACGAAGCGATAATGCAAAGGGGAACAATAAAATATGCGGCGGAAGGCATTGCTGTCATAATATTCAACAAATTATTTTTTTAAGTAAAAAAAACCTGCCGGACTCAATTAACAGCCTGCAAATCCGGCGGAAGATAAAAAAAGCAATAATACTGCCCGGAAAAGGAAAACCGCAGGAAGAAAAAGTTTTTTTGGTGAATATTCACTAATTGCTTAAACACAGGAGACTATATGAAATAATTATGAATAAAAAGAGAATGCTTGTAACATCCGCACTCCCATATGCAAACGGCCCGATACACCTTGGGCATCTCGTAGAATATCTGCAGACGGATATATGGGTACGGTTTCAAAAAATGCTGGGAAACAGGTGCGTATATATGTGTGCCGACGACACCCACGGCACACCGATTATGATCACGGCAAAAAAAGCCGGAATATTGCCGGAAGAGCTGATTGCCAAAACTCAAAAAGAACACTTTGAAGATTTCAGCCGTTTTAATATAGAATTTGACAATTATTACACGACTCACTCGGATGAGAATAGAGAGCTTTGTGAATATATCTATGCAAAAATGTCGGAAGGCGGTCACATCACCCAGCGGGAGATATCACAATTCTACTGTGAAGAGGACAAAATGTTCCTGCCCGACAGATTTATAAGAGGACAATGTCCAAAATGCGGAGCCGAAGACCAATACGGGGATTCCTGTGAAATATGCAGCGCCACCTATAACACGTCGGAACTGCAGAAACCGCATTGTTCCGTGTGTAAAACTGAACCGGTATGGAGATCGACAACCCATTACTTTTTCAAACTAGGGGACTTCTCAGAGCGCCTGCAGAATTGGTTTGAAGAGGACCACCTGCAGACAGAAGTAAAACGAAAACTTCAGGAATGGTTTAAAGAAGGATTGAAGGACTGGGACATCTCCAGAGATGAACCATACTTTGGTTTCAAAATCCCGGGAACACAGGATAAATATTTTTATGTTTGGCTTGACGCACCCGTCGGCTATATGGCGGCGACTAAAAACTGGTGTGATAAAAACGGAGAAGATTTTGAATCCTGGTGGAAATCCGCAGATACGGACATCTACCATTTTATCGGTAAGGATATAATGTATTTTCACTGCCTTTTCTGGCCGGCAATGCTGATGTGTTCGGGTTTTAACACACCAAAAAAAGTTTTTATACATGGCTTTCTGACTGTTGACGGCGAAAAAATGTCAAAGTCGAGAGGCACTTTTATAAAAGCCTCTACATTTGCGGACAACATTAATCCGGAGTTTCTAAGATACTACTATGCGTGTAAAATATCCGGAGGAATCGGTGATCTTGATTTAAACCTTAGCGATTTTCAGGCGAGAGTCAACTCCGACATACTTGGAAAATTTGCCAACCTCGGCGTCAGGGCGTCTTCAATTCTTTCAAAATCACTTGAAAGCAGAACGGGAACAATACTGCCGGAAGACAAGCCGTTTATAGACTCAATTAAAGCCCAGTCAGAGATGCTCCGTGAAAGCTACGAATCTCTTGACTTTGCAAAAGCAATAAGGGAAATTTGCCGTCTGGCCGATATTGCCAACAAATTCGTCGAGGACAGTGCTCCATGGAGTACCGTCAAAACAGATCTTGAACTTACCAGATCAAAACTGACGGCGGCTTTGGAAGCCTTTAGAATACTGGCAATTTACATAAAACCGGTTATGCCTTCACTTGTTGGAATTATCGAAAAATACATGAAAATAAAATCACTCAAATGGCAGGACCTTGACGAATCCATAGAGAAGAATGTCATTGACAAATTCCCTCATTTAGCACAGCGGGTGGAGAGAGAGCAGATCGAAAAAATGCTTGAACAGACGCAAGCCGAAAACAACGAAACCAAGCAGCCTGAAATAGAGGATATCGCTCCGGAATGCACGATAGAAGACTTTGCAAAAATAGACTTAAGAGTAGCAAATGTTGACGATGCGCAATACGTTGAAAATGCAGATTCTCTGTTGCGTTTAACATTGGATATCGGTGACGGCAGAAAAAGAAATGTTTTTGCCGGAATAAAATCAGCATACGATCCGCAGCAGCTTATAGGAACGAAAGTCGTGATGGTTGCCAATTTGAAACCGAGAAAAATGAAGTTCGGAATAAGCGAGGGTATGGTTATTGCCGCCGGCGACGGAGGAAAAGATATTTTTGTTCTGAGACCGGATAAGGGAGCCAAAAATGGAGACAGGGTTCACTAAAATAAAAAATATGGATATGGACTCGTTCAAATGAAAATAGTAGCAACATCAGATATTCATATACCTAAATATCAGGCAAAAATGCCTGCATTAGTAAGGCAGCTTGTCGGAAGCAATGCGGATGTAATGATTCTTGCCGGAGATATAGCACCGGCCAATGATTCAGCTTTGGAAGATTTTTTTGGAGAAATCTCAATGTTTCCCGGACCGAAGCTTTATGTAATAGGAAATCATGATCTTTGGGTTTCCGACGGAGATTCAAAAGAGCGTTACACCACGACAATGCCGGACATATGTAACAAATACGGTATTCACCTATTGGATCAAGGGCCGTTTGTCCACAAAAACATCGGCTTTGTAGGCAATGTCGGCTGGTATGACTATTCATTTGCCCGTGTCTTTGCTCCGCCTCCCGGCACCCAATTCCTTAGGTATAAAGACAGCAAGAAAATGTCACTGCCGGAAGTTGTAAAATGGAATGAAATAACTCTTGAGGATTGGCAGAAAAAAGAAATGTATTACAGGGGGTTTCTGGGAATGATTCAGGGAACCGGATGTAATGACAAGGATTTTATAAAAAATTTCTGGGATGACAGAGAGTTCTGCCTGATGATGCAGGACAAACTGGAAGATCACTTAAGAGCCGTTGAAAATAATGTGGAAAAAATAGTCGCAGTTTTTCATTGTGTGCCTTTCAAGGAAGCTCTGGCCAGAAACAACGCCAAACCGAATATTTGTTTCACCAATGCTTTTGCCGGCAGCAAACATCTGGGAGATGTACTTTACCGGCATCAGAAAGTATCACTTGCACTATGGGGTCACGTCCACCACCGGCAAAGTTTCTCCAAAGGGCAGATCAAGTGCATAAATATAAGTTATGACGTAGATTCCAGCAATCCGGTGAACATAGAAATATAGAATTCCGATTTTTTGAAAACATACAAAACGCCTGTAAGAGGGCGTTTTTATTTTTATTCGCCCCTTTTTCTGTTTACATAAAAAAACAAACAAGGGTGCCAGATTTATTATTCAAAAAATAAAAAACAGGCGGAGATGTTAAGCCAAATCAAATTTAGCGGCACAAATTCGCCTGTTTTTGTTTTATTTTACGACAACGGATGATGAAGTGGCAACCTTCATCATATACAAAAAGATCTCTTTTAGAAGCTCAAACAGTTTATTATCATCCCTGTTTCTGGCACCTTTGGTAAGGGCCGTATATCTGCTTATATACGGTACGGGAATCTCGTAATCCGGAAGGTTATACAGACTGAAAAAGTGCTGCATAACAAGTCTCGTCAAACGGCTGTTGCCGTCAACAAACGGGTGTATATGCTGAAGTTCATTGTGCAGATAAGCTCCAAATTTTACCACATCAGGCAAACCTTTAAATTTAGCTTTCGCATACCTGTCGAGCAGTTTGTTAAGACTGTCTTTTATTTTGTTATGAGGGCAAATTTTAAAATGCGGATTTCCGGCTACCACAACCTGCTCCGTGCGGAAAATACCACCGATTTCGGGATCGTCCATCAATACCTTATGGTATTCGACAATAAGTTCTGCCGACAGCCCTTTTCTAAGGGAAACATTTCTTCTCATCAGCTCCTGTGCTTTTTGCAGGTTCTGAGTAAAAGTAACATTAAGAGCTTCCTGATTTTTCAATGAAAGTATGGCTTTTATGGCTTTTTGTTCCCTGGACAGATGTAAAAAGACACCTTTCACCGGATCGTCCTCTTCATAATAAGGAATTTCCGGCTTAGGAGAAGCAATTGCAGAGCCGAACTTGGCAGCCATCTGCTTTTTAATCATTTCTTCCATAAGCATGGCCTCTACAGACATAGTTTTTCTTTTCTTGTCCGTATTGGCAACAGATCTTCTGTTTAATTTCAGTATTATATCAAAAAAGCTGTTCTGTATTATCTTTGCTCTGAAAGGAGACTCTTCCATCATCAGCAAAAACCCGTCCTTACGCAATATCGATATGTTTATCCTTTTCATATCGTCAAACTGCTGGACGTCGGCAATTGAAAAATAATTCTGTGCATAAGTCTGTTCCAAAAAGACCAGCATCGGGCTTGAAATGTAACTGTTATAATTTATATTATGAGTAACAGTGAATGAGAGGACATTAAACAACAGCGACGCGTTCTGATTGTTGGCCGGATATTTCAAGATGCTCCCGTGGCGTTCGAGAAGCTTATCGGAAACAAGCAGTTGAACATCCTGGGCAAAAAGCATATCATCATGAACAGACAGAAAATTTTTTATATCTTTTTCGTCGGAATCCCCCTGTGCGGCGACAGCGAAAAAGATATCATATCTCGTAACCGGCATACAAAACTCCCTTCCAAATTAGCCTTATAAGCTCCGAAACAATATCGAAGCAAACCGGCCTAAAACATAATAACGGTTACCCCACCCTCTTTAAGACAGATATTCTCAGAAAAGGAAAGTTAATCCTTCATTTATACAGATTTTTAGTCAACAGAAAAGACGGCTTTACCAAAAAAAATCTAATAACATATGCAAAAGCGAAAAACATTGATAAAACAGCGACGATCGAGGGACCCGCAGGCAAATCAAATTTAAAAGAAATAACAATTCCGGCAAAAGACGAAAAAATTGATACTACAAATGAAATTAAAAAATCAGCTTTCATTGACCGGCCAAGCAAAAGAGCCACTGCTCCCGGAATCATCAGGAATGAAAACGTCAGCAAGACTCCGCACAGACTGATCGATGCCGAGACAACGAGACTTAGGCAGACATAAAATAAAAAGTCAAATAAAAACGGGTTTATCCCCAAAGTCGACGCCGTTTCAGCATCAAAGGAAGTAAACACAAGTTTACGGTAAAACACCAAATGAATAATACCGACAGGTATTATCACGTAAACAAGGTTAAGAACATCCTTCCAGTCAGCACCCAAAATATTTCCCTGGACAAGATTAAGCATGTCAGCCTCTCCGTGCGAAGCCTTTGATAAGACCAAAATGGCAAAGGCCCAGGCGGCGGCAAATGAAACACCTATTAGAACTTCTTTGGGAATATTGCTGTTACAACGGTTGAGGGACAGCAACAGCCCTCCGGCAACAGTGAAAATAAAAGCAAACAACGACGGATTCTGCTCAAAGAAAACGGCAACGGCAACGCCCATAGCCGAGATCTGCGCCAACGCAATCCCAACAAAGACTATTCTCCTGAGAACTACAAATACGCCGAGATAAGAACAGGCGATGCCGGACAGAGCACTGGCAATCATTGCAATCTGCATAAACGGCAGAGAAAAAATTTCTTGCATAAATATCACCTTACCAATTCTTGCCGCCTTATAAAGCGGTGAATATATTTCACAAAAATCTTAGACGGCAGCGATTGTCCGCCGTCCGCCGGCATCAGAAAAAACCTCTATACTGCAACCGTAAACCTCGGACAGCAGTTCTCTGGTGACAAGCTCGCTTACACTGCCGGAAAAAACCCTGTCCCCCAGAATAACAACATTTTTCGAATAGGACGCCACAAGGTTAAGCTGGTGAGCGACCATAATAACAGTAAGTCCATCCGAGTTCAAACGGCTCAGCGAATCCATTATTGATTTTTCCGCCCTGATATCCATACCGTTTGTCGGCTCATCAAGAACAAGGACATCAGGGTTGCCGGCAAGCGCTCTGGCAATAAGCGTCCTTTGTTTTTGACCGCCGGAAAGCTCTTTGAACATTTTTCCCGCAACATCCGCAATACCAAGGCGCTCAAGTGTCTCATTCACCATCGCATAATCAATTTTTCTGAAAAAAGAGCAGCGGCGATACTGCGCCATTTCAACGATATCCCTTACTGAAAACGGAAACAGCAAATCAAGGGAATCACGCTGGGGCACATAACCGAATTTTAAGTTTACCGGACCGGCTATTTTGCCGGCTACAGGTTTAGCGATGCCCAGCAATGTCCTTACAAAAGTAGTTTTACCCGAGCCGTTAGGCCCGACAATACCCCAAAAATCGCCCTTTTCGATCTCAATCGACAGAGGCGGCAAAATAGGCCTTGCGTTATATCCGATAGAAACATTGTCAAAATTAATAAACATAAGAACACCTACTTTGCCGCCGCAGATTTTACAATACTGTCCGTTATATAGTCGAATAACGAAAAATAATCATCGATACCGTCAACTCCTCCGACAGACGAAGGCAAAACAACATTTTTTACGCCTGTATTTCTGGCAATCATATCAGGAACCTTCGCATCAAAATACGGCGTTCTGATGATCAGCTTTACATCCTGTTCCTTTATTAGCGATATGACCTTGGCAATATGCGAGGGGGATGGAGATATCCCCGGCTTGGGCTCAATGGTCGCCACAACATCAAGCCCAAAACGTTTGGCAAAATATGACCACATTTTATGATCGGTCACGACCTTCATCCCCTTGTAGGGCTTCATCTTCGTAAGCCATCTTATCTCAGCCTTAACAACCGCCTTGTCAAAAGAACTTAGATTTGACTCATACAAAGCTTTTGAAGACGGGTCTTTCCTTATCAGCGCCGCCGCTATATTTTTGGCAATTATCCTTGCATTATCAGGGTCCAACTGATAATGAGGATTGCCGTTAGGATGCACATCACCCATACTCCTATCAGCTCCGCCCTGAGGGACTTCTATCGGCGTGATCCCGGCAGAACAGTCAACATACCCGGCAGATCCCCTCATCACAGAAGCATTTCTTGAACCCTGTTCAAGAGAAGGTGACCATCCGGACTCAAGCGACATACCCATAACCAAATACAGATCGGCTTTTTTAAGAAGGAGCATATAAGACGGTTTCGGTTCAACAAAATGCGGGTCCTGATAACCTTTGGCGATAGAGGTTACCGTAACATTGCTGCCGCCGATACGTTGGGCAATATCCTTAAGGTCAGGCGTGCTCGTAACAATATTTATCCTGGCCTGCGCGGGAAGAAAGCACAGGAAACAAACAATAACAGACAAACAAAAAACAAATATTATTTTTCTCATGTAAATACTCCTTAAAATTTATGTGCACCATGCGGTCCCATAAGAAAATTAATCTGGAAGAGCCACTGGTTCTGCTTCGGTTCAAAATTTGACATTACATTTTTATACTGCAGCCTGTAATAACAATATTCGGTAGGATAATAAGTCAGTATAGCGCTGTAGGAATGTGAGGATAATTCAGGAGCCTGAGGCTGCTCGGAATAGTCATAACGGCCTCCCAAAAACCAGTTTTTGTTAAGCTGATACTGACCGAAAGCATAGTAACCTTTTGATTTCAATACTCCGTCTTCGGCAAAACGCTTGCTCCAAAGATACTCACCTCTGAGCATTATAGACCTGTAGTTCCCGGCATCGAGCGGCTTCCAGCGGTAAGTAAAATCAACGCCCTGAACGGTAGTATTGTACAAAGTATCAACATCGTTATAACCGGATAAATTGGAATACCCCAATTCTATGTTCGAACTGTCACTTAAATCGGAGAACAGGCGTCCTCTTTCCAAATACATCGGTTTTCCGTTCGCATTTTCATCGAATGAGCTGCTCGCAAGATTTTTAACCACGGCACCGGTAAACTCGGCATAAACTTTGCCCATAGGAAGAATCCCCGACATCTCAAGGCCGATCCCCTTTTGTCCTTCTTCACCAAAGAAATTATGGATTACATCAGGCCTGTCGACATAAGGCAGGGCATGCTGGTGAATCTCATTATCTTTTCCGAAAGGAAGTCTCATCTGCCCCACCCTTGCCTGCAGTGTAAGCGGCAGTTTATTAAGCGTCAAATAAGCCTCTTCAAGCTCAAAGACATACTCGCCGTCTTCTTTTTTTAAACCGGCAAAAATATCGGCCTTGCTCCACGGATCTATGTTATCCTGAAAAGCAAACTCAATTTCCCTGACCTGAAAAGGGCTGTCGCCTTCAACATTAGGGTTATTATTAATATTCCAGAGAAAGTCTCCGTTAATGCTTATCTTAGGATTAGATACGGATTCCGGCAGTTTAGCTGAATTGCCGGAAGTAACATCGGTATCCGACAACTGCTGTTGGCTCTGAAGCTCTTTCAAAACCGACTCATCATCGGCAGGGGACGTTTCCTCAGATATTCCATCCTGATTTTTTTCGGCCTTTTCTCCGGCAACATTTGACGGCCTAGATGTTTCCGCTACAACTGAAGATGCTTTTTCCGCAGACTGTGAATTCTCCAACTGGAGTTTCAGAGAATCTATCTCGCGCTGCATGGAATCCATTTTCCTCATTATGTCATCAAACTGCGATTCGGTAATCGTAACAACACGCTGTGATTTATTGCTCTTTGAATCCTGTTTTTTATTTTCGGCAAAAGAAGAACTGCAGCAGGCAAACAAAAAAGCAATACAAAAAATAAAGAATTTTCTTTGCATAAATACTCCTGTTTTAAATATAAATTAAAATAATATCTATTTTCAAACAGAAGCGGGGGGAGCTCTTGAAGGAAGTGTAAAAATGGCCCTAAAAGCCGGAGTGTCAAACGAAGATACTTTAAATAAAAATAGCGCTACAATCAAAAAAGTCAAAGCGGAAGAGAAAAAGAAAAATGAATTTCTCAGCGCTACAAGGGAATCACAAAGACTGCATTCCACAGCCGCGGACGGGGATTTAATTGAAAGTTCCGCAGAAGATCCTTCACCGCAGCAACCTGAGGCACAGGCGGTACAATGATTGTGGATTGAAAAAACAACAGGAAATAAAAACAGTGCCGAAATCAAAAATAAGGCAATGATTTTTATTGAAATCAAGCTTCCAGCTGATCTTTGTTTTTTTGACATAGTAGTTAATCTCTGATATAAAGATTTAAAAAAAACAAAATAAACCCTTTTATCAATCGGAAAACAAGGGTAAAAAATATAAAAAACGGAATAAAATATTCTGAAAAGAAATAGTTGGCTCTAAAATAAAAAAAATGTAGGAATACATTATCTTATGAGACTGTTCACGGCAATAAATTTCAATGCCGATATTAAAGAATTTCTCTATAAAGTCATGCTGCGAACGAAGGCACAGGGAGTAAGAGGCAGTTTTTCCAGCAAAGAGAACCTGCACCTGACACTTGTTTTTATTGGAGAAAGTGAAAATACAGAGGAAATAAAATCGGCAATGGACGCTGTGGAAAGCCCGATGACAGATTTGCAGCTACAGGGGCTGGGAACGTTCAAGCGCCCGGGAGGAGACATTTTATGGTTCGGCATAAAAAAGAATAAAAAACTTTTGGAAATACGCGAAGAACTTGCCGACTCTCTAAGAAAGAAAGGGTTCGACATCGAAAAAAGGAGCTACAACCCGCATCTGACACTCGGACGCAAAATAATCATACCGGAAGGGTTTGACATAAACTCAACCGGCAATCCGCTAAACGGAGAAAAAATCACCGCAAAAACAGAGCATATAAGCCTTATGAAATCGGAAAGAATCGGTGGAAAACTTGTATACACGGAGATCTATAAAAAAAATTGAACTGAGGTAATTTTGATGACCGGTTTAAAAATAGATTACAAAAAGAAATACAAAGATCTGTATCTCCCCGGGGAAACACCTTCAGTCATAGACGTTTGCGAAATGAAATTCATAAAAATTCAGGGCAAAGGAAGCCCCGGCGGCGATGAATATCAAAATTCAATAGCAGCGCTTTACAGTCTCTCATACACCATAAAAATGAAGAACAAGCTCAATCATGCTTATTTTGAATACGTCGTTCCGCCGCTCGAAGGGCTGTGGTGGAGCGACGGCTTAATGTTTGACGACGGCAAAAAAGAAAATTTTCAATGGGTGTCAATGATCCGGCAGCCGGAATTTGTGGATGCGGACATGTTCAGAAAAGCGCTTGACGAATGCAAGACAAAAAAGATCGATATTGATTTTTCCAAAGCCGTATTTGAAACTTTTAAAGAAGGGCTTTGTGTTCAGGTAATGCATACCGGGCCTTATAGCGAAGAAAAACGTTCTCTTGAAAAAATGACCGACTTTATAGAAAAAAACGGATTGACAGATTTAACAGGACCGCAGCACAAACACCATGAAATTTATATCAGCGATCCGCGAAAAACAGATCCGGCAAAACTTAAAACGGTTATAAGGAACCCTGTCAAAAGACAAACATAAAATTATGCTTTAAAGGAAAACAATATGGCAGAGTTATTTTACGTAGGATGCGGCGGATTCATCGGGGCAGCCATGCGTTTTCTAATAACCAAAGCCTCTGCTCAACATGCACCCTGGTTCCCGTTCGGCACCCTTATATCAAACGTCATTGTTATGAAAACATAACAATGACAGGCATCCTAACGGATGTTTTCATTTATAGTTGTGCGGCTATGCCGCATGGACGATTGCGGGTTTGTTTATCGGGTTTATAATGGGTGCCGAGCTGAGTTTTGCCGCTCTGCCTCCAAAAACCAAACTTTTTTTAACGGCAGGTCTGTTGGGGGGATTAAGTACCTTTTCATCATTTAGCTGGGAGACGTTCTCTCTGTTCACGGAATACAGATATTTACCGGCAATTACCAATATTCTGTTGAATCTGACATTAAGTTTTGCCGGTGTCGGGTTAGGTTTGTTTTTGGCAAAAATGCTCTTCAAAAAAGCCTAAAATCAGGGAGTTATGATGATCGAAACAGACAGGATGATTTTACGAAAAATCAAATGCTCCGATTTTGAAAATCTAAAAAAAATGCTGGGCGACCCGCAGGTTATGTATGCCTGGGAAAAAACATTTTCCGATAGTGAAATTAATGAGTGGATCTTAAAACAGCAGGAAAGATATGAAAAAGACGGCATCGGCTACCTGCTTGCCGAGGACAAAAAAAGCCATGAAACTATAGGGCAAATCGGTCTGCTGAAAAGCAATATTGAAAATGAAACGGTATGGGAAATAGGGTATATCCTCTGCAGGAACAAATGGAACCTGGGGTTCGCTGCCGAAGGGGCCCGGGCCTGTGCCGAATATGCAAAAAAACAACTTAAGGCCTCAACGGTATACTGCGAGATCAGACCGGAAAACAATTCATCATTAAAAGTAGCCGAAAATATAGGAATGAAGCTCGTAGGAACAATGATTAAAGAGTATGACGGGAAAAAAATGCCGCATCTGATATTCAAAAAAAACCTTGATGTCTAAATGTTAATAGATTTTTTACATTAAAATCCTTATATACATCCCATGGCAACCATTATAATCAGTTTATAAAATATACTTTAACCGGACATTTAAACAATCTCTGTCTTCTAAAAATCAGGCTCCTTAAGCGCTAATTAATGCAATATAAAAGGGGCTTTATTGTTATGTGAATCAAAACAGAGGTATCTAAAAGAACTATAGCCAATTTATTAGGGTCTACTTTCTCTATTTTGCTCAGGAGGCTTAATGAGCTACTTCGGGATAGATGTAAAACAATTTCTTGACGACTACTTCAAGCAGCATGATGAAGAGCTTATGGAGCGCATGGAAGAGGTAATCGGCGAAAATGAAGACGCAATGGAAATATCTGCGCTCGCCGATTGGGTTTTCAGAAACTACATGGCTGAAGCTTTCGCACAGGCAGTAGAGAAAAATAACGAACAAATATACAATGATGTCAAGGAAATGATGACCGCCCTTAAAGAAGAAATTTCCGGCAAATCACATCAACTGCCGAGCATCTCTAAAAATCAATATTCCGAAAAATTGAGAAATCTCAATACCTTTGCCGCACCAAACACAGCGGCAGTTCCGCAAAGCGGCCATACACAATTACCTGCCGGTATCTATCCCCAGAGCCTGTCTTCCGCTCCTAAAACGGAAATGATCTCGCAATCGGCTATCGAACAGCACGAAAAGGAACGACAGCCTTCAGTGAATGAATCCGGCAAACTCCACGGATTAAGCGGACTGTCTGCAGATTCAGGTAACCTTAAACAAAGCGGCTTCTCGCCACCGTCCGGAGGACTGGCAGGACGACTCCAGTTCCCGGAAACCGGTTCCGGAAAACTTCAAAACCCGCTAACCGGAAATATCTCCGGTTCGGGAAGACTGCAGTCCTCCGCTCCGCAGCC
Source organism: Candidatus Xenobia bacterium (assembly GCA_031551355.1). GTDB lineage: Bacteria > Vulcanimicrobiota > CADAWZ01 > CADAWZ01 > CADAWZ01 > JAVBNT01. The sequence goes on along the minus strand of JAVBNT010000034.1, from coordinate 27,280 downwards.
TCATCATGAAACGATAAGGCTGCCTCAACGGGCGGAGAGTGCCGGAGAAAGCAGTCCAAACACAACACAACCGGCACAGCTCTCCACAGCGGCAGACCTTTCAAAACCGCCAAGTCCGTTCAACGAGACAGCTTCAGGCAGCTTATCCGGACATATGCCCGGTAATTACGGAAACCGGCCTGCAGGAATAATTTCTGCAAGAACCGGACAGATTCAGTATAGCGGCGGCTCGAACAGCGGCTCGCTAAACAGCGGTTTCGGCACGGACAGCAGCTCACTTTCCAAAAAGTTTGCCTTTGCCATCAACGAAGAGCGTAACTCCGAACCAACAAGCATAATTGAGGAAATTGAGGAAGAAAAGCCGGACAGAGAAGTTCCTATTGAGTATGACGACGATCTGTAAAGAGAAAGAACAGGTCATGGCAGCAGGTATCGACTTCAGCACGCTCATAAAAACGATGCGGATAAACAGGATTATTTACTAAAACAGACAAACGTAAACCACACTTTTCTGAAAAAGTGTGGTTTTTTATTAACATTTTTTTCATTGACTCCATACATATTAAGGTTTATGATTAAATAGTATTTTTATAAGATCAAAGGTGGGTTTATGTCTGTTATCAAACCTTCGGGCATACATAATTTACAACCGAATACAATCCCGCAAAAAACAGCCAGCTGCAAACAGAAAAAAGAAGCCGCAACATCGGACAGCGTTGAAATAAACGGAAATTCCAAACAGGAACCGGTATACAAAAAAGACTGGACCGTGCTTTGCTATACAACAACAAAAAAAGAATTACCGGATTCGTTTGCCAAAGACATTTACGGGCTTGATTTTTACGGATTTAAAGACAAAGCTCATTTTGCCATACAGTTTGGTCAGGATAAAAAATCCAAGGATATCCAAAGTGCTGAAAAACGCTATACTCTGGATATTGACGGTGAAACGGCAAAATACGATTCAGTTCCAATCGAATCCGCAGAGTCCGGAAAGACAAATGAATTAAAAAACTTTCTGTCCTGGGGCATAAAAAATTTTCCCGCGAAAAATTATGTAGTGGTTTTTCCCGGAGCGGAAAAAATAAAAAATTTCAATAAGGAAGAGATTCAAAATGAAATTCTCTCTAATCCGGAGTTAAAAAAGAACACCGGCCTTAAAGAAATTACCGAAAAGAATATCCGTTTTATGCAGGGATTTGAAGCCTTTTCCATAGTATCCGAAACCACTGAAAAAAAGGATCCCGATAATAAGGCAAACCTGATGAGCCAGACGGCACATCAAACTGTCGGAGCGGCACTGAACGAAAGGCTTACGTTGGACCCGGAGGCAAGCCAGCTCAAAGCTTTCTGGAAGAAAAACGGCTCTATGGAAAATTTTAATAATTATCTGACCTCGATAAAAAATGAAAGGCTGATGTCACGTCAGGCAACAAAAGAAGCAAACCTATCCCTTGCAAACGTTATATGCCTTAAACACTATACCGTAAACGGATACAGAGCAATTAACAGCGCGCTGACATATGAGCTGGAAGGAAAAACAAACGCTCTGCAGCCGATTATAAAGCCTACGGTCGAAGGGCTGGAAAAACTGCCTTCATATCAAGGAACGGTTTACCGTAAAGCTGTCATGCCCAAAGACTTTCTAAAAAAACATAAAGCAGGCTCCGATATTCAATACAAATCATTTATCTCAACCTCCAAATATAGCGGATGGGCAGACAGTAAATACGGCAGCGAAGAAAATGTCCTGCTGAAAATAGAATCAGTCTCAAAAGGCAAGGACATCAGCTGGATTTCCGAATGCCCGGATGAAGATGAAATTCTATTTCCTCCGGGAACAAAATTTACCGTTCTAAGCAATGAAAAAAAGGGCGACAGAACTTACATTCATCTGTGTGAGAAAACATGTCAAAAATAAATAACTTACCGTCGGTAAACATACAACAAAATATACCGAAACCGCAAATCGGCAAAAAGAATCAGAAACCCGCGGAAACTCAAAGTTCTCAGGTAGATTCATACACCCCGTCCGGTCCACGCCGCAGTGAAAAAAAAGACTGGACCGTGCTTTGCTATGCCGATTCAGGCAAAGAGTTTGCCCGCTCTTTTAAACACAAAATCCCGGAACTGCGTTTTTTTAAATTTAATGATAAGGCAAATTTTGTAATCCAGTTCGATCAAAATAAAAAAACTCCGGCAGCGGAAGGAGCGGACAGCCAACGCTACCATTTAAACATTGAAGGTGAATCGGTAAAATTCAACTCCGTCAGCAGTGAACCGGCAAAACCGGCAAAAACAGATGCAATCAATGATTTTATCTCCTGGGGAATAAAAAATTATCCGGCAAAAAATTATGTGGTAGTTCTTCCCGAACATGGCAGCGTCAAGTCTTTCAGCGAAGAAAATATCCGCAAAGAATTTGCCGCCAATCCTGATTTGCAGAAAATTATCTCCGGTGCCGACCCCGATAAAAAATTAGACATCATGCCCGGGTTCGAAGCTTTTGCCGTTACCTCGCAAAAAGCTCAGAAGAAGGAACCCAGCAATCAGGCAAATCTTATGGCCAATACTGCCCACAAGGCAGCGGCAACTGCTTTGGAGACCAAAGTAACGGCAGACACCCAGGCCGAGGAGCTTAAGTCATTTTTCAGAAAAAATCTTTCTGTTAAAACTTTTAACGGCTACATGCACGCAATCCAAAATGAAAATCTTATGGAGCGGGCAGCGGTAAAAGAATTGGGACTCTCCCTATCCAACCTTATTGCTCTGAAACATTATACATTAAACGGCTACTGGGCAATTAACAAAGCTTATACCCGTAACCAAAAAGAGTCAATAGACGCTCTGCAGCCTATAATAGCCCCAACAATAGAGGGTCTTGACAAACTGCCTTCATACAAGGGAAACGTCTACCGCACGGCATCTCTGCCTGCCGACTTTCTGAAACAACACCAGCCGGGAGCAGAAATTCAATACAGATCGTTTCTGTCGACTTCCAAATATGACGGATGGGCACAGAAAGAATACGGGGAGAAAGACAATGTTTTTATGACAATAGAGTCGTCTTCCAAAGGCAAAGACGTCAGCTGGATTTCCGAGTGCCCTCATGAAGATGAAATCCTGTTTCCGCCGGGAACAAGCTTTACCGTTTTAAGCTGTGAGAAAAAAGGCAGGAGATACCATATTCATATGCGGGAAAATTCTCCGGAACAGGGTAAAAAATGACAAAAGTAAACAATTTTTCCGCAGCAAATATACCTCAGAATATTCCCAGCCGGCAGACAGCTCCCAAACAGGACACTGCCGGAACTAAGTCATGCAGTCAGGAAAAAAATGCCGATGCCTTTGAGGAGTCAGCCGAGCCAAAGGATTGGACTATATTTTGTTATGCCAGAACGGAAAAAGAGCTGAAGGAATCTTTCAAACGCAGTATTCCCGAAGAACTACGGCATTTTAATCTCAATGGTATGGCAAATATTCTTACCGCTTTCGGTAAAAACGAAAAAACGGCAAATATCTACAATGCAAGCCTCAAAGGCAAATATATCGAGTATAAATCGGAAGTTCTGAAAGGAACCGCAAAAACAAGCCGAAACGGAGAGCGCCTAAGCCCATACGATCTTATGATTTCGGCTATGAGTAAATTTCCGGCAAAAAATTATATCTTCATACTTCCCAAACCGGAAAGTGAAAAATTAAGCCAGGAAAGCTTTTACTATGGCCTGGCAAATTCTCCCCAAATTCAGAAACTTTTGGAAAAACATGACAATAACGCTCAGAAAATAGAAATGCTGCAGGGTTTTGACGCTTTCCAAATATCTATGACCGATGAAAAGAACGAGCGGGGAAACATAGCAAAATTCATGGCCCAGGCCGCCTATAAGGTCGTTGGATCCGCTTCTCCCGACGGTATTTCCCCCGGAAATAATGAAGTTAAAGCCTATTTTGATAAAGAGTCTAAAAAAGATTTATACGATTCCTACGTTAAAAACATCAAAAAAGAAAAAATTCTTTCCAGAGAATTCGTTCAGGAATCAGGGATAGATATGCCGGGTATAGTCTGTTTGCGACACTATACGTCCGAAGGCTATAAAGAAATAAATAAAGCCTTGAGAGACAACAACTCAAAGGATCTCAAAGAATTAAAGCCGTTGATGGACCCGATAATCGACAGTATGAAAAAACTTCCTGCCTACGAGGGGAAAACCTACAGGTTTACGGATATGCCGAACGAGCTTATAAAAAAACATAAACCGGGCGCGGAAATCAACTATAATTCTTTCCTTTCATCATCTAAATATGATAATTGGAGTTCCGGTTCACCGTTCAGGGGCAATGTCTTTCTGACAATAGAATCGACCTCACAGGGCAAGGATGTAAGCTGGGCGTCGGAATATCCGCATGAAGATGAAATATTATTCCCTCCGGAAACAAACTTTACTGTCATCAGCAAAAAGAAAAAAGACGGCAAGTATTATATCCACTTGCGCGAAAACATCCCTGCCGGAAATAAAAACAAATAATAAAATTTTTCTACATCGGCTTCAGGTTTTTATCTAACCGATCAATCATCCACAACAGGCGTTTAGCGCGTCCATCGTCAGTTTTCGCGTCAAGGTATGCCCGTGTATAGGCCTTTTTTACAGATGAAGACATCGCCTGAAAATTCGTATAGGCCAACTTATGCTCTCTCAGCAAATCAGATAAAAATGCTATTTGTTCATCCGTAATGGCCGGAGACTTCGGAGCATCCCACTGACCGTTTTTTCTGGCCTCCTCTATTTTCAGTCTGCCATAACCGGTCATTATCCCCTGTTTTTCAAGCCTTTCAGCTATCGCCTTGTTTTTATCCGACCACTTACTGTTTTTCACACGAACGGAGAAATATTTTTTATAAGTTTCATCATCAATGCTCTGCATTTGTCCGTCAATCCAACCAAAACAAAGAGCTTCTTCAAGCGCCTCGTTTGCCTTTACAGTCTTTGGACCGCCGGATTTTCCGAACAACAACCAAACACCGCCGCTAGAGATGCAATTATCTTCCAACCAGCTTCTAAATTCATTACGCGAAACAAATCGCAAAGGCTCAATCAAAAAAACTCACCATCCAATGCATAATAATCCTCCAGAATAATTTGCAATTGATCTGTCACAGAAATTTTATTCCACAAAGCCTGCTATCCGTCCGATCCGGCAGCCGGGAAGCTTTTCGCAAGGCATCGGGGGGGGCAATGTCATTAAGTTAAGAGAAAAGGGTTTCTCACAGAGAAGAGGAGAACACAGAGAGGTTTTAACTGGCATTTATCCTCCGTGGCCTCTGTGCCCTCTGTGAGAGTTCCGAAGATGTCAAAGTCGGTTATGAAAAATACTAATTAATGACATTGCGGGGGGGGGTTCGCCGGTCAAAAAGATTTACGGCTGACGGACACAGGGCAAAGTATGCAGCGGCTGACTAGCAAATCACTTCACCGCAAGAACAAAGCTTTGATCTATCCGCTCAAAAATCTCTTCCACGGGAACCGAGCCGTCAAGACAAATCGTGAACCAATGTTTTTTATTCATATGGTAACCGGGAAAATATTTCCTCCCATCCACCAGAGCGTCCACCTCTGCCGGCCTAACCCGCAGATCAATAATCTCAATCTTACCGTCCCCGGCAAGTCCCAGTTTATTTTTTTGCACGGTCAGTAATGCAGCATACCATTTGGCGGTGTCCCGGCGTCTTAAAATGGCATTGTCGGAAAAGCGCTTCCATAAAAATTCCGGTTCGCTATGGTATTTATTTTTAACATATTGAAGGAGCTGCCCTGCCTCATCACTTCGGAACACATCAGACTCAAAACAGGAGACAGCAACAGCATTAAGTACATCCCAATATCCCTGGCGGACCATTCCCACAAACGCTCCCTTGGCATCAGAGACAAGATGGAGCGTATAAGGCTCCTTTGAAAAGCTGTCGATTACTTCCGCTAAGACTTCCCCGTTCCGGCCAATGGTAACCGTCATCTCAAACTGACCGTCAACCAGACCGGTGGAATAGGTATAAACACCGTCGAGTTCTGAAAAACCAAAAGTCAGAAGCTGCTGAGGCTTTATCCTGCGGTTTTTGAATAAAGTATCCATATCCGACATAGAATTCAACCTTTCAATATGCTGATTCACTCCGCAGATTTAAAATTATATACCGGCTTGACCGTTAATTCTATTTCGACGGTTCCGGTAATATTATTAACAATCTCATCCATAGGTTTGTAGGCAAAAGGAGCTTCATCCAGCGTCGTTTTATTTATTGTACTGGAATAAATACCTTCCATTGATTCTTTAAAATCACTCAGGGATATTTTTGCTTTCGCCTCGGAGCGGCTCATCAGCCTGCCTGCCCCATGCGGTGCGGAAAAGTTCCAGTCCCGATTGCCCTTGCCGGTGCAAACCAAACTGCCGTCACGCATATTGATCGGTATAAGCAGCCTTTCGCCTTTTTGTGCCGAAACGGCACCTTTACGCAAAATCTTATTTTTCAGATCAATGTAGTTATGTACCGTGGTAAAGGTGTCATCAATGCTGAACTTCATTTTGGCAGCGATAATGTCCGCCATTGCCTTACGGTTTAAATCGGCATACCGCTGGGCTATTTCCATATCATGCAGATAACGTTTAAACAGCTCGCCTTCAACATAGGCAAGATTTTTGTTTATCCCTGAGGGTTTTATCCTGTCAACTTTCTTTTGGATTTCCTTTTCCCGGCCCTCTCTTCTAAGCTGTTCAATAATTGCATGCACCTCGCCGCTCTTTTCCTTAAGGCGGTCATAAGCGGCCTGTTGGTAGAGTTCGGCGATTTGTTTGCCGAGGTTACGGCTGCCGGAGTGGATCGTAAGGTAATAAACACCGGAGTGGTCTTTACCCAGCTCAATAAAGTGATTGCCGCCGCCGAGCGTTCCGATACTAAGAACAGCCCTGTTGCGGTTAAGCTTGTGCAGACAAAACAATTCCTCAATATTTATTTTCGCAGCATAAGCATGCGGCGTCTTATGGGTCGCAAATCCTGCCGGAATAAAATCATGTATGACTCCGTCCAACTTTGCAAGATCGACGGTTTTATCCTTAAGAATCAGCGTCTCCATACCGCAGCCGATGTCAACGCCGACAAGATTGGGGACAATCTTGTCCTCAATCGTCATCGTTGTCCCTATCGTACACCCGGCGCCCGCATGCGTATCGGGCATAATGCGGATTGTACTGCCGGCGATAAATTCCTGGTTCAGCAAATTGACAATCTGGGAAGCGGCAGTGCTTTCAAGATTGTCGGTAAAAACCTTTGCCGAATTGTATTTTCCGTTTAAAACAATCATTGGGGAACCTTCCGGGTTTTTAGTTATTAGTTGACAGTTATCGGCGATCTTGCCGGTTGTCGGGGGATGGATTCCCGTCTGCACGGGAATGACAAAAAAGACAGTCAATTGTGTCTGGAGGCTATGCAAATTGAATTTTGACGAGCGAGGCGCAGCGTACGGTTTGACGACACAGAAACCACCCCGTCGCTCCGCGACACCCCTCCAAAGGAGGGGAATTTATTAAAATCAAAATCAATTCAAACCGGCGGAGATGCTAAGGCAAGCCGGATTTCGACGAGCGAGGTAGCAGGACTACGTTGAGCGAGCGAATATCCGGCTTGACGACGCAGATTCGCCGGTTTCAATTGATTTAACTTTTTTGGGAAACCTTAGCCCACGTATCCTTCAACGGCAGCGTCCTATTCATAACAAGCTTATCATCAGAAGAATCCTGATCTACGCAAAAATACCCCAGTCTCTCAAACTGTACCGTATAGCCTGCCTGCCCGCCCGCCATAGATTTTTCCAGCTTGCAATTTTTCAGAACCTGCAGGGAACAGGGATTTATATCGGTCAAAAAATCTTCAACCGCAGACGGATTAACAGACTTAAAAAGCGGACCGTAAAGCCTGACCTCGGCATCAATACAGTCGGAAGCATTAACCCAATGCAAAGTTCCTTTCACTTTACGTCCGTCATTGGACGTACCGCCTTTCGTCTCCGGGTCATAAGTACAGTGGATTTCGGTTATATTATCCTGGCCATCCTTAACAACATCCGTGCATGTAACGTAATAAGCGGCTTTCAGCCGGACTTCCTTACCGGGACTCATACGGTAAAAGCCTTTAGGAGGCTCTTCCATAAAATCTTCGGAATCAATATAAAGTTCTCTGGAGAAGGTGACTTTTCGATACCCGGCATCAGAGTCTTCCGGATTATTTATCGCATCCAGCTCTTCCGTCTTTCCTTCCGGATAATTGTCAATAACAAGCTTGATCGGCCTCAATACACCCATAACCCTTTGCGAACGCCTGTTGAGGTCTTCCCTTATACAATGCTCCAGCAAAGAGACATCAACGGTGCTGTCGGCTTTGGCTACGCCGATAAGCTCACAAAATTTTCTGATTGCCTCGGAAGTATAGCCTCTTCTTCTCATACCGGAAATGGTAGGCATTCTGGGATCGTCCCAACCGGTTACATGCTTTTCCGTAACCAACTGCAAAAGCTTGCGTTTACTCATAACCGTATAAGTAAGGTTTAGCCTGGCAAACTCTATCTGCTGCGGATGATCTTTCACCTTAAGAACATCAAGATACCAGTCATAAAGGGGCCTGTGAATCTCAAATTCAAGCGTACATATGGAATGCGTTATCGCTTCAATACTGTCCGAAAGGCAATGGGCAAAGTCGTACATCGGATATATACACCATTTATCACCGGTCCGGTGATGATGTGCATGCCGTATCCGGTAAACAGCCGGATCACGCATATTCATATTGGAAGAAGCCATATCAATCTTAGCCCGCAAAACTCTTGTTCCATCAGGAAACTCCCCGTTTCTCATTCTCTGAAACAGATCGAGATTTTCCTCCACACTCCTGTCACGATAGGGACTGTTTTTACCGGGTTCAGTCAAAGTTCCCCTGTATTCGCGTATCTGTTCCGCATTGAGGTCGCAAACGTATGCTTTGCCGAGTTTTATCAGTTCAACGGCATAATTATACAGTTTCTCAAAATAATCGGAAGCATAATACATTCTGTCCTGCCAGTCAAACCCCAGCCATCTGACATCCGACATGATGGAATCGACATACTCCGTATCCTCCTTACAAGGGTTTGTGTCATCAAAGCGCAGGTTGCATGTGCCTCCGTATTGCTTTGCTATGCCAAAATTCAGGCAAATGGACTTTGCATGTCCAATATGCAGATAGCCGTTGGGCTCCGGAGGAAAACGCGTAGCCACCCGCCCTGCATGCTTTCCGGTTTCGTTATCGTTGTCTATTATTTCTCTGATAAAATCAGATGATTTTGTTTCTTTTATTTCCAATGTTTCGGACATATTATTTCTCCTTAAGATAGACTATTTAAAAAAGTTACCGCTTCATCTATTCTTGAAATGCACCGGTATACGCCAAGAGCACTCATCGATTCGTAAAGAGGAAGCGACTCCGCCGAACCGACCATTGCCACTCTAAGCGCCATATGTGCAGCACGGTTGTCAAAACCGTTATTACCGATTATTTCGGCAATAACATTTTTGAATTCAGCGACAGAATTAATTGAAACCGCATTGTCTTTAAAATTTTTCTGGATGGTTTTTAACATTGCGGCCGTTTCTTTCGGCGCAATTTTAACCTTGGAAAACTCCTGCGGGGAGTAATTCATTTTCATACGGAACAGAAAATCCGTGACATGGCATACTTCCCTGTCAAAACGACGGAAACGATTCTTCACTTCCGGAGCAAGCTCTCCCAGATATTCCATCAGATAGACAAGCCTGTCGTTTTGGTAACGGCAAAATTCTTCAACCGACATGCTTTGCATGTAAGAATCATTTATCACCCCAAGCTTTTCATAATCAAATGCCGGACCGGAACTTGAAATTCTATCGGGGTCAAACTCTTTTATAAGTTCTTCGATAGAAAACATCTCGAGCGAGGCCAGCTCTTCCTTCGTTTTACCTTCGGAAATTCTTGAATATCCCATCAGGGCAAGAAAATTCAGCAGAGCCTGAGGCGTATAACCCGCCGCTCTGAACCAGCGCAGGGATACAGGATTTTTTCTTTTTGAAATCTTGCTTTTGTTTTTATCGGGATTGCGTAAAAGCGATAAATGATAGAAGTCGGGACAATCCCAGCCAAACGCCTTATAAAGAAGCACATGCTTAGGAGTCGAAACAATCCACTCTTCTCCCCTGACAACAGTGCTGATATCCATAAGATGATCGTCGACAACATTTGCCAGATGGTAAGTAGGGAAAGAATCCGACTTAAGCAAAATCTGCTCATCTATTTCGGAATATTTTCTCGAAATATCTTTCTTTCTTATATGATCAAAAAAAGTAATCTCACCGTCAGGATCTTCATTGGGGACTTTTAATCTTACGACAAAAGGCAGCCCCCTCTTCTCTCTCTCCTCAACTTCAGATTCCGACAGGTTTCTGCAGGGAGAGTCGGAAGCAAAATATCCCACGGCCGGTCTTTTTTCGAATTCCTGACGTTTTCTTAAAGAGTCAAGATCGTCTTTTGTACAAAAACACTTATATGCTTTTCCGGTGTCAAGCAACTGCTGAACATGTTTTTTATACAATTCAAGGCGCTCAGACTGCCGGTAAGGACCGTAAGGACCGCCAACATCAGGCCCCTCATCCCACGAAAGGCCGAGCCAGTTCAGAGAATCAAAAATAGACTGTTCAGATTGGGCTGTCGAACGCCCCTGATCCGTATCTTCAATCCTTAGTATGAATTTGCCCCCGCGCGACTTCGCAAAGCAACGGTTAAAAAGAGCTATATAAGCTGTGCCGACATGCGGCTCGCCTGTAGGCGAAGGAGCTATACGGACTCTGAATTCTTTAGACATAAAATCCTCCCTAAGCGGCTGATTTTATAATGTCAGCCGTAAAAATTTCAAAAGTTAATCGGTATAAATGCTAAGACAAACATTATTTCGACGAGCGAGACGCAGTCTGATCTCAATGTCATTAAGTTAAAGTTTTTCATCGCCGATTTTGACATCTTTGGCTCTCTCACAGAGGGCACAGAGGCCACGGAGGATAAATGCCGGTTAAAACCCTCTCTGTGTTCTCTTCTTCTCTGTGAGAAATCATTTTCTCTTAAATTGAGTCTTATCTATGTAGAGCGAGCGAGTATCCTGTTTGGCGACGAACCACCCCGTCGCCTCGCAACACCCCTCCAAAGGAAGGGAATTTATCAAAATACAAATCAATTTAAACCGGTGGAGATGCTAAGGCAAAGGCGATTTCGACGAGCAAGGCGTAGTCTTATCTCAATGTCATAAGTTAAGGTTTTAAATCTCCGTTTTTGCCATTTTCGTCACTGCGAGGAGGCACCGACGAAGCAATCCAGAAAAACAAATGCCTGGATTGCCGCGCCTTACAGGCTCGCAATGACGCGTGGAGCGAATTAATTTCGTGATTTTTGTCAAAATCCAAGAATAGCTTCTCTTAACATAATGACATTGAGTCTTAGTCTACGTCGAGCGTTCGATCGAGCATTCAAGTTGACTTAGCAGAAAACCACCCCGTCGCTTTGCGACACCCCTCCGGAGGAGGGGAATTCAATAAAATACAAATCAATTCAAACCGGCGGAGATGCTAAGTCAAGCAGGATTTCGACGAGCGAGCCGTAGTCTGAACTACGTCGCGCGAGCGAATATCCGGTTTGACTTGCAGAAAACCACCCCGTCGCTTTGCGACACCCCTCCGGAGGAGGGGAATTCAATAAAATACAAATCAATTCAAACCGGCGGAGATGCTAAGTCAAGCAGGATTTCGACGAGCGAGCCATAGCCTGAACTACGTCGAGCGAGCGAATATCCGGTTTGACTTGCAGAAAACCACCCCGTCGCTTTGCGACACCCCTCCGAAGGAGGGGAATTCAATAAAATACAAATCAATTCAAACCGGCGGAGATGCTAAGTCAAAGGTTATTTCGACGAGTGAGGCGTAGTCTTTACTACGTCGAACGAGCGAAATAGCCTGCGACGACGCAGATTCGCCGGTTTCAATTGATTTGAGGCCATATTTCAAGTTCCATGGGCATCTCCGTCAAATTTTCCAGCTTCCCATCGGCATCCAAACAAAAAGTATTTTCCAGCCGGACTCCCAGATCCATATTGCCGTAATACAATCCCGGTTCGATGGTAAAGGCCATTGACGGCTGAAATATTTTGGCATCATCATCATTATAAGCGCTTACGCGCGGAAGCTCATGAATTTCAAGGCCGACACCATGTCCCAGTGAATGCGTATATCCCTTGGTTATTCCCGGGGTATCCATTACAACCGGATGTTTCTTTGAACGGAAATACTCACTAACCATCTTGTCCGGATGCGACAGTTTTTTACCGCATGCAACACTTTTGACGGCAATTTCATAGGCTTGTTTTACCTGGCTGTAGATGTCGCAAAGTTGATCCGGTGCTTTACCCACGCAAACAGTTCTTGTCACATCGGAAAAATATCCGCTAACTGAACATTTGGGAGAAATATCCATAACTATGGGCATACCCTGCTTAATTTCCATTGAATCGGTTCCCCGGCAATGAGGGCTTGACCCATCCTTACCCATAGCAATAATAGGGATTTGCTCCGGGGTTAGACTTTCCGCAGCCATTACCCTCAGCACAAGTTTTCTTATATCTCCCAGTAAAACACTGGCGCCGCTGTCATTCTTCAAAACTCCGTTAACAAGTCTGGACTTTCTCAGAAATGAAAATATTTCCCCAAAAATCTTCATCGTTCTGACCGAGACATCTCTTAAAAGGTCAAGTTCATAATCTTCCTTAGTCTGCCTTACCGTCTGGAACAAGCTTTTATTTTCATAAGCGGCAATCGTTATGTCTTTTCTATGTGAAATCAGAAATTCATGAATTGCAAATGAATTCAATATTTCATCATTTCCGGAAAACAGAACGTTTCCGGAAACGGAAAAACGATCCAAAAGGGCGGAAAAAAAAGAAATCTGCCGATCTTTTTCACCAGGCAGAGCTAAAATTTTAGAACGGGGTAAAATATCTTCGCGTGAAAAGACATCCATTCCGGACTTAACGGCTTCTTCTCTTTCCATCGGCTCATAAACAACGACCGGCTCTGATTTTTTTCTTATAAGAATTGTAGGACGTATGAGATTGGATTTGCCGAGTATATACCTTATATCAGGAGTCGAAACAGTATCGCCGGAGAGGATTATCCAGTCAAGGTTTCTGGCGTCCATCTCTCTTTGAAGGCAACTCTTCATAAACCCTCCCAGAATTAGTTTCTGTAAAGCAAAAAATATTTAAGGCGGCTTGCCTTATTAACCTACAGATTTTTATATTATCACCCCGATCGGCTAAAGTCAATCGAAGGCAGAGATATTAAAATTTTTCACAAGTTAAATTTAAGAAAATCAACAAAAAAATAAAGGTTAGAAAGCTGAAAAAAGAGAATAATACAGATTGAAAAAGTAGTCGCATACCGTTGTTGTGATGAAAGCATAAAAAAAGAGTGATGGTGATTAATATGCCACAGAATCTGGAAGAAGCCTTACTTATATTTGAATCACTGGATTTAGCAATAGCAATTGTAGATGATAACAATAACATCTCTTATGCAAACAGAGGATTTATAAAATTAAATCCGATATTAGCCATTGAGGGGCAAAAACACACTATATTCGAGGTCTACCCGGAGTCATTAACGGAACAAATAATCGAAATACTTGTACAGCTCCGCAAAGATCCGAAAGTAGATAACAAGAGTATATCATACACCTCACGCAAAGGGCATGAGTGTTTTGACATTTTTTCAAGTTTCAAGGATAAACGCGGAAATAAAATAGGAATAGTTGTAAAAAGCAAGGAAATGGGAGCGTCGTCCAGCGCAGAGGAACTCGTAGAAAAAAAACAGATCGAAAAAGAGATCGCTCAGGCAAAAAAAGATCAGGAGCTTCAGGATGCGCTGAAAAAACAGGAAAATAATTTTTACTACCTGTCAAGGATAATCGAAATATCAAAAGCCAATTATGCCGTAAAAATACTGTTGGAGCAATTTTTGGACCTTATAGTAGAGATGCTTCAGGTGGAAAGCGGACTTATCAAGCTTATAGACGATCAGCAAACCTTCTACCATGCTCCGATTGTATTTCATGGAGTTTCCGATCACTTTATTAAGAAAATATCCAACACATTGCTTGGCGACTGTGTTTGCGCAAAAGCAGTTGCACAGAAAAAGTTGTGCTATTCACCGGATATTACGAAAGATAAGCAAAACCGGTGCAGCCACTGCAAAGAAGAAGGATTCAAATTCGTGCTGGCAATACCGATCGTATGCGGAGAAATAACGAGGGGTATTGTCCAGATAAGCTCTTACAAGGTAAAAGCTCTTGAAGAAAAAGAAATTACGATGCTTGAGATTATCGGCCGCGTTATCAGCACTGCATTTGAGACAGCAGATCTCAAAGAAGTGCTTTATAAGGAAGTGATAAGCAACGCCACAATACTGAGCAAAACAAAAGAACCGTTCGCAATCATCTCTTCTGAAGGTCAGATAGAGCATGCCTCCAATTCGCTGTCGGTTATGATGGACATTCCCGCCGACAAACTTACACAAAAAACGATTACCACGATTTTTGCCCCGCAATTCAAAAATGACTTTATATCACTGTTCGCTTCCGACAATTTTTACGGAAAAATAGACGATATGAACTATGTGTCGGAAACAATGCTGTTCTGTAATGAGCGTGAAGTTCCTGTACAGGTCACGATACATCCAATGAGCGGCCAGGGCGGTCAGCATATGGCAAGCCTGCTGCAAATAGAAGATCTGGAAGCCGACGCCAAGTTTCAAAAAGAAATTGAAAAAAGAAACAACGAGTTCTCAGCTTTATTTGCAATGCTATCCTATCTTAATGAAGAATACGATATATACAGTTACTGCAAAAAAGCACTTGCCGAGGTCTCCAAACTGGTGCCGATAGTAAACGAGCAGTTTCTTGTTTACTATTTCGATGAAAACTCGAAAACCCTGAACCTCGTAGCCCATGAAGGTGTTCCTCAAGATTTTGTAAACAGTAATTCAACTGTCTCTTCGGAAGATTATGAATACAAGAATACGATAAGAAATAAAACGGTATTTTCAGTCAACATCGCATCAACATCTATTTGGAAAACAATCGTGCCTCTTTTATACAGAGGTCAAGTCAGAGGTCTGCTGGTTGTGTTTGCCAGCAAGGAACTGGCTTCCGGAATATCGGAAACTCAAATACTGTCCATAGTCGGCAACGTGGTCGGAACCGTGATGGAAAAACAGGCTCTCTACGATTCGTTCGGCAGTTACAGCAACTCGCTTAACGAGCATATAACAAAAATCACGGCATTGTCGGAAGAAGTAGAGGCATTGGGAACAACCGGCAATACCAACAACATACTCGAAAACATATGTAAAATGATCCTCGGCATTTCAAGCTGTGATAAGCTTGCCCTCACCCTGATCGGGCAGGACAATACAAAGTATACATTCAGTGAAACAAACGGACTTACGTTCGAGAACAATATCGGTATTTTGCCGGAATCCAGGGAAGAATGGGTTTTAAACAACAGCAAACCTATCTACTGCGATGTTATGTCAAAATCCGAGAGATATTTCAATGGAGACGAACTAAGTTCCGAAATAGGCTCAGTCCATCTGATGCCGGTCATTGATAACGGCGTTATCTGCGGGACATTAAGAGTCGAAAGTGAGTTCCAGATAAAACGCGAAGAAGTTCTTTACAAACTTATACCGCTGCTGATACATTTATTTATAACAACAATAAAATTAGACGGTAAAAAAGGCATGGGTTCTGATGCTCAAGAGTATCACGAGGAGCTGCAGACGGTAAAAGATGAAATCAGCTATTCAAGTAATGAAATGGGTGCCGCAAGAGAACAAATAAAATCATTAAGGGAAGCACTTGAAGAAGCGCAGGCTGATACGGAAAAAACAAGACTGGAGGTTGCCAGACTGAAAGACAATCTGACGGCGGAAATAACGTCTAAACAGACCGACAGCGGCTCCCTTACCCAGGAATACAAGCGGGAACTTATAGACGAGGAAAACGCAAAGGCGCTGCATGTGCTAAAGCACCTCAGTGAAAGCATAAGCAAAGCGATAATGTGTGAATCATTAGCGGAAATTGGCAATACAGTTAACACTATGGCGTCGGAATATTTTGCAGTGCCCGAAAACATTGATTTAAAAAATGAAGATTTACAAAAATTCGAAGAATCATTAAAAAAATTGACGGCGGCGGTTAAAAACGAAAAAGAAAATATAAAAACCACCGCAGTGAGTATTATATGCCACATTGCCAGAACAAGAGCCCAGGAAATCACACTTCTAAAGGAAATTTCCAATAGGCTTAGCAAATGGCTATAAGATCAAAAAATCAAGTATCTAAACACAAACGGTCACCATTTAGTGGCCGTTTTGCATATGTAACCGCAAAGCAATGAAAAAAACGCCGAAAAAAAACCATCTTCAATACCTGATTGCTGTAGTTATAACAGCGGCAATTATAATGTTAATTGCCGCAACCGCTTTTAATAACAGATTAACCGTAAGAAATTATCATATAAATACCGAAAAAATCAGTTCGGGCAAAGAAATTACCGTCGTACTTCTGGCCGATCTCCACTGCAATATATACGGTAGACAACAGCAGGAATTAATACAGTTAATACTAAAACAGGACCCCGATCTGATAATTCTCTGCGGAGACATATTCGATGACAGAAAAGAAATGCAGAATTCAATACTGCTGCTGCAGGGCATAAAAAACATTCCGTCCTTTTATGTAACAGGCAATCACGAATACTGGTCTGAAAAAGTTAGAATTTTTAAAGAAATTTCACAGGCAAACGGAGTAACGGTATTGTCCGACTCATACGAGAAAATCACGGTAAAAGACAGTAACTTAATTATCGCCGGCATAGAAGATCCGGAAAAGAAAGCCTATCAGGACAGCAGCTATGAACAGGAAAAAGAGATGGACAGGGCGTTTAATAAAATAAAAGACGATACGGGCATTTTAAAAATACTTGCGGCTCACCGGCCCGAAAGAATAAATTCATATAAAAAATATAATTTTGATCTTATTTTATCAGGCCATACACATGGAGGACAATTCAGAATACCATTGCTCGTAAACGGTATTTTTGCACCTAATCAAGGATTCTTTCCCAAATACGCCGGGGGTTTATACAAACACGAAGGATTGACGCACATAATAAGCCGCGGGCTTTCAATCAACAAACGCCTGCCGCGAATATACAACCCTCCTGAGATTGTAGTGATAAAATTAACAAATAAGAATTCCCAACCGTAAATAAAAAACTCATATTCACTTCTGATTAAGCTCGGAAGCCTCGCGTATTTTAGCGAGATTACTCCTCATCAAGGTAATATATGAAGTATTCGCATCACCAATAGGATCCAGTCTGACAACAACAAGTTTGCCGTCATCAGCAACAACCTGGGCTGCTTTAGGAGAGAACTGGGCATCGGCAAAGATCATTTTCACACCGTTTTTTCTGGCCAAATCAATAATTTGCTTTATATGTGCCGGACTGGGCTCCTTACCGGGAGAAAGCTCAATAATTCCTATCTGTTGCAAATTATAGTCGTGAGCAAAGTATGTCCAGGCAGCATGTTGTGATAAAAACTTTTTATTTTTTAGAGAATCCGCCATCTCGGCACATTCTTTATCCAGAATCAAAAGCTTTCTCTTAAATTCCCCGGCTCTTGATTTATAAAAGGAAGAATTTCCCGGATCAGCATCACATAATGCCTTTTCTATCTTTGGTATAAATTCAATAACCGCTTTCGGACTGGTCCACAAGTGGGGATTTCCCTTTGAGTGTCCAGTGCAATCCGAATCTTCACAAACATGCTCCTCTTCGGCGTCGTCAAGAATATTCATGCCGTCGGAAAGCTCCACCAGACGAAGCGATTTGTTTCCGACAGAATTAATGAATTTATCTTTCCAAAACTCAAAATCAAGACCCATAAAAATAAATATATCACTTTTGGCCAGCGAAGAAAGCTGGCTTGGAGTGGGCTCAAACACATGGGGGTTTGCGCCCGGAGGAATGACAACCGAAACCTTAACCTTATCTCCGCCAATCTCCCTTACAAAATCGGCAAAAGGAGCAAGGCTTACAGTGACATTAACCGCAAGGCTTCCAGGTTTTTCCGGTGTTTTTTTGGAAAAAGCGCAGGAAGAGACCGCGACAGAAACAAAAAGCAAAAACACGTACAAAAAAAGTTTATTAAAAACCATAATCAGCCATCGTCTTTCTTTTGATATTTATCAAATATAATATAAAAAAATCTTTCTAAAAATTCGGGCAAAAAATGGAAATAACCTCTTCACTAAAAAAGCACAGAATGATATAATTATAAATAAAGTAGACTACAAACAAACTTTACAAGAAATACCATCAATTCATATATTATGCTATCATTCGTTTTGTTGCAGCAAAAATAATCGCCCGTTGCAGCATGCATAAAAATTTTTTCATAAAAATAAAGGATTAAAGAAATATATAACGTATTTTTTCATTATTCAACAGCTAGCTTATTAAACCGAATCATATATTTTCATAGCTTGACATTCTCCCAAAATAGCCAAATAATGTCTAAAAGGAGGCACGGAAAATATGAATATCTCCTTTGGAACAGATGGGTGGAGAGGAATAATTGCCCAGGATTTTACATCCGACAACCTAAAAAAAGTCATAAGAGCTATAGCTAATTGGCTATACTGGCCCGGCCGAGGGGAGCTTGATATCTATAAAGCCGTAAAAGAAAACGGCAAATCAATACTGCAGGATCCCGGAAATGGTGTTGTGATAGGTTATGATACAAGGTTTATGTCCAGCTATTTTGCAAAACTTGCCGCAGAAGAACTTATTAGCTGCGGCATCCCTGTATATTTATCAAAAACACACACATCTTCGCCGGCACTGACACATGCAGTCTTGGAAAAACAGGCGGCAGCAGGCATAATAATTACTGCGAGCCACAACGCCCCGCACTATAACGGCATAAAGTACAAAGCGGAATACGGCGGAGCGGCAACCTCCGAAATGACTTGGGAAATCGAAAAACTCTTAAATACAACAGAGCGTTTTTACCCGTTTACAAATGGCAATTTGCCGACAATTCAGGAGTTCTCACCTGACAAAAATTATTTAAAAGACATATGCGAACTTGTAGATATGGAGCGGATTGCCAACTCCAGATTTAAAATTATCAGTGACCCTCTATACGGGGCGGCTATTGGGCTTATGGAGAGAATCTTCAAACAGATAGGCTCTTATATTGAAGAAATACGTAACGAAGAAAACCCCAATTTTGGCGGCTATGATCCTGAACCGATCGGTAAAAATATTGCCCCGCTCGTAGAAAAAGTTCTCAGAAGTCAGGCCGATATCGGTTTCTCTTTTGACGGGGATGGAGATACTCTGGGCATAGTCGACTCACTTGGGAGCTTTATACAGCCGCATGAAATATTTGCCCTGGTACTTTGGCATCTCGTTGAAAACAGAAAATGGACCGGAGGAATCGCAACGACATTTGCTACCTCAAGATTAACAAAAAGTATGGCGGAACACTACAAGCTGCCGCTGTATGAAACTGCCGTAGGCTTCAAACATATAACAAATCTGATGCTGATAAACGATATATTGATTGGCGGAGAAGAGTCCGGGGGCATAGGCATCAAGAATAGTATTCCAGACAAAAATGCACCACTGATAGCGCTTATGGCACTTGAAGCGATGTCATATGCCGGCAAAGGTATTGATGAAATAATCAATGAGCTTTCCTATAACTTTGGAACATACTACTTCCACAGAACAGACATCTGCTTCGAAACAAATGAAGAAAAAGAAGAAGTTATGAACAGACTTTGCAAAAAAAACATCAAATCGTTTGACGGCACAAAAATAAAGGACATCTTTACTTTGGACGGTATAAAGTATATACTCGACGATAACAGTTGGATTCTGTTCAGAGCTTCCGGTACGGAGTCTATATTCAGAATATATGTGGAAGCAACATCCCATCAAAAAGCAAACAGAATCCTCGCAGAGTGTGAAGAAATTACCAGTCAGTTGCTCAACTGAAAAACTGCCTGCGGATAAATACTGCGCGCATAAGTATGTAATTTACATTATCTTAATCACAGCTTTGCTCCTAAAATTCTTTTCTCTGGGATACAGGAGCCTGTCCATTGATGAATCTGTGGTGTGGCTCGTTGCCGGCAGAAAATTAGGAGAAATAATCCCGTTTATGACTGCCTGCAATGAAGTGCACCCGCCATTGTATTTTTTATTGTCGCATTTCTGGATGAGTATCTGCAGTGATGAATGGTTTCTCAGAATGTCATCGGTCGTTTTCTCAATCCTGTCTGTCTATGCCACATGGCTCACAGCACTTGAGATATACGATAAAAAAACAGCATGCATAGCCTCTTGCATTATTGCCTTTTCGTCTTTTGACAGAAGCCTCGCACAGGAATTCAGAATGTACTCCCTTCTTGAATTCCTTTATATTTTTTCTTTTCTAATATTCATAAAATATCTAAAAAGCTTTAAAAGCAAACATCTGATAATTCTGACAATTCTAAACAGTGCCGGATTATACACTCATTACCTGTTTGTTTTTGCTGTTCTAACGCAAACAATCATCTTTACTTTAAAAAAATCCGGAGATATAAAAAGATATCTGATACACATAGCGTGTGTTTTCACAGCCTTTCTGCCTTGGGTGGTATATTTCCTGAAAAACACAAAAATGCAGGATTTTAGTCTGAGGGAAGCCCCGGGATTCAGCCAGTTGACGGTGTTGATACAGCAAATAATTTTCGGACCGTTCATTGATATTCCGTCGCTGCAGGCAACACTGATATGTATATCGGCCTTATTGTTGATTTTGGCGGCGGCAAAGTCGTCAAAAGATATAAACTTAGCAGCAGGAATCCCGCTGTTTTGCATATTTATCATTTCATCGCTGACCTCTTTGAGAATATTTGAATTCAAATATTTTGTAGTAATAGTTCCGTTTGTCTCTCTGATGCTGGCAAATACAATAAGGCGGAACCCACATAAAACGTTATCTGCCGTAATCGTTTCATCAATATTGCTGCTTAACCTGATCTCCATAAAGAATGACTGTTTTGAAGAAAAATTCCTCGGTCAAAACTGGAGAGAAGCAGGCAACATTTTAAATAACAATACAAATGAAAACGATCTTATCCTTGTTAATCCGTCAATGATGTCTGCGCCCGTATACTATTATTACGGAGGCAGGGCACAGATAAGGCCGGCAGATAAGGCTGAAAGGTCATTTATAAAAGAGTTTTCGCAATACAACAGGCTGTTATTAGTAACAACGCCCAACCATCCGTATGCCATTCAGACCGGTTTAAAAATATGGATGGATAATTATTATATAAAACAAAAAGAGTATGAAACCGGAACCGATTCATACTCTAAATCAAATATAATAGAAATTATATTGTATGAGCAATAAAATTACTCTTCTTCTGCCTGGGCTTTTTTATCATCGCGTTCAACCTCAAGGCCGTTAACGGAATCAAAACGAGGATAATCTTTCTTTACAAGTATCGCTCCATGATTATGTCCAAAGCAACATACCTTGTAGCCCTTTGCGTCTTTGGATGCCTTGTAACCAAGCGTATATGTATCCTTAGCGGCGGCAGGGCAGGTCGGTACAAATTCAAGATAATTGGGATTGGGCGAGATATCACTCAATTTTTTGGGATACTTTTTACCATGATCCGCAGAATAAAGCCTGAGACCCAAAGCGATCTTCTTAAGATTCTCCTTGCAGCCGTTAAATGCCGCCTCATCAGGATTCTCCGCCAACCCGGCATCAGTCAGCCTTCTTCTCAGGTTACTGGACTCTTCCGTAAGTTTGGAATTATTGTCGTTCAATTTCTTTATTTCGGCTTCAAGCGAAACCACCCGCTCACTCTTGGCTTTTAAATCCTGCTCCAGCATTATTTTCTCATTCTTCAAACGCTCCACATCACCGTTAGAACATCCACATGAAAGGATAGAAATTACTACTAGAAAAAACACAATCAATAAATCTCTGGAAATCATTAAAAGTCCTCCTTAAAATCCAACAAAATAATACGCGAAAAACAGACATTAAAACTTCTAGCTAAGAATGAAAAAACCTTGCGATATAAATCTTTCCATTATAATAATGTAAAAATTCTTTTAACAAAAAGAGTCTTTTCAGTATTTCACAAAAATTTAACATCAAAAATGCAGGAAAATATTTACAAAAACGTAATAAATGTAATAAAATATTAAAATTAACAAGATTGACATACTTAAAAATATTCATTGTTATAGAAAAAATAAAATATCATTTTCGAAAAAGGGGTAGTTGCTCATATGAAGGACTATTACAAAGTATTAGGTGCAGCTCCAATAGACACAAAAGAAAAAATCCAGGAAACATACAGAAATACGTCAAGGCGTTTTCGTGAAATGAGCGAAAATGCACAAAGAATAACAATCGCAGCCTACAATGTTCTCAGCGATGACGACAAACGCAAAGAATACGATTCTCAGCCGCAGTTCCTCATAAGAAAGAACAGTCAAAGACTGGCAAACGCCGGTGTAAAGAAAAAAGAAGGGGAGAAAGTACCATTTAGATGGGGAATTCCGTTGATGGAAATCCTACTCATGCCCTTCAAAGGCGATAAAGATGATAAAAAAGAGCAAACAAACGAAGAACAGGCCAACATACACTTCACTCAGGGCGTGCTTATGGCGGAAGATCCTAAAATGCTCAAACAGGCTAAAATAGAATTTGAAAGCGCCACCAAACTTGTAGAAGGAATAAGAGAGGCTTATTACAATTTGGCTCTCGTCTGTTATAGACTTGGCAAATATGATGAAGCTCTGGCAAACTTTAAAAAATGCCTTGAAATAGAAAGCAAAGATAATCATGCCAGGAAAATGATCTCATTGCTTGAATAAAACCGGCAGACTCAGAAAACTTAAATATTAATATACTGGCGTTGGTTTTACCAGCGCCATTTTTACATGTAAAACAGGCACAAATAAACGAAATATCTTAAAAATACCTTCAAGACGGTTCATTAAGTTTTTTCGTGAAGGAAGGGCAAGGAAGATTCTGGAACTCTACTAGTGTATGGTAGAAATAGTAACCGAATGAGCAATTAAATATTCCTAAATTAACAAATATAATTAAACGGAAGAGAGGGTCAAATTTTGAATACAATTGAAAAAACAAAATGGACCGGGTCAAATACGTCTGTATTTAATGATGAAATAAGTCACGCAGATGAAGAGATTGCGCATATTTTAGGTCTTGAAGATGAAAGGCAAAGCCGAAAGCTCATTATGATAGCTTCCGAAAGCGAATGTCCGGCACCGGTAAGAATGACTCTGGCCTCAACATTTACCAATATATATGCCGAAGGCTATCCGTCAAGGAGGCTGCTGCGTGAAACAGGCGAACACCTTCCGGATCTGGCGGACCAGCTTTCCTATCTCAGGAGATATTCCGATCGCAGATACTATAAAGGCGTCGAATATGCAGACGTCGTAGAGTCTCTTGCATGCAGAAGAGCAGCAGCGCTCTTTGCCACCGATGCAATCAAAGCTGAAAATATATTTGTAAATGTGCAGCCGCTTTCCGGGGCAGCGGCAAATAACGCCGTCTACGAGGCATTCGTAAAACCCGGGGAAACCGTCTTAGGGATGGATCTCACACATGGAGGCCATCTTACACATGGCAGTCATGCCAACAGATCCGGTAAAAACTATAATATAGTATCATACCATGCCGACTATGAAACAGGTGATATTAATTACAAAGAAGTTGAAGAGCTTGCCCATAAACACCGTCCCAAGATGATTATTGCCGGTTACAGCGCTTACCCCAGACTAATAGACTGGAAAAGATTCAGAGAAATAGCAACATCAGTCGGAGCCATTTTACTTGCAGACATGTCGCATATCGCAGGTCTTGTAGCAGGAAAATGCTTCCCCTCCCCTGTCGGATTTGCCGATGTAATATCATTCACGACCCATAAAACATTATGCGGTCCCAGAGGCGCAGCTATTTTAACCACCAACGAAGAATACGGAAAAATGATTGACACTGCCGTATTCCCCGGAGAACAGGGCGGTCCTCATTTAAACGCCATTGCCGCAAAAGCAGTTCTATTTAAAATAGCAAATACGGAAAACTTTGCCAATTTACAAAAACAGGTTCTGAGCAACAGTAAAACACTTGCTTCTACATTTTCAAAACTGGGTCTGAAACTAGCCTATGGCGGAACAGATTCCCATATGGTACTTGTTGACTTAAGAGATTTGAAAGGCACACATGGTTTCAATTTAAGAGGCGAAATAGCTTCAAGAATTCTTGACATGTGCGGAATAACATGCAACAAAAATACAATTCCCGGAGACACAAGTGCCGTTCATCCTGGAGCACTAAGATTCGGAACTACCTGGATCACCCAGCGCGGTTTCAGGGAAAAGCACACCGAAGAACTGGCAAATATAATCTATACGGCATTAAAGGAAATGCGTCCTTACAAATATCTTGAAAGTTCCGGAGACGTAGGCCGGGCAAAAATTCCCTTGGGGGTTCTTGATAAACTGACGGAACAGGTTCAGAGTTTAATAAAAGAAACAGACGCACAAAGGGTTATGCCTCAAAGCGAATATCCGTTCTGGATGAGCCCTGAAAAAACCGGGACGAGAAAATCTCCCCTGTATAATTTGCATGTTGCCAATAAATATAAAATAGAAACAATACACGGATATGAACTTCCTCTTTACTGTGAATCGCCTTCGGAAGGAAGTCTTGCCGATAGCGCATTAACTGATGCCTGTAACACAGGAATACTCGAAATCAGAGGAGACAGAGCGTCATATTTTCTTGATGAAGTGATGGTAAGCAGAATTTCAGCCTTAAAAACAGGCGAAAGCACAACAACATTTATAATGGAGAACAGCGGCAAGGTTGTCGATACCGTTTTTGTCGGCAGAACGGCAGAAAACAAATTTACGGTCGTAACATCGGCGATAACAAGAGAAAAGATAATTTCACTTTTAAGATCATTGGCAGACGGATATGTCGTTTTTGATGAAACCGACATCTACGCCAAGATACAGGGTCCGGCAGTTGTCGATGATATGACAAACACGCTTGAAAAACGGAATCTTTTAACCAATATACAAATTATCGGAGAAAATGCGGCCCTTGCTCTTACAAACGCCGGTATCAAAGTTGAAAAAGCAACAATTACCCGCAACAGCATAAACGGTGCCGACACGCTGATACTTGCCTGCCTGACGGGAAGCACCTGCAGTCTTATGGTACACCCTGACAAAGCCGAAACAGTATGGTCCGAACTAATTAAGAGAGGCTTCAAGCCCAGCGGATACAGCGGCATAGAAAGAATAAAGGAAGAATACGGACTGCCGCTTTATAAGGATGAAGTTGACGGATTTGAGATGTATCAAACATACCCCGGTATATTTGATATGGGTAAACCTTATTTTATGGGTCAGAAATACCTGAACGGTAAAATCGAGAAACCGGCCGCTAAAAAATCATTCAAATATCAGGAGCAGGAAACGGAACTGAAAAAAACCTGCCTGTATGACGAACATATCAAGCTCGGGGGCAGAATGGCTCCGTTTGCCGGCTTTAGCATGCCGGTATGGTACACTACCATAAATGACGAACACTTAGCCGTAAGAACGGCAGCCGGCCTGTTTGACGTAAGTCACATGGGAATCATTTCTATTGAGGGGTCCGATTCCTGCAGATTCATTGATACAATTACCAGCAACTATGCACTAAGAATGCTGAAAGGCCAGTCCCAATACAGCTACCTGCTTGATGCCGATGGAAATATTCTTGATGACATAATGGTTTACCGGCGGGATACGCATAAATTTATGGTTGTTGTAAATGCAGCAAACGCAGCGAAAGTAAACGCATGGCTCAACGCTCTGATAAGCAATGAATATACGGTTGACAGCGAATGCATGCACAAAAATATTAAATTTAACGTAACCATAAAAGATTTAAAAGATCAAAAATACGGTGATGAATGTCTGGTCGATCTTGCGCTGCAAGGACCAAATTCCTGGATAATAATAAGCAACCTGCTTGCCAACGGTGAAAACTTAAAATTCCTCAGATTAAACAGAAATGAGTTCATCGAGACGGAAATAAAAGGCAAGAAGGTCATTGTTTCCAGAACCGGCTATACCGGTGAAGACTATGGATATGAACTTTACCTCAATCCCAAAGACGCACCGTTTATTTGGAAGTTACTGCTTGACAGCGGAAAAGAATTAGGTGTAAAAGCCTGCGGCCTTGGCAGCAGAGATTCTACAAGAACCGAAGCAGGTCTGCCTCTTTACGGCCATGAACTTGAAGGACCTTACAATGTAGATCCTATTGAAGCCGGTTACGGTCCGTTTGTAAAATTCCATAAACCCTTCTTCATCGGCAGAAAGACTGTTGTTGAAAAAGAGAAGAACAGCAAAATGCAGATCATACGCTTCAAAATGCTAAACAAGGGAATAAGAGTCGTTAAACAGGGCTGCCCTATTACAACCAAAAGAGGAGACGCAATCGGCTATGTCACAAGCTGTGTGATCATTGACGGAATGCAGTACGGACTCGCATATGTAAACAAACGTTATACCGAACCGGAAACAAAAATATCGGTATTCATATTGCCTCCGGGAAAAACGTCGGAGAAACAAAAAGATGAACTGCAGCCGGGCGATAAAGTTATGCTTCCTGAAGATGCAGTGATTTTAAAACGCTTCCCGGCAAAAGGAGAATTCACGGAAACATATTCTCCCAAAGCCAATTTATAAAAACTTACCTTTACAGGAGCCGTCTGCATAGACGGCTCCTTTTTTATTATAAATTGTGAGTTTTATTTTATATTCACGCCACTTTAGCAAAGTCTAAAGAAAATCAGTTATAAATACTCTAGAGCAACTTGATTTAACATAGCTGATACCCATCATATAAAAACTATCCGGTATTTTTACAGTGATAATTCTTTTTTGCAAATCATTTGATAATGGCCACGGCATATTTGTATTCTTCACGTGCATTATAAAGTATTGTC
>JAVBNT010000009.1:0-172750 GCA_031551355.1 Candidatus Xenobia bacterium | reverse complement strand
CGCTGACGCCGGTGAAGTAACATCTTGCACAGAGCTCGGAATTACTTCCATCGATGTAAAACACAAAGGCTTTGTAAGCTCCTTCGAGATGAACGGCAAAACCCAGAGAATGTGGGATTGGTGGCCGTCAGCAGCAGAGCTCCGCACAGTTGCAGCGAAATAAATTAAAAACCACTTAAATAAAAAAAGCCGATTCGTAAGGGTCGGCTTTTTTTAATTTAAGACTTGCCTTTTTTTTCTCGCTATCTTGAGAGGCAGGCTGACGGATTATTATAGTAATATCAGGAAATTTGTATAAGTTCAACCGATATAAAATAAAGAACTGTTGTCGCGAATCCCAGTCTTAGCGGGGATAAACTATGCTGTGGCAATCCGGAGAGTTAATAAGCTGAAATGATGATTGTTTTTTTTGATGTGCTATAAATTTGCGCTAGACTTATTTTGTTTGCTCTTTCAAGTTGCGGACCATTGAAAACTAATTCCGTATCAGCTCTGATGACTAAAGCATAATTTGTATTTGTTAACTATTGATATATTGATTATACTTATTAAATCTATCAATAAAATAATATTGCAAATAAGACATAATCGTAATAAATTGTTAATAATATGTCAATACGGCGATGTTATTCTTGGAGTGTAGACAAAAATGTTTTAAGGGGGTTTTTAGGTATGAGAAAAATTTTATTACTTCTGATGGTCGGTATTTTTTCACTGGCACTTGTTTCTGCGGTATATGCGGCCACAGGCTCTAAGGTAGCTCCGAAAAAGACTAACATTAACAAGAACTATACTAATGACAAACCGACAGACGTTTATGCCGTAACGATTAGATCTACAACTGCTTCTAATGCAACTTTTAACTATATTTACTCTCCTTCACTGTTGTTGCATGATGCCATATTGGCAGGACTTGCCGGAGATCTTAAAGATCCTTTTAAGAGTCTGATTGCTTCCGTTGGTGCAGAAATGGCAAACGCTCTTCTTTTCGAATATCAGGCTACGGGTGATATAAAAAAGGCTGTTGACAAACTTAATAAAAATCAAATAGCCAAAATCGACTGGTCTAATGTAGCTGCCGTTATTAGAAATCAGAGTATCGTTCCCGGAAGAGATGCCGGAACAACTGTCGGTGAGGATGACGATGCAATTGATGAAGGCGCATTGGAAGATATAGAAAAAGTTAATAATAAGGGTGGTGTAGACAGAGAATATGTTCTCGGCAGCAGCTCTTCAGTCAGCTACGCATATGTAGATGGCGTTCTTCAGATGGTTGAGGACATAAACCTTGATCTTTACAAAGTGAAAATACACTCTATTACCGCTACAAAGAGAGTCAGCCCGATCGTTCTTGATATGACCGGCAACGGCAAACTCGAAGCTTCCAACGGCCAGTATCTGCCGCACGAAACAACAGATCTCAAAAACACCATAGTAGCCGATTTCTATGGCGATGGTTTCGAAATTGCAATGGAATGGGTTGGGCCTAACGACGGTCTGCTCGTAGCCCCTAAAGCTGACGGAACAATAGATATGAGCTGTCTCTTCGGAACTTCCGGCGGATATGACACCGGTTATGAGAAACTTTCTCTCTATGCTGATAACAATGGAATCGTCAAAGGCGACGCCCTTAAAGGTCTTTCAGTATGGCAGGACAAAAACGGTAACGGTATAGCTGATGCCGGTGAAGTAACATCTTGCACAGAGCTCGGAATTACTTCCATTGATGTAAAACACAAAGGTTTTGTAAGCTCCTTCCAGATAAACGGCAAGACCCAGAGAATGTGGGATTGGTGGCCGAATGCAGTTGAGCTTCGCACAGTTGCAGCAAAATAAACAGGTGTAATTGTAGTAACAATTTTTCCTGAAGGGTTGGGTGGTTTTCGCCCAGCCCTTTCTTTTATTTATGCGTTTTTCCCTGCGGTTATTTTCCCTGCGATGCCAAGTCGCCTGGAATTTGGCTTAACGTATCTCATTCCAATGAACAAACCTATTCCTTACTTTTGCCCGGCCAATCCAAGCAAAATTTTTTTTATATATCTTAAGAATACTTGCAATAAAATATTAAAAACCGCTACTAAATGATGTATACAATATGGTTTCTTTAAAATTGACTGTCAAAAAAATTATCGGTATGTGATCATGATCACATACAAGCCGGCCTCCGGGATGATATATTTATAACAGAAGATATCAATCGGGAGGCCGTTATGAACATAATAAGTAATCTTTTTCCGGGCAGTGTAAATAAGAGTGGGCTTTCAAAATCATCTGTAACCCATACCGCAACGCCCCATATTGAAACAACTGCAGCCGTTTCCGAACCCATTGATATGACGGAAATTCCAAGTGGAGGCTATTAAGGGGGCTAAAATTCCGCGCCCCCTCGCATCCTCCCCTATGGAAACCCCTCCAAGCTACCCCCGCGCTCAACCTGGCGCAAGACAATGTTTTCGGTGAAATAGTTTACCACTGCAGAGAGACTTCAGACGGCTACCACTCTTCTAATGTGTTTTTCACTGCAATGATTTTACACGTGGTGCCAAGCCGCCTGAAGTTTGGCTTAGCTAAGGCTCACCGTAAATAATGATTTGCGTCAGATGGTTTTTAAATGGCTTAACTATGAAACAATGTTATCTGGGCGGTAACGGTGATGACGAAATAACGAGAGGAAATGGCAGGAATATAAAAATAGACGGTGACGATAAGTTCAAAGTAAGAGCAGGCTCAGACTTTGAAACCATGAGAGCTCTACCGGAAGGTCGAAAGATGTTTAAAGAAATCGAAAAGGCCGGAAAATCTGTAAGTATTGAACTATACGCAATGTCAAAGAAGAATATTACGGCAATATCACAAGATAAAGACAACGGCTTTGTACTGCCAAACGGAACGCCGAATGTTGGCTGTGAAACAATCATTCAATACGATCCTTCTTTGAATGCGGGAAAAAATCGTCATAATTTAAGACCGCTAACAACACTTTTTCATGAAATGGCTCATGCTTATTGCAATGCAACGGGTACTCATCAAGAGCATTATAATATAATAACACCTGTTAACGGGTCAAAGTATACAGAAGAAGCAAAAGAACGGCAAGTTGTAGGTTTAAAGGTTGCCGGCCCTAAAATTAAACATCCCGATGGCACCATCACAACCGGCAATCCATATCAACTTACGGAAAATGCCCTTAGAACCAGGCTTGGCCTGCCGTTAAGAGAGAGGTATGAATAATGAAAATATACGATAAAATTAAAAATGCTCCGATTATGACTTCAATCAAAAATGCATTTATCATTGTCGGCAAACTTTTTTTGCTCGTCTTTGTTGTTTACCTTGTTCTGTATGTATATGATGAGTTCTACACAAGAGAAGTAAACAGGTATTTGCCTGATTATTATTCATTTGAAATTTCAGAACAAGTGCTGAGAAAAAGATTTGAAGAATTTTCGAGTAGCGGTACCCTTATAAAAGTAAAAATACAAAACAAAAAAACAAAAGAAAAGATGGTTATTATTACAGGGAATATCTCTTGGTATTTTATTTGTCTTGACGAGTTGAAAATAGTCAAAAACGATAAAGAGTATGTCGATTATATGCTTAAAAACTATAAGAAAACATTTGAGGTAAGCGACAAAACTTACAAAAGATTCGAATATTCACGTGCAGACAAGTCCTATGCGGAAATAAGAAACCTGGGCTGGCCGGAAATAAAGAGAAGATATCTCACTTCGGAAGCCAGCTTTTATGTAATTAAAAATAATAGATTTGAAAGAGACAATAACTTTATTGCCATACTCCTGGATCAGGATGTTGTTATACAAGTTAACTGTCTTTACTATAAACTTCATATTAACGATTATACGCCATACTATGAATATGATGAAGAAGAGTGTTGCGGAATGACGATGCAGGAAACTCTTAAAATGAGGTTTGAAGAAACGATAAAAAGCGGAACATATATAAAAGTAAAAATGAAAAATAAGCAGACAAAAGAAGAAATGTCTGTTGTAACAAAAAATGACCTCTGGTATTTAACTTGCCTTGATGATTTGAAAATTGTCAAAGATGACGATGAGTATACTGATTATATGGTCAAAAATTATAACAAAACCTTCGAAGTCGATAACAAAATTTACAATAAGTATAAGCCCGGCAAAATAAACGGAGACTATGATGAAATAGGCAAAAAAGGATGGGGGTATGTAAGAAGCTGTTATTTTGATAAACGTGAGGCAGAGTGTTCCTTCAGAAGCCCTGCTCTTGAAAAAAACAACAATTTTTTAGGCATGCTTCTTGACTTTAATATTATTGTGAGAGAAAAAATTGATAGTGAAACCGTTTACGTTGAAGATTTTTCCTGCCAATAAAATTGACGGTATGATATTGAAGGCGGGGAAGTCAACGACGCGCTGTATGAAGAATGGCAAAAATCGCAGAAAAAGCAAAGGGGGTAATGGCGCTATATTTTTTTTCCAGAGCCGTTGTCAAATTTAAGATTTCTTTACATGGATGCCTGATAATCACATATTATGTCAATAATGCGGTAATTTATTTACCGAAAAATTCTTTGTGTAGCCAGTTTAATATGCTATACTAGAAGTAGAAAACTGCAATGAAGAAGCCTTTGTTGTCTGCCAGGAGCTCGTTTTCAAACTTATTTTCGGGCACCCTAAAAGATCTTATCTTCAATGTTGGATATTACTGAAATGGTAGGAATGGCTTTTAAAAGAACTTAGCGAATACGAACATTTGCAAGATGTTGGAAGAATAACGGGAAAAAGCCCTCCGGAATGAATATGCCGTAGACAATACTTTTTGGCGGAGGCTTGTAATCAAGTCTTTGAAGAAAGGATAAGGCAGGAGGTGCACCTATCGTGCAAGTAAATTTAACTACAACAGCATTGAAAGACTTAAATAGGATAAATGAACCCATGAAGGGAAAAATAAAGGTTGCTTTGAAAGCTTTAAGCTTTAATCCTCCCAAGGGGGATATAAAATCGTTAAAAGGTAGAGAGGGTTACCGTTTGAGAGTCGGCAATTATAGAATTTTATTCCGTTTTGATAACGACTATATTAGAGTTACGAATATCAATACAAGAGAACAAATATATAAAGGGGGGCGGAAAAAGTGACAAAATTAAAAAAGGATCTTGTCTATCTTATAAAAACAATACCTGACGATAAAATTGAAGAGGTTTATCCAGTTTTTTATGATTTTTTAATTAAAACAGTTTTTGGAGATAATCCCCCTGTTATAGAAACAGACTTAACAGATGAAGAGTATGATTTAATAGAAGCCGGGATGTCTGAAGAGGTTACACCTTTGGAGCTCTGTTAGATGAGTGGGGTAATGGCTTTTTATTTTCCGCTGGCAAATGCAAAAAAACAAAGGCGGTAGTAATGGCCTTCTGGCGTCTTAGCAAGAAAAACCAAGCAGTCTGCTGAAAGAGATGAGTCGCATGTAAAACATTGAAAACTTACTAAAATGACTAGTTTCGTACAGAACAAGTTTTCGTGCTTCAATTCTGCGGAATTCCACAGGACTCACGCACGAGAGATTTTGTGCTGTTAGTAGTAAGTTTGGTAGTCTTTCCTGTATGCATCCTTTGCCGATTAAACACGCCCCTATGTGAAACTATTTGCTTGAGTTTGTTAATCGACGACGATATAGAGGGCCCCGCGTTTAATCGGACTGCAGGATCGCACACAGGAAAGACCTGACTGGAGTTTATCCCGCTATAAGAGAAAAAGAAACGTCATTTTAGACGAAAATTCCGTCCTAAAAATTTGTCCATAAAACGGCAAAGTTTAGATGCCTTTAAATATCTACGGGGATAATTAGGTCTTTAGAGTCAATTTGCAATTATGACGTGTTGCTTTTGTTTGTTTGATTTTTTGCCTATTGCGTGAGGAATCGGGCCCCTTAAGGAAGCAAATTCTGATCTAATTCAAACAAAATGTCTAAAGAAATTTAGCTGAAACTACTTTAAAGCGGTTATTTAACGGAAATTCCAAGTGGAGGCTATTAAGGGGGCTAAAATTTCGCGCCCCGTCGCTTCCCCTATGGAGAACCCCTCCAAGCGACCCTCGCGCTCGGCCTGGCGCAAGACAATGTTTTCGGTGAAATAATTTACCCCTGCGGAGAGACTTCAGACGGCTACCACTCTTCTTTTGCGTTTTCCCCTGTAGTGAGCTTACCCGTGGTGCCAAGCCATCGGAAGTTGGGCTTAACGTATATTATTCCAATGAACAAACCTATTCCTTACTTTTGCCCGGCCAATCCAGGCAAAATTTTTTTATGTATCTTAAGAATACTTGCAATAAAATATTAAAAACCGCTACTAAATGATGTATATAACTGTATATAACATGGTTTCTTTCAAATTGGCTGTCAAAAAATTACCGGTATGTGATCATGATCACATACAAGCCGGCCTCCGGGATGATATATTTATA
Source organism: Candidatus Xenobia bacterium (assembly GCA_031551355.1). Taxonomy (GTDB): domain Bacteria; phylum Vulcanimicrobiota; class CADAWZ01; order CADAWZ01; family CADAWZ01; genus JAVBNT01. The sequence continues at coordinate 166,294 of JAVBNT010000009.1, read as the reverse complement.
ACAGAAGATATCAATCGGGAGGCCGTTATGAACATAATAAATAACCTTTTTCCGGGCAGTGTAAATAAGAGTGGGCTTGCAAAATCATCTGTAAACCAAGCCGTCCCGAAACCTGAATCAATAACGGACCCGATTGACACGGTCACTCTTTCACAGGCCGGCAGGCGTATATGCAGTAGATCCTCAGACGTTGTCAAGCTGGAAAAAGATTTAAACTTAATATTTAATAGTAAAAACTATCAGGGCACTAAAAAGGCGATCTATGTTGATGGAACTGATAATAACGACAGAATTTTTATCTCACAAATCAATAAAGGGGCAGACAAAGATGCATTGGTCGTCAGCATAAACGGCAAGAGAAAAAAATATTCTCCCGAACAATCGCAGCGCCTGATATTTTGCGGCGGCAAAGGAAACGATCTTATACAAGCCCATAAATCCGTTACATATGATCTCAGAATCGCCGGTGGAGATGGTGACGATGTTATTATTGGCGGAAGCGGCAATGACATGATTTACGGTGGAGATGGTGATGATGACATTTTCGGCGGTGACGGTGACGATAAGTTATTTGGAGGTAAAAATAACGACAAAATTTTTGGCGAAAACGGAATGGATTATATAGAGGGCGGTTTCGGTAATGACATTCTATATGGCGGCGACGGCAATGATGTTATTTACGGACTTGACGGAGATGATAGACTCTACGGAGATGGCGGAAATGATTATCTTGATGGGGGCCCTTTATGCGGCTATGCCGCAAACATATAAATAAAAGCACTCGTTTCAAGTTATATCATGACAAAATTTCTAGTAAAAATTAAAAAACGAGTGCCTTCCCATTGTTGCGAAAGCACTTTTCCAACAATGGGAAATGATTTTATTTACGGCGGTGACGGTATAAATATGTTGTTCGGCGGACTAGGAGATGACACCATCATTGGTTTCTCAGGAAAAAATATTATCTGCGGCGGCAGAGGTACAGACGACATAAAAATCGGCAAAAACGATAAAGTATATCCCGAACCCGGCAAAGATTTGAAAGACAACATTACCGGCAAAGGCAGCGAAAAAGAGATACAAATGTCACAATCTGCCGGCAAATCAATTATAATAGAAGGCGATGAAGATTTTTGCATGAGAACCGGGTCGGATCTTGAAATAATGAGAAGTCTTCCAGAATGCAGAAATATGCTGGGAGATATAGATGCTTCAGGAAAAAAGGTCACAATCAGGGAATCATTATATAACAACGATTCTATTATGAAATTAGAGGAAGATGATAACCATCTTTTAAAAAAAGTCGCACTGGGCCAGGGTGTCAAGAATGTCGGCTCGGATTCCTATATTAACTATTCACCGTCAAACCTGAAGTGGGATCCGAAATATCCATGGGGAGAAAGCCCTTCGATAATCGGCCTTTACCATGAAATGGTCCATGCATACAACTATGCAACTGGGACAACACAGCCGGGAGATATTGAGCTGGAAAAACCTGTAGTTTTAAGTAATAAAAAGATGGTATATCGTTATCCTGTTTTGGAAAATCAGGCAGTAGGCATTCCGTTTGACGGTTTAAAACATGATGGCGGAGAAGGCAAATCTCAAAACAATCCATACGGCTATACGGAAAATTATTTAAGGGAAGTTCTGCTTCAGCCACGCAGAGAAAAATATTAATCGGCAAATTTCAAAATTAAGGCGGTAAGCTCAAAATGAAATATATATTATTAATGTTGATACTCTTTTCAGCTATATACAGCAGTTGTGCGCCTGTTTTTTCACAGGATAAAAAAATACCGGTTTCTCCGCAAACATTGTTCAAACGTTTTGACAACAAATCTTCATCAGACACTTTTATACTCGTCAAAATATATAACAAGAAAACTAAGGAACAATGCAAAATTGTAATAGAGAACTCATCGTGGAGATATACTTGTAGATATAACCATATAATCCCGCCAAAAATTATGAAAGGCGAGGCAGATGAGAACTATGCAGCGTATATGACAAGAAATCATAACAAAACCTTTATTGTTTCAGATGAAGTATACAAAGAATATAAAATGTGCTCATACGATGACACTGTTTTTGCTGACGATGTGAAAAAAGGACTGGCTTTTATGGCGAAGAAATTTTTAGACCTTCGCTTAAAAGACGAAAAAAAACAAATTATTGATATTAATACCTTTAAAAATGAATACTACTTCAGTGAGAAGAAAAGATTTGATAATATAAAGGTCGCTGATTTTTTTGGCGCATTTCTGGAAGCCGGGGCCATTGTCCGGCGTCAATGCTATTCCGGACTGCACTATATTGAAGGCGGGGAAGTCAACGACGCGCTGTATGAAGAATGGCAAAAATCGCAGAAAAAGCAAAGGCGGTAATGGCGCCATATTTTTCTCCCCAGAACCGCTGTCAAATTTAAGATTTCTTTATATTTTTTTTACATATATATATATGGTGTTTTGCAAAAAATAAGGACAGATTTTTCTTTTGATCAAACCTATTCTTAACTTTTACGCTAGAGGTCATGTTGATGACAATGTCATTAAGTTGTTTTTTTTTTGACATCTTGGGATGTTCAAGGGTAGTTCCTGTCTGTTCCTCACAGAGGGCACAGAGGCCATGGAGAATAAATACCGGGTAAAATTCTCTGTGTTCTCCTCTTCTCTGTGAGAACCCCTTTTCTCTTAACTTAATGATATTGGTTTGCTGAATCTGCTAAGAGCGGTAAGGCCTTGGGGCCTTTAAGGAAGTAAATTCTGATCTGGTTCAAACAAAATGTCTAAAGAAATTTAACTAAAAATACTTTAAAGCGATTATTTAACGGAAATTCCAAGGGGAGGCTATTAAGGGGGCTAAAATTCCGCGCCCCCTCGCATCCTCCCCTATGGAGAACCCCTCCAAGCTACCCCCGCGCTCAACCCTGGCGCAAGACAATGTCTTACGGTGAAATAGTTTAACACTGCTAGGAGACTTCAGACGGCTACCACTCTTCTAATGCGTTTTCTTTTGCAGTGAGCTTACCCGTGGTGCCGAGCCATCTGAAGTTGGGCTTAGCTACGGCTCATCGTAAATAAGGAATAAAGACCATAGGCGTGTTTTTCTCCCCTCTCCTCGGCGGGAGAAGGTTGGGTGGGGGGATTTTATTTTATCTTTCTTGGGACTGAGCCTGATAACTAATTTTCCCGTCATCGCGAGTAGAGCGCGGCGATCTAGGATAAATTCTTTTTACTCAAAACATTTAAAACCACTCTGACAGTCATGATTTATTGTGCTTATTGTTAATATTTTTATAAAAATGTAAACATTTTGAGACAAAAATCCCTGATAAAAGGCCTTTCTCCGGGGTTTTGATGTGTATTTGTGGTTGTTTTATTATCGATATTCTCTTTCTTAACCCTGTAAGATTTTTAGGTTGTTAACATTGCATGAACATTTCTCATGCTCATCTGACTGTGTTTGGTGGTTCTGATTTTTACGGACTCCCGCAATTTTTTACTGTCTTTTGTCATAATGGTCTTCATGTTTGACTGACTTTTGCAAGAATTGATTATAGCCTCTGCATGGGCATTTTTTGCCAATATATATAATGTATGACAGTTTGTCTTTTTTGTTTTGTTTATGAAAATTTTTTAATAAATAATAAAGAAATATTTACCGATAAAAAAAGACGTGATTGTAACAGTCTGTTCATATGCTGTTAACAAAATATTGATATTATGTAAGTGTAGTAAAAGAAAATATAAGGAGGGGTCTTTATGAAAAAACTACTAACAAGTCTTACAATAGGATTAGTCGCCCTGGCATTCGGTGCAACTGCGGTGGAGGCAAGTACGGGAGCAAAAGCTGTGCCAAAGCAAACAAACATTAATAAAATCTATTTTAATAAAGATGCTGCGAATGTTTATGCGGTTAGTATAAAAGTGAATACCGCGCTTACCGGAAGTATGAATTATGTTTATAGTCCGTCCTTATTTCTTCATGATTCTGTTTTGGCGGGTCTTAGATCTGATTTGGCAGACGATTATTCTAAATTGATAAGCAGCGTGGGGGCTGAAATGGCTGTTGCAATGCTTTTTGAGTATCAGGCAACGGGTGCAATTGCAGATACGATGAATAAACTTTCAGCTGAACAAAAAAAGGATATTGATTGGGCTAACGTGTCTGCTTTAATGAAAAACCAAACTGTTATACCTGGAAGAGATGCCGGTACAAAAGTTGATGAAAATGAAGGCGCTATTGATGGTAAAACATTGGAAGAAATAGATGATGTCTCTAACCATGATGGTGTTTACCGTGAATATTTACTTTCCAGCAGCTCTAGTGAGAGATATGGATATGTTGACGGTGTCTTGACTCTTATAGAAGATATTAATTTAGACCTTTATAAAGTAGTAATCCACTCCATTACAGCAACTAAAAAAGTTAGTCCTCTTGTCCTTGATATGACTGGCAGCGGCAAACTGGAAGCTTCCAACGGCCAATATCTGCCGCACTCCGATGTTGACTTCAAAAACACAATCGTAGCAGATTTTTATGGTGACGGTTTCGAAATTGCAATGGAATGGGTTGGTCCTAACGATGGTCTGCTTGTCGCTCCTAAAGCTGACGGCACAGTAGATATGAGCTGTCTCTTTGGAACAGCCGGTGGTTATGATACAGGTTATGAAAAACTCTCCCTTTATGCTGATGCTAACGGAATCGTTAAAGGCGACGTCCTCAAGGGCCTTGCAGTATGGCAGGACAAGAACGGTAACGGTATTGCTGATGCCGGTGAAGTAACAAGTTGCACAGAACTGGGAATTACCTCTATCAATGCAAAACATAAAGCATTCGTAAGCTCCTTCGAGATGAACGGTAAAACCCAGAAAATGTGGGATTGGTGGCCGTCGGCAGCAGAGCTTCGCGTAGTTGCTGCGAAATAAAAAGAGTTAGATAAAGTATATTAAAAAGGACTTTCTAGGAAAGTCCTTTTTAATATACTTGCTTTGCAGGAATGATATGCAATTTGTAGAAAGATTTTCTTCTTTAGTAACGTTTTATTTTTAGGAGAACTATGTATTATGAAAAAAAAATGTTTAGTTTTTTTGATCGCCGCAGTTATTTTCCTTGCTGGTTGTGGCGATACTGACTCAACTCGTTATTTTGGAAGCGGTAGTGGCAGTAATGCACGTGAAGAGATTGCCCGTAAAATTGCCGGCACAGTAATTTTTCCTGATGGAGTTTTTATGTCCGGTGTAACGGTAAGTGCAAACGGTGTGTCTACTGTTACAGATGCTTTAGGCAATTTTGTGTTGGATATATTGTCCAACCCTGATGCTGTTGTTAGTTTGGCTTTTAGTAAAAAAACGGCTGATAACAGTGCTGATTATGTTTTTAGTGATTTAAAATTAACTACATATGGTGTAGAACAGTCCTTTAATGTTGGCAGTATTGTTGGATATATTCCTTTTGGACTATCAGCTGCAAATTGTCGTATAACTACATTGCCACTGGAAGCTGGCGCAATAACTTCTGTCTGGTATTTTGCTGTTTCTCCCGATAATAAATTTATTTATCTGGCCGATGGTCTGGCACATAAAATTAAGAGATTAGATCTTGTTACTAATGAATTAATAATACTTGCCGGGACCGGTATTGCCGGAGATGTTTCTGATGTCAATGGTTCTTTGGCTCAGTTTAGTAATCCCAGGGGGATTGTTGTTTCTCCTGACGGAGACTCTCTTTATGTATCTTGCTATGGTTCCCGTAATATAAAGAAAATAACAAATCTTAAAAATGCTGTGAGCTCTGATACTGTAAAGGTTTATACCATTGCCGGTAATGGTAGTTCAGGTTATCTTGATGACCGTGGAGATCTAGCGTCTTTTAAGGGACTTATGAACTTAACGGTTACTTCAGATGGGAATATTTTATATGTTTGTGACGCAGGCAATTATGCAATACGTAAAATAATCGGTGTTGCGAGTGCAACTAATTCGCAACAGACATCTGTGTCTACAATAGCCGGCACTGGTATCATTGGTTTTGTCAATGGACCAGGCAGTTCTGCGCAGTTTAGATTTCCTTTAGACATTGCCATAAATAGTGATGATACCATTTTATATATTGCTGATTCTGAGCAATCTGATACCGATATTGGTGGTAACCGTATACGTAAGATAACCGGTTTAAGCGCAAACTCAAAATCATCTGAGGTACTTGTTTATGATATAGCTGGTACTGGTAATTTTGGGGATAATTCAACTTATCCCGTTGTAGGTAGTGCTGCTAATTTTTACAGAACTATGTCTTTGAGTCTGTCTCCTTGCACAGATGCTTTATATATAGCTGATTATGAGAATTACAGAATAAAATATGCTAACCCTGTGTCTGGAGCTTTAAGCGGTAATGATACTTTTGTTTATTTGCTGGGTGGTAGCTCTTATTTTTTTGAAATACCTGCTTGTTTGAAATTTAACTCGGATGGTTCTATTCTTTATGTAATGGAGAATATGACAGTATTGAAGAAAATAGTAATGACTGAATAATTTTCTTGATAGTTTTGGATTTATGTAAAGTTTGTTTTTGTAATGCAATTTTATGGTCTGTTGCTGTTTTTTTGTTGATTTTATGCTATAATTATACTCTAGAAATAATTTTTGGAGGTAGGGATTATGAATCGTCTTTTTAAACATACAGGTAAAAGACAAGGTATTGTTTTAATCACTACTATGCTTCTGCTTACAATTATTATTATGATTGCGACCTTGCTTGCTATGTCGGCGCATAGTGGTATGAAATTGGGGCGTAATTACAGCGATGGTGAACGCGCTTATTATGCAGCCGTTTCTGGTTTGGAGTATGCAAGAGCCCGGATTTATTCCGATTCAGCTTGGATGCAGACAAATACATCTCCTTCACCAATAAATTTTCCTGGTATTAGTGGTATTTCTGTTACAGAAGACAATGGCTTGGTCTCAGGTGTTATCGGTGGGGTTGGTAATTCTTCACATTCCGAATTTTTTATTGCGTTCAATGAGACAGCAGCGTTAAATACAAGTGCCAATGTTAATTACATTTCTTGTAACAATATTGCCCGGACAGATTCTTTTTCCAAGAAAAAAAATGATTTAGGTAGTTTTTACGATTTTAAAAAGGTTCCTGGCGATGGTGTTTATTTGATTGTAAAAGGGATTTCTAATGGTGTTATTAGGTATGCTGAAGCATACATAACGCCGACATCATCTTCTCCGATAAATTCTCCTTCCGTAGCAAGGGGAGATATTGGTGTATCTCTTCTTGGTCCTAACCCTACTTTTCGTGTGAATGCTGCTGCTGGTACTTCTACAGATATAAGATCTGCAAATGATATCCTTGTGGAATCTGCAGCGGGAAATAAAAATTGTTTTGAACTTGGCAATACAGGAACTGCGTTTGCGAAAAGAGTTTTTGTCAATCCTGCCTATAAATATGAAGGTATTGTGAAGACTCCGTTGGACCCTCTTGAATCAACTGGTTCTAACGGTATTGTTGAAGAGTATGGTATAAATATAAATACATCTGATGTTGTTAATACGGAAAAAATCTTAGAAGCAGCTTCTAAGGATATAAATTGGCAGAAATTGACGACAAATAATTCTGATGAAGGAATTGGAAGTGGTGCCTACTTGTATGATAAAGCTTCCGGGACCTGGCAGTATTATGAGAATGTTTCTGTTGGGGGTCTTCATAAGGATCAGATAAAGTTGCTTGCTGGTGGTAAAAATTTTAATAATGTCAACAGGAGTGGTCTTAATTTTTACAAACCGGGAGAGGTTGTCTCGGCCGAGGTTACGGCTGATATGCCAAGGGTAAGTGTTACCGCTAACGTTGTCTGTCGGGGAGATTTATTTATTGGAGTTGTTGAAGATATTAATAAGACAAATGCCGATGGTTTTGTCGTTCTTTCCGCGACTGATAGGGCTAAGATTAATTTTGAGGAAGGCGGTGCTTCTCTGGAAGTAGGGAGTCCTGTAAAAGCAGCCGATTTGGTTTTGCAGGGTGAGGTTACCGGTAAGGGTAAAATTTTCTCCAAAGGTAATGTGTATCTTCAGGGAGGTTCCTATTTTGACACAGAAAAAAATAGCGGTGTTTCAGTATATGCAGAAAAAGATGTCGAAGTGTTGCCGTCTACTACCACTAAGTATGTTGCTGCATATAATGAGCTAGTGGATAATGGTGGCTTTTTGCAGACTATCTGGGCAGCATTTGCAACAGCTGCAAATGGGAAAAAATTTGACTCTGAAGCAGATGCTGCAGCATTTTTATTGGGCTATTTGGGACAATCAGATAAGACTCTTGGCTCTGAGTTAAGCCGCTTAGGATGTAAGGATGAAAGAGAGCAGTTACTTTTTGCGGAAATGGTAATTTCCAAGAATTCTGCTAGAGTGGGTTCTGGTTTTGATGGAACTGTTGAGAATCCTTTGAAATTTGATTTATTGTCATCTAGTTTAGAAAATGTTGATACAATTGATATGTCTGGAGGTAACTTTAATGATGCCTCTGTAGATATTTTTGTTGCGACACTTGGAAATGATGATATTGAAGTTAGTGGATATCTTCAGCATCATGATCCGTATATTTCTTCGAGATATAAATCATATGATTGGATAAGTGCTAATTTTGGTGATTATAAGGCATATATGACTGTTAATTTAAGGAATAGTTCATTTCAATATGTCCTTGGCACGAAGACATCCGCAGAAACAAGCCAAACTCTTAATAAGATACAACAATACACTGGTAATTTTCTTGAGGTGTGGCTTCATATGCCTGGCCCTACAGGTGTTGGCGAGCCTGATGATCTTTTTGTCTATATACCAATCAGCTCTGATGGTTCTATTCCTTCTCAGACTCCTGTAGTGCGTTTGGGACTGGATAAAATTACTGGTAGTGATTATAAAAAGGCAATGGGTAATTATAAATATGAATTATGTACGTCACTGAGTCAGTTTAATTCTGACATAATGGTTGTTGATAGTGTTAATGGGACATGTTCACTCAACTCACAAGCAGTTTTTAAAGCATTGAAAGCTGAAACAGAAAATGTTGCATCATCTAAAGTTAAAGTTATGTATTCTCATAGTAGTACTGATAATTATATTCAAGGAAAAACCTCTTCATCAAATGGACTTTATTTTTCAGCAGACCAGGTAAGTGATTGGAATGCTTTCTGGAATAGTTTTCAGTCCACTAATAAAGGAGTCACTGTTGCTGATCGTCTTAATCGAATTGAAGGTTTGTTGAATAATTTTAAATATACAGGAGACTCCATGACTTCTGCTAAACCGGATGATTTTGTTATTGATTATAGCGGTAATAAATTGCAGATTGGTAAGTATGTTAATCAGACGGATTCCAGAACTGATACTTCTAAAGATCAGGGTAAAGAATTTATTAAAATGCAGGACGCTATGTATTCTGACACAATGCCTGGGGTTAACGATAGTATCATTCGCGGCATGATATATACTAGACATGGTAATTTTAAAGCAGATGCTGCCGGCGGCTCTATAACTGTTAGAGGCGGTGTTGTTGCCTATGGTAAGGATGATTCAGGGGCATTAGTTAACGGGCAGATAAATATTATAAATGCCGGTGCTGTTAATATGTGCTATGATCCTGATTATATGCAGTTTTTCTACTATGGTGATAAAACCCTTACGAAATATGTGTATAGAGGTGTTTTCTAAATATAAGCGTAAAATAATCGGTGACAAATATTTAAAATCCTCTTATCTAACGATAGGGGGATTTTTTGCATTAAGATAGCTCGAAGATCGTTTGAAACTGATCGGCAATTTTCAAAAATTAATCTGTCGACATTTCTTACGATGAGCCTTGGCTAAGCCCAACTTCAGATGGCTTGGCACCGTGGGTAAACTCGTTGCAGGGGAAAACGCATTAGAAGAGTGGTAGCCGTCTGAAGTCTCTCTGCAGCAATAAACTATTCACCGAAAACATTGTCTTGCGCCAGGCCGAGCGCGGGGGTAGCCTTGGAGGGGTTTCCATAGGGGAGGATGCGAGGGGGCGCGAAATTATAGCCCCCTTAATAGCCTCCACTTGGCAGACTGGAAGATAAACAAACCAAGAACTGACTGTATTCTGCATGCCTCAAAAAAAAATAAAACTTTTAACAATCACTCCAAAATTTTATACATCATGTTCAAGAATTTGCAATATAAATGGTTTAATATTTTATTATGAGTTTGTATTTTTTTGTCAAAGGAAATCTTTTGTTTGGGCAAGAAAATATTAGTAAACTTTCTGAATAGCTATATATTTTGTATCTTTAAAATTTTGGAGGAATTTATGAAAAAATTATATTTGCTAATTGCTGCCATAGCAGTAATTTTTATGACCGGCTGCGGCGATACGGATTCCACCCGTTACTATGGCAGTAATCAGCCAAAACCAAATCCGACTGTTTCGCCGGATACAAAAATTACCAAAATAATAACAGGAACTCTTGTTTACCCTGATGGCACCCCCATCCCCGGAGCAAAAGTATTTGTAAACGGCATTGATACCGGTAAAGTCACCGACGAAAACGGCAAATTTGAGGTAAGTGACCTGCTTGAATCGGGAACACAGGTTTATGTAACCTTTGATAAAAGTTTGAATTATAAATTTGAAGAACTAGGCTTTGCTGTTCAAAATGATAATCTACCCATTGATACTGGTTATATGTAAGCGTCAAACCAAAGACACATTGAATAGTTATGCGAATTCTCCTAAAATTGGATAGTAAGTAGGTTTGGCATTTCTGTTGCTTTTCGACTTTCCTTACAGATATTCTGTCGGCGGCAAATCCCGATGCCGCCTTCTTCATAACTGTAAGGAAATGACTGTCATTCAACTCTATTCAGCTTTTCGAGTCTGTTGCGGAGCTTATTTGTTTTTTTCGACAAAACTTCTACACGTGTGCCATCAGCTTTCCGGCTCCGCAACAAACCCCGATGTTGCTGCGCCGAAAATCTGATAGCACCCTGACAATGCCTGGCTTACAGAATATAAAAAGCCGTCGAAAATGACGGCTTTTTTATATAACGACAAACTATAAAATTTTTATGGCGAGGCTGGTGAGGAACTATTGTTTAAAGGAGCAACTCCCTGGTCAATCTGCATCGTAAATTTTTCTACAAACCGCTTCTGAACATCGCTGTTTCCTCCCTTTAAGAGCTCTTCCTTCACTCTAATCTGAGTAGCTTCCAATTGTTTGAAACATCTTATCGTATACTGAACCGTCCCCGGTTTTGAAGCCATTGCCTGCGGTGCACGCCAACTTCCGGCAGGAAATGTGGGATCATAAAAAGCAACATTAAAATTCATCACGTTATTTGCCAGTAGTTTGGGAAAAGGTCCTCCTCCGCTCTTATAGTCCGATGGAGAAGTCAGATACTCCTGCAACTCACCAGACTGAATGTATTTTCTGCCACCTGTAAACGTTTCCGGCATACCAGTTCCCGAAGCTAAGTCGGGAGCAACGGCTTTATCACCAATCCATAGCCACTTTCGAACCAATTGCTTGTGAGGACACAGCCTTTCATCGGTGATCCCAAACTCGGAACAGGCGCTGCAGGACTTCAAAGGAATTACATAATAGAGAAGAAAAAAAGTCCACTTAATACCGGATGATGAATGTTCCGGATCATACTGAAGTTGTCCTTCCAGAATATCAGGGCCATCGCCGTGTTCGCCGCTACGCGCTGTTGCCGTCTTAAACGCCATCCAGGTAATTCCCTTCTCATCAACACTTAAGTTGTCATGGGGGGTACTCGAGTCGGATGGAGTCTCTATCGTAGAAGTTCCTGAATTAAATGTAGCTACATCGGTATTTCTCAAATGGCTGTTTATATCCAGAACAGCCCGACGTATATCCTTTTCAGCCTGAAATCTAGATTCGACATGCCGCCATGAACGGGTTCCGAACTGCAGTATACCAAGCAGGGCAAGCGTAAGAAAACCAAACACCGCAGTAGCAATGATCAATTCCAGCAGCGTTGCTCCACGTGATAAACGCATCTTCCCATTAACAAATTTTCTTAACATACATCACAACCTTAAATTAAATTACATCTTAAAATAATCAGCTATTAGGGGGAGCAAAAATCAATTTGGTAATGCGGGTATGGGCAAAACCGTAACCGGTTTTGGTTTTAAGGTCAATCATTTGTTTAGGTATATGACCTGGTGTGGACGTAGCATCCGGAGTATAGTTATACTGCGTGGACACATTATAATGCTCGGAACCGGTTCCCTGAACAAAAGGATTATATCCGTCCTGTTCCTCATTGCTTCCCTGTGCGTCCGACTTGGTCTGCAAAGAGTCAAGTCCTCCCGTATTGTCCCACCATCTAATCGTGGCGTCAACTTTCATAAGCCTGTAATCACTGTTGTTAAGGTCGCCTGAAACCTCTATTACATAATAAAATTTTGACGAGTTAACGCTTTTACTGCCGACAAATACATTACCGCTGGTCAGCGCGCTTACTTTCTTGGCATAGTGGCCGCCATCCGTCTTCTCAATAGGTTTCGTCATCGCTTCCTGAATAAACTCTTCCAACACTTTCTCGCCGACAGCCGTTCCGGCGGTAAGATCAACACCTTTTTGTGAGACTTTAAACAGATACGTATAAAGACCTACAATCATAACGATCGTAGACGATAAGATAAGTATGCCAATCATCAGCTCAATAATGCTGAACCCTTTTTTATTTTTTATCATATAATAAACTCCGGCTTAAGTTGAATTTTCAGAAACCATATAAAATATTCTATAGAGAATAATACTCTCAAAAACTCAGAAAAATCAATACCTATATATTTATCTGCAAAAAAAATTCTATGCCGGTTAAAAAGAATCCTTTTAAGAATAATAACAGTGTATGTTGCCAAAAATGGTTTCCTAAATAAATTATACTTCAAAACCGGTGTTATTTCAATAAAAACGAAAATACAAATTTAATGATATAAAGACATCCTCACTTTGTAAGTGCAGGATTTTTTACTATTTCGGAGAAATTAAGAAGCGTATTTCAGCAAATCAAAAAACAATAATGTTTTGCTTTAAATTAACGTGACTGGAGCGATACGGATGCAGAGTAACACTGTGAATTTCAAACTAATTTCGGAAGAAATAAACCTTATATTGAGTAGCCTTTACGGGCTTTATACCTCCGAAGGCAGGCCAACAAAACGCGGCGGTCTGCGATTTCTCGACATAAAAAGCAATAAAACGTTCGGTTTCGAAAAAACAAGGGAAACCGATTCGGGAAACTTGCTGATTCTAAGCGCGCCATATAATTTTCCGATCGAAAATATTGAATTGAAAGACAAACTGGAAAAAGAAATACGCAAAGGGCCACACAGTGACATGATCTTTGAAATCTGGCTGCGCCCCAGCCGGGACAAGGGAAAAGAAGACAGAAATTTTGTCGAATTAAAATATCATATACCAACCAACGAGCTTTTGTCGGACAAAAACATCCTTAATTACGCCAAAGAACATAATTTAAACGACAGTAAAATGATTGTAAAGAGCATTCTTTTTGAAAAAGTTGAACCTCTTGCCAAATCTACAATGGATCATCTGATAGAATCAATAAGGGATTTTAAAAATTAAAAAAGGCAGTCAACAAAATGAAAATATTAGTTATAAATTGCGGAAGCTCATCTGTAAAATACCAGTTGTTCGATATGAAAGACGAGTCGATTATTGCCAAGGGGATCGTTGAAGAAATTGGTTCCGACAAGGCAATTTTCAAATATAAGCCAACAAACGGTCAGGAACACCGCTCCGTTATGTCTATAAAAGATCATGAATGTGCATTAAAACTTGTGATCGACATGCTTATGGATCCTGAAAAGGGAGTTGTAAAAGACAGAGCTGAGATCATCGGAGTCGGTCACAGGGTTGTTCATGGCGGAGAAGAGTTTTCAGGTTCGGTAATAATAAGTCGTGAAGTTATCAGAAAAATGGAGGAATGCTCCGAATTTGCCCCCCTGCACAATCCGCCAAACCTAAAGGGAATTGATGCCGCACTTGCAAGCTTACCCGGCACGATTCAGGTCGGAGTTTTTGATACGGCGTTCCATCAAAAAATGGACAAAGTATCATATTTATATGCAATTCCATATGAAGATTATGAAGAATACGGCATCAGGCGCTACGGATTCCATGGGACATCACACTACTTTGTTTCCAATCAGGCCGCAGAACACCTGAACAAACCGATAGAAAAACTAAACATCGTTACATGTCATCTTGGTAACGGAGCATCCGTAGCTGCAGTAAAGTCCGGTGTAAGCATTGATACTTCAATGGGTTTTACCCCTCTGGAAGGATTGATGATGGGGACAAGAAGCGGAGATATGGATCCTTTCGTTCCGCTTTACCTAATGGAAAAAAGAGGCTTAACGACCCAGGAAGCTTCCAATTATCTCAATAAAAAATGCGGGCTCAAGGGAATATCCGGAAAAACAAGCGATATGAGAGAAATCGAGAAAGCCTGGATCGAGAAAAGCGATGAACGCTCCGGACTGGCATTCGATATGTTCTGTTACAGAATTAGGAAATATATCGGAGCTTATGCCTTTGCAATGGGAAGTCTTGATGCAATAGTCTTTACCGGTGGTATCGGCGAACGTTCACCGGAAGGCAGGGAGCTAATATTAAGGGGCCTGTCAGCATTCGGAATAGAAATAGACAACGACAAAAACAATAAAAACGAACTGTTTATCGGAACAGGCAAAGTACAGGTTATGGTTGTACCTACAAACGAAGAACTCGTGATTGCAAGAGAGACCGTAAACCTTATAACGAAGTAAAGAGAGGGCCACAAAGTGCCTCTTTTGACAAAACAGGTATTGAAGGGTTATGCCAAAATAGCCCTTCTTATATTTATTTTTGCAGTAATATACGCAATTGATTTACTGGTGCTGACAATTGCGACAAATGGTCTTTTCTGGAAACAGTTCACTTCAAGCTCTAAAACGGAATCAATGACGCTGCTTTATATAGCGGTCCTCTATTTCTCAATTCTCTCGGCAGCGATAGTCTTCTGGAAAAAAAATACTGACATCAACGTAATCAAAGCCTTTTTCCAAAAAGACAAAAATAACTCCGCCTTAAAAGGAGTCGTCTGCGGAGCGGCTATCTTTGCACTTTTTTTCGGTCTGGCCGTCCTTCCCGGTTTCTTTTATAGTAAAATAGAAATCCATGGCGGGATAAATCATGCGCTAATCTTTCTTATGTTAAATGCGCTGTCATGTTTCGCACTCGCATTCGCCGAAGAACTGATATTCAGGGGAATCATCTTTAATCTTCTTAAAAAAGACTCGGGACTGATACAGGCACTGATTGTTACATCGGCAATATTTGCAGGAGCGCATATGTTCTCTCCGGGAACGGCTCTCTATAAAACAATATATTTTACCAATTTATTCCTAATGTCGCTTTGTCTATGCTACGGAAACCTTATATTTAAAAACATCTGGTTTTCCATCGGTGCACATTGGGTGCTGATATATCTGTTTCTGATAAGAAACTACTTCGGATTCCTAAAAATATCGCCTTCGCACTCAAATATTTTTCTCGGATTTTCCGATTCACCCATGAGCGGAATTTATGCAACTTTGATTTTCTCATGTTCGGCATATTTTTTGCTGAAGGCTGTCAAAAAATCAAACGCCGGAGGTGACTTCATTGAAAAAGAAAAGTAAGAAACCTGATACTGCAGGCATTATATTAATTGCTATCGGAGTTTTTCTGATATTCACTTCCGCAGCATTAAACACCAAAAGCAACGCCCCGGAAAACATTTCAAACAGCATATACATTTATGACGTTTTATCCACCGTTGCGATTATCCTAATCCCGTGCGGAGTGGCGCTAATCCTAAAAAAAATGAAAAAATAACCGGCTTACTCCAGTCAGGGCGCAAAAAGAGTCCTTTGTATTTTGTCTTCCATGTCATTGTTATGTTTTCATTTATATGTGTTGCGGCGTCACGCCGCAGAGCGGTCGCGGGCTTGACCCGCAATCCCAAAACCACTAACAAACAGGATGGATCCCCGCCTATGCGGGGATGACAATATTTCGGATTACCCGGGTGGTGTAATGTCGGACATATAATGCCATTTTCAAAAGTAATACAGCATACTTTTATAGTAACCGGAAAAAATAATACTCATTTCATTTTAGTTCCCTGGATCGCCACGCTGCGCTCGCGATGACAACTTCTCTACTAATGTTCAAGAATCTATAGAAATTGAATCATGCCGTATTTTTTCCGGTTACTATAATCAATTCAAACAAGCAAGATTTCTAAACAAACTGATGCTGTCAATTGTATTAGGAGGCTGAGGCAAACACAGCGCACACAACAACGACACCACAAATTTTAATCAATTCAAACAGGTGGAGATGTGAGGGCAATTGGAGGATAGAATATAACAAAACAAGGCCACATATGTCGTTGGGTAATCTTACGCCTTATGAATATGCTTTAAATAAAGAAGACCGGATGCTGTCAATTGTGTCAGGAGGCTAAGGTAAATGAAATTTTGACGAGAGGCGTAGTCCACTACGTCGCAACGAGCAAATATTTCATTTGACGACACATGCTGATACAATTGACAGCATCTTTATTTTCGGCGGAGGACGTCGTTATATATCTCCTCGAAATCAAAAGGCGGAAACAGCTTGAAACCACACTGCTCATGAAGCTCCGTACCCATTCGCATCAAATGCAAATCAGGATAATCTCTGCAGATTTCCGGCCGGGATTTATAGATTGTACACTTATTGTCACTGCTGATTTTCGAACAGGAAAAAATCAAGCTCCCGTCATAAGACTCTCCGGATTCTACAAAAATACCGTAATCCGGTTCCTCTTTGACAAGAGCTTTAAACTCTTCCATTGATGAAATTTTCAAACCGTCCAATAAAATTCCTATATCACGGCAGCATCTGCCGCATTGCAAACATTTTCCCACACGCAAATACTGGCGCTTTTTATTTGTAAAGCGCCAGAATAAACGCTTAAAATAAAGTTCAGCCCTGTAAAAAAAACTATCGTTTTTCACAAAAAATATCTGCTAAAAATTCTGTTTCTGAAAATCCAGAAGAGCATCAATCACGTAATCGGTCTGTTCTTTTGTCAGTTCCGGGAACATCGGCAATGACAAAACCTGAGGCTCAAGGCTTTCAGACACCGGAAAATCTCCGCTTTTGTAGCCAAGATCCTTATAGACCTCCTGTTTATGAAGGGAAAGCGGATAATATATCATTGAAGCAACGCCTTTTGAAGCCAAAAATGCCTGCAATTCATTCCTTTTTGCAGGAACTTTTATTGTATACTGATGATATACATGTATCGATACCGAAGGATCCTCTACCGGAGGAATATAAGAAGTAGATTTCAACGCCTGCGTATATCTGACAGCCGCCGCCCTTCTCATTTCATTCCACTCATCAAGGTGTTTAAGCTTCACGCGCAACACAGCAGCCTGCATGGAATCAAGACGGCTGTTAAAACCATGGATTACATGATAATATCTTTCAAAACTGCCATGATTTCTCAAAGCTCTGATTCTATCGGTAAGGGAGTCCTCATTCGTTACGACCATACCGCCGTCGCCATAAGCCCCCAAATTTTTACTTGGGAAAAAAGAAAAACAACCGATATCGCCGAGCGTCCCGACTTTACGTCCTTTCCACAAAGCTCCCTGTGCCTGGGCGCAGTCTTCGACAACATATAATTTATGCTGCTTGGCAAGTGCCATAATTCCGTCCATATCGGCACTTTGACCGTAAAGATGAACCGGTATTATTGCCTTGGTTTTTGCGCTAACCTTCCTGGCCGCGTCTGAAACATCTATATTAAAAGTATCGGAACAAACATCTACAAAAACAGGCTTGGCACCGACTCTTGATACAGCTTCCGATGTTGCAATAAAGGTAAATGCCGGAACCAGCACTTCGTCGCCGGGGCCAACTCCAAGAGCCAGCAAAGCAATCAGAAGCGCATCAGTCCCTGATGCCAGTCCAAAAGCATGCTTTGCTCCAAGGCTGGCGGCAACCTCGTTTTCAAACTCGGATACTTCCGGACCCATTATGAAAAAAGAGCTTTCCATTACTCCTATGACAGCGCTATCAAAGTCCTTTTTATAATTGCGATACTGTACTTTCAAATCTACCATTGGAATATTCATACTAGTAAGCTCCCTTTACAAATAAACGGACACTATAGAGTGCCGTTCGGATAAACATTAAAAATTTTCGCCATACACAAGTTTTTTTCCTTCGAAACCCAAAGTTTTTTATTCACAAACGGCAAGAAAACAATACAAAAAGGGGCGCGGCGTTTTTTTTTAGCAATAGAGCCGCTATCGCAGCAAATATTTTTACATATATTTTACAAAAAAACAAAATAATGCATATGAATTTCATTTTAAGTCAATAAAATAAATTTACAATAAGAGCATAAAACGTATTCAGGGGAGGAAAAATGAAAAAAAGAAAAATTGATGGACCCAAATACAATGGTTCTTCTGTAAAATTTAACAGAGATAAAGAACCCCAAAAATCAAAAACAGCATTCAGCCGGATGATGGCGAGATTGAAAAAAGAGATCAGTCTAATAAGGGAAGATTTTTTTGAAAGCAGCAATTCAATGAAAAGAGTATACGATGGCTGGGATTTTTACTGCGACCCTTTGATAAGAACAAATGAAGAAACCGGAAAATGATAATCACCGGCAAGATTCAGTAAAGACTAATTTTTTATAAAACAAAAGCATGTGGAATTCCTGCCGGTGCAAGCAGAAATATCCACATGCTTTATTGCCGTTAACGGCTTATTGCTAAATAAATTTATACCAAATAGCGCTTTACAAACTCTCCCCTGCCGGCAGTTGAAATAAACTCGCCATCACGGTAAATAACCTCACCTCTTGAAATAGTGAATTTCGGCCAGCCGTAAATTTCCATGCCTTCATAAGGAGAAAAGTCGGCTTTCATGTGTAATGAGCAGGCAGTGATTTTTAAGGCTTTATCAGGATCCAAAATTGTAATATCGGCATCAGAACCGATCGCCAAAGTGCCTTTTTGAGGATAAAGTCCGAATATGCGCGCAGGAGACGTTGACAGTATATCAACCATACGGGAAAGAGATATCCGGCACTTTTTAACGCCCTCGGAATACAAAATAGGAAGCAGGGTTTCACATCCGGGAAGTCCTCTGGGAATAAGTGTAAAATTATCCTTGTGCTTTTCTTTTTGAGCCCTGGTAAATGAGCAGTGATCCGTGGCAACCACCTTCAAAGCCCCCATTTCCAGCGCACGCCATAAAACCTCGGCATCGAAACGGTTCCTTAGAGGAGGGCATGACGGATAAAGCCAACCCTCATCCTTGTAATACATACTCTCATCCAGCACAAGGTAATGAGGACAGGTTTCTGCTATGACAGAAATACCTTTAGCCTGGGCTTCTGCGACAAGCCTTGCACCCTCACCTGTTGTAAGATGGAATATATAGAGCTTGCTGCGGGTCAGATCCGTAAAATAAATAGCTCTTTTCAAAGCCTCAATCTCACTGTGGTGAGGTCTCGAAAGTCCATGCCAATTTGCAGTAAGCTTTCCCTCTTTGACAAATTGCTCGGTAACGCTGTCAATTATTGACTGGTTTTCACCATGAATGCCCATCAGTCCGCCATGGGCCTTGGTTTTTTCAAGAACTTTTATAAGATCCCCGTCACCGGCCATCCAACCCTCTTTTGAATAGGCCATAAAAATTTTAAAAGAAGGTATTCCGTAATCAATTACAGGCTTTATTTCGTTGAAAGAACGTTCCGTAAAATCAGTAATCCCCATATGCAGCGAATAGTCTATATAGACCTTTCCCGAGGCCTGGGATTGTCTGGCCTCCAGATCCTCAAATAATGAATGCCCCTTTGTCTGAGTCACAAAATCAATAAACGTCGTTACACCGCCGGCGGCACATGCCTTACTGCCGCTCTCAAAATCATCAGCTGTAGACGAATCCATTATCGGGAGTTCAAAATGCGTATGTGCGTCAATTGCACCCGGCATAACAATCATGCCTTTGGCTTCTATTTCCGTTTTTCCTGAAAGAACCCCTGGTTCGGATATGGCGGCAATTTTACCGTCCTTAATGCCCAAATCCCCGATAAAAACATCCGCGGAAGTAGCTATCGTACCGTTTTTTATGATAAGATCCATACTTATACCCCTTTCAAACCAAAGTGTACATAACTAGCAGTTTCCTAAAAAAATATCTTTTCCTGCAATAAAAATACCGGCCTTCAGAAGAAAACCGGCATAATTTATTAAAGCAATCTGGATTAGTAAGTGGTCACATAGGAAGACACAATCCTGCGGACCATGGCATTCAGGGAATCAGCGAAATAGACGATCGACAGATCATCGGAAATCGAAATTCCATCAGGAGAAGACAGTATCGCCTGCGCCCCGCTACCATCGGCAAAGCCGTAATGGATACCGCCGGCCAGACTTGTAACCGAAATGTCGGACATCCTTATTTGACGTATATTCGAACCTCTGTAATCACATACCAGCAGCACAGAGCCGTCTGCAGACATCGCCAGTCCGCGCGGTTCATCAAAAACGGCCGCAAGGCCGACACCGTCCTGACGCCCGACAGAGTCGGAACCGGCAAATGTAGTAACTTCATACGTTACGGTATCAATTTTTCGGATCCGGTGATTGTAGGAATCGGCAACATAGAAAAACTTACCGTCCGGCGAAATAACAATATCCGACGGCAGATTAAACCTGGCTGCAGTACCTGTACCTTCGGCAAATCCGGCGGAGGAACCGGCAACGGTTACCGTTTCACCGGAAGAGACAACCACTTTCCTTACACGGCTATTTTTACCGTCGGTCACAAAAAGTTCGTTACCCGAAGGGGAAAGAACAAGGCCGTTCGGTTGGCTGAATCTAACATCGGCACCGGAAACGGCATCGTTAAAACCGGCAACGGTATTCCCGGCAATGATTGTTGAATTGCCGGTGGCAAGCTCAACAGAGCGGATCATATTGCTGGAACTGTCGGCTATATATATGATTTTACGATCATGGGAAAAAACCATCTTATGGGCAACGGCATGGTTTTCCGAGCCATAGGAAGTGTTATATGCCAGCGCAGAACCGATATAACAGCTGGAAGCAACAGTGGAAACTTCTCTTGTTTCCAGGTTTATTTTCCATATATAACGGAAATCGGAAGCGTATAAAATATTTTTATCGTCTGATAGCAGAACATCAAAAACATTGCCGTAAAAAGATATTAAAGACTCACCGTCAGGTCCGTCATGAAACCCTGCACGGCCGCCGCCGGATATTTTACCGGTATACCCGCTTGCAGTGTCGACCGTTCTCAGTCTCTGATTCTGATAATCCGGCACATAAAGAGTCTTATCGTCATTGGAAATGCCAAGGGAGTAAGGATAGAGAAATTTGGCCTGGGAACCCGGCCCGTTGGCGTAACCTTCACCGGCACCGGATAAAGTTGAAACACTGTTGTCGTCAAGATCTATTTTACGGATTTTACTGTTCAGATAGTCGCAAAGATACAAAAACTTTGCATCATGAGAAGCCACAATTCCCGTCGGCAAGCCAAACTTAGCGGAAGCACCCGGACCATCGGCAAAACCGGCGGAAGAGCCGGCTATAAGTGTTTTGGCACCGGTGGACACATTCATCGAATATATCCGGTACTGGAAAGTCGCCGATACATAAACAGTTTCCACTGATGTATCCGGATCATAAGCCACCGTAACTCCATAAATATTATTGGTGAAAGCAGTACCCAATGTAGTAACATTACCTGTGGCAACATCAATTTTTCTGACACTTTTATTCCAGGCATCGGCAACATACAACAGCGACTCATCATGGCTGAAAGCAATTTCAAAAGGAATGTAAAATCTAGCAACATTTGGCCCGCCGGGGGCATTGCCGGAGACTTCAGGAGTGCCGGTGAACAGTGATACCTCGGCCGTTTGAGTGTCAATCTTGCGTATACAGTGGTTTTCCGACTCGCAAACATATAAATATTTTCCATTCGACGTTATTGCCATGCCGGCCGGTTGATTAAATCTGGCATCAGCTCCAATACCATTCCTATATCCGGATATAGCCGAACCGGCAAGTGTACTGAGCTGTTCCGATGCAACATCAAAAACCCTGATGCGGTTGTTAATTTCTTCCGATATATAAACTTTTTTACCGTCAGGAGAGACAACTGCATCGACAGGGGCATTAAAAAGGGCTACATTTTCCTCAATAAAATCGCTGACCCTTCCTTCCGCTCCATCGGCTCCGAAAGGAATATAGCCTACCGCAACCAATGGATAAAGGATTGAACCGTCCTCCATGACAATGCCGCCCTCGCCAATGGTAAACGATACGGAATGGATGATATGGCCGTCCTTATGGAACGTCAATGTAAAAGAAGAGCCGTTCGGAGCCTGAATACCGAAAACATAATTCCCGGCGTCATCCGTCACCGCATTAAAAATATGGACCAGCGGATTGTCGCAGAAAATCTCCACCCCGGTTATGGGAACATGGTCAGAGTAAATAACATCGACCGAAACCCGCGAAACAGGATGTACGACTTCACCGGCTGCAGCGCCAAATGAGGTGGAACAGTTCGTAGAAGAACATCCCGGCAATAAAAATACAGAAAGAATAATCATCAAAAACGCCGTTAAATAAAATCTGGCCACAAGACCTCCTTGATACGTTATAAAAGCTTTATTAACAAAAAAAGTTAAAACAAATGACTAAATTAAGTTAAAATTATATTAAAAATCCGTAACACCTTGTCCCAATAAGAAACCTGCCGGAAAATCCGGCAGGTTTTAAAAAATTTATCATCTCAGTAAGTTCCGAAATAAGAGGCCACCACACGGCGGATCATCGAATTCCAGTTATCGGCGATAAATAACTGAGAAGAGTCCCTTGAAACAGTAAGGCCATCAAGATTATAAAAAAGCGCTTCTTCCCCTGTTCCATCGGCAAAACCGCTGGCCGCCCCACCGGCATAAGTTGCTACCGCCATAGTTGCAAGCTTGATCCTCCTGATATTGGCTCCGCGGCAGTCGGTCACAAAAAGCAAATTACCGTCAGACGTTAACGCCAGTCCCCTCGGCTCATCAAAAACAGCGGCTGTTCCGATTCCATCCTGACGTCCGGCAGAGGCATTGCCGGCTATAGTAGTAACGTTATTATCCGATAAATCAATCATCCGCACCCGGTGATTATAAGAATCGGCCACATAAAGACGGCTGCCATCAGGCGAAAGAACAACATCGGTGGGAAGGTTAAATTTTGCCAAAATACCCACAGAATCGGCAAATGAGGGTGAAGAACCGGCTATAGTCGTCGTCGCGCCGGTTGCGATATTTACTTTGCGAATCCTATGATTCTTGCCATCCGACACATAAAGAAAATTACCGTCTTTAGATAGGGCAAGACCGTTAGGCTGGTTAAACCGAACGGCAGAACCGGCAGCAGTATCATCTTTATAGCCGGCTGTAGTATTTCCGGCAATAACGGTTGACGCACCGGAGCTGATATCAATTGAGCGGATCATATTGCTTGTCGAGTCGGCTATATAGATGGTCTTTTCATCAAGCGATAGAACTATTTTATGTGAAGTGGCTCTGTTGGAATACCCGTAGGAAAGGTTATACATATACGCCGTGCCAACATAACAACTACCGGCAATTTCGACAGCATCTCTTGTATCAACATCTATTTTCCATACACTTTTGATATCTGAAACATACATGGTTCTTGAATCGTCAGTCAAAATAACGCTGTATATATTGCCGTTAAAAGACAGCGAAGATTCTCCCGGAGGTCCGTCCACAAAACCGGCCCTACCGCCTCCTGAATGCTTTCGCGACACTCCGGTTGCCATATCCATGATCCTGACGCGGTTGTTGGAGGTATCGGCAATAAACATTTCGGCATCATTATTAAAAAGTTTCAGACCGGCAGGAGAAAGAAATTCCGGCAAAGGTCCTTCCGAATAACCGGGCGTCGAGGATGAAAGCGTGGAAACCATATTGCCGTTAGCCAAATCGATCTTGCGTATAGTACTGGTGGAATTGTCGGAAACATAAATATAATTGCGATCCGTGGAAACAGCAATGCCGACGGGAATACTGAATTTTGCCGCCGCACCTGCTCCGTCCAGCCATCCGTCAGAAGAACCGGCAATAAACGTTCTAATACCGGTCTGAGTATCCATGGAATAAATTTTATAATCAAACGTCGCCGCAATATAGAGAATATCTTTCGCGCCGTCATTGGCGACACAAACGCCGTATACCTCCCCAGGAAAAGCGCCCCCCACATTCGATACTCCTCCGCCGCCGACAAGATCAATTTTTCTGATAATCCTGTTCTGAGAATCGGCGACATAGAGAAACGATTCATCGGTACTAAGGGCAATCATTCCGG
This sequence comes from Candidatus Xenobia bacterium, assembly GCA_031551355.1. Classification (GTDB taxonomy): domain Bacteria; phylum Vulcanimicrobiota; class CADAWZ01; order CADAWZ01; family CADAWZ01; genus JAVBNT01. Next base: position 141,748 of record JAVBNT010000009.1, on the reverse strand, counting down.
TATTATTGAACTTTGCCGAAAGGTTAGGCCCAATCTGATTGCCGCTGGAACCGGGAGTTCCGGCAACAAGCGAGACCTCTGCCGTTGAGGTGTCGATTTTACGGATACAGTTGTTCATCTGATCGGAAACATAAAGAGTTTTGCCGTCGGAAGTCAAAGCCAGACCCATCGGTTCCCAGAAGCGGGCTTCGGCGCCGAAACCTTCCTGATAGCCGGAAATAGCGCTTCCGGCCAGCGTTGAAAGAAAGCCGCTTTCCATATCAACAACCCTGATCCGGTGGTTAAAGCTATCGGAAACGTACAGTTTTTTACCGTCGGGAGAAAGAGCCGTATCCATAGGAGCGTTATAAATACCGATATTCTCGGCAAAAAAATCGGTTGACCGGCCTTCCGTACTATCATCGTCCAGAGGAATATATCCTAAAGCGAAAACCGGATAAATGATCGTATTCCCCTCATGTATACCGTCCGTACCTACCGTGACAATATCGTCGGATGATATTACGTGACCGGGCTTGCTGAAGTTAAGGGAAAATACCGTACCGTCAGGAACATTGAGCTCAAAAGTATAGTAGCCGTTCATGTCGGTTCCGGCATTCCCTATGCGGACAGCGGGGTTATCCGAGCTGATCGCCACATCGGCAATCGGAACGCCATCCAGATATCTTACGTCAACCGTGACTATTTGGCGTATAAAAGGGCCAGGCACTCCAGACGGAGAGCCGGGACCAAACGACTGAGCGCAATTCGAAGAAGAACACCCGCTGAGAACAAGCGGCAGCAAAATAAAAACAGACAATAAATATTTTAACATAAAACTCCCCCTTATTTTTTACATAACGCGGTAAATTAAGGCTAAACAGCGATATTCATACGGACTCACCTCCAGAAATATTACAGGCATAAAAAAAACTTTAAACACAACATCTAAACAACTATAAAAGAAAAGTATGCTTGAGTAATGTAAAATATAGCAGATAAAAAAATTAATTTAAAGCGGAAATATAGATATTTATATTAATATTTTGTAACATTTATACAACATTTTATATTTCATGGGATTCAAACAAAAATTAAAAAACCCGACAGACATCGCCGTCAGGCCTTTAATTAAAAGAGCTGTGGCTTTATGAACATGGGTATACGGTCACAGCTGTTCAGAAAAATGCTCCTCTAAAAATTGCATAAAAAAAGCCCTGCGGCAAAGCTACTGCAGGGCTTTAAAAAACGGAACAAACGGATCAATAAGTTCCGAAATAGGAAGCGACAACACGCCGAATCATCGAATTCCAGTTATCGGCAATAAAAAGCTGTGAAGAATCACGGGATACGGCAATACCGTCGGGATTATAGAACAGCACTTCTTCGCCAGTTCCGTCGGCAAAACCAGTGGCAACTCCACCGGCATATGTCGTTACGGCAAGAGTAGCGAGGTTAATCCTTCTGATATTAGCGCCACGGCAGTCGGTTACAAAAAGCAATGATCCGTCGGAAGTTATGGCCAGACCTCTTGGTTCGTCAAAAACAGCCGCCGTTCCGACTCCATCCTGCCTGCCGACAGAAGCATTACCGGCGACAGTAGTCACATTATTGCCATTTGCCAAATCAATCATTCTTACCCTGTGGTTATAGGAATCGGCTACATAAAGCCGGTCGCCGGCAGGAGAAATAGCGACATCGGTCGGAAGATTGAATTTTGCCGATGTACCGGCTGCGTCCAACCATCCGGCTACAGAACCGGCCACCGTCGTTGTTGCACCGGTAGCAATAACGACTTTGCGGATCCGGTGGTTCCAACCGTCGGATACATAAAGAACATCACCTGCCGGTGAAAGGGCAAGACCGTCGGGTTCATTGAACCTTGCATCAGCTCCCGTCAAAGCATCGGCGAACGATGCTGTAGTGTTACCCGCAACCACAGTTGAGTTACCGGAGGCAATATCGATAGATCTGATCATATTGCTTGTCGAATCGGCAATGTATATTGTTTTTTCATCATGCGAAAGCACAATCTTATGCGAAGTCGGTCTCTTGTCAAAATTATAGGCAATATTATACATATACGCCGTGCCCAGATAACAGCTGCCGGCAATCTCAACGGCATCCCTGGTAGCCACATCGACTTTCCATATGCTTTTAATATCGGAAACATACATCGTCTTGGAATCGGCCGTTAAAGCAACACTGTAGACATTGCCGTTAAAAGCAAGCGTGGAATCTCCGGCCGGACCGTCTACAAAACCGGCACGTCCGCCGCCGGACAATTTCTGCGCCGCTCCGCTGACAACATCCATTACCCTGATGCGGTTGTTGGATGTATCGGCAATAAGCAGTCTGGCATCATTACTAAAAAGATTCAGGCCCGCCGGGGACAGGAACTCCGGTGAAGCACCTTCCGAATAACCGGACGTCGAAGCGGAAAGCGTAGATACGGTATTGTTATTTGACAGATCTATTTTGCGGATCGTGCTGGTGGCGTTATCGGAAACATACAGATAATTACGGTTCTGAGACACCGCAATCCCCACCGGGATGTTAAACTTGGCAACAGTACCTATACCATCCACCCAGTCGCCATTAGACATGTTTGTCGAGGAACCGGCAATAAACGTTCTCGCTCCCGTAGTTGTATCCATGGAATAAACTTTATGTTCAAACGTTGCGGCAATATACAGAATATCCCTGGTTCCGTCGTTTGCCAGGCATACGCCGTATATTGAATATGCAAATGCCGAACCCAGACTGGCGACCCCGTTATTGCCGACGAGATCGATTTTTTTGATAATCTTGTTTTGAGAATCGGCAACATAAAGCGTGGACTCATCGGTACTAAGTGCAATCATACCGGGATTACTGAATTTTGACAAAAAATTACTGTTGTTAACATTGCCGGCCGAACCGGGAATACCGGCAACGAGCGAAACCTGAGCGGTCACCGTGTTTATTTTACGGACGCACTCGTTCATCTGATCGGCAACATACAAAGTTTTACCGTCCTTGGTAATTGCCAGTCCCATCGGCTCCCAAAATCTGGCCGCCCCCCCGGTGCCTTCCATATAACCTGAAATAGCGCATCCGGCAAGAGTGGAAATAAAACCCGTATCCATATCCACAACCCTGATGCGGTGATTAAAACTGTCGGCTACATACATCTTTTTGCCGTCAGGGGACAGAACCATATCCATAGGAGCATTGTAAATACCGATATTCTCGGCAAAAAAGTCACTCGTCCGACCTTCAACGCCGTCAGCGTCAAGAGGTATATAGCCATAAGCCAGAACAGGATAAGTAATGGTATTTCCTTCATGCAGCCCTCCATGGCCGACAGTAACAGACGCCGATGAAGATGAAATGATATGTCCCTGTTTGCCGAAACTGAGGGTAAACACCGTACCGTCGGGAGCATTTATATCGAAAACATAATGACCGTTGGCATCGGTTCTGGCATTGACGATACGGACGAGAGGGTTGTCAGATTCGATTGCCACATCGGCAATCGGCACGCCGTCAAGATACTTTACGTCAACCGTGACAATCTGCCGGATAGAATCCGTCGGAAGCTGAGGCTCCCGGACCTGAGAATCGCCGGCAAAAAACTTGTCACAACCGGAAGAGGAACAACCTGACAATACAAACACTGAAAAAATACATAATGCAAATATTACTGAAAAAAATCTGACCACAATGCCTCCTAATTTGCTAGATAACTTATAATGATTAATGACGTTATATTTAAAATATAGCAAAACAAAAGCTTTAATTAAAGCTAAAAAAGAAATGTTTGTATTAATTTTTTGTAAACTTTATGACATAAATAATTAAATTGATTTAGGACAATTTACGTAAGCGCCACCAAACACATATAAAAAGCCTGGAAATATTTTTTTCAAAAAATCATCAGGAGCTTTACCCATACATTTTTCACCGTTTCAGAAAAAGACTAAAATTGTTTATTTTTTACAATATTATAATTTTTAATTTCATATATATTTATATATATTTTAATTTTATTATTTTTTTTCATATTCAGTCTATTCTAATTAAAAAATACAGTGTATAATATATAGGCTCGGTTAATTTTAAATTAATTTAAAAAGGGGGAATTTTTTATGAGTACAAACAGAGGTTTTAAATCTAAATCAAAAATTTCTTCACAGAGACGGCTTGATGACGTTAAAAAAAATAATCAAGCTGACAAAACTTTTGCCGAAAAGGCTGCGGAAGCCGCATTAGCTTTTGCGGAAAAGACTGCCGACGGCGCGGCATTTGTAGCAGAAAAAACCGCTGACGGTGCGGCGTTTGTAGCAGAAAAGACTGAGGGAAACCGGCCATTTGCTGAAAAATAATGGTGTTGTCTGATTTTAAGCAAGTCGCTAAAATGGAGCTGTTGGCTATTTATAGTCACGCCACTTTAGTAAAGTCTAAACAAAATTTAGTTAAAAATATTTTAAAGCGGTTATTTAATTTTCTCCTAAACGGAGGCTATCAAGGGGCTCCTCCGCCCCCCGGCCTCGATCCTCTCCTAATGGAAACCCCTCCAAGCTACGCGCTCTGCTAGACACAAGACAATGTTTTCAGTGAAATAGCTTACACCTGCCGAGAGATTTCAGACGCCGACACTCTTCTTATGTGCTTTCCCTTGCAGATGACTTATCCGTGGTGCCAAGCCGCCTGATTTTTGGCATAGCTAAGCTCATCATAAATAATGATACTGCGTCAGATGGTTTTAAAGTGGCTTAACTATATAATAGCTGCCTCTTTTTGAGAGACATATACGACAATAAGATGCGCTGTAACTGATCTCTCAAAAAGGTTTGCGGTTTGCCGGACGGTGGAACATATGACGGTTTGCTTACAAACGGCTCCAACTTTTACTATGTATGGGTAATCAGAGAGACTTTTAGATTAAGATATCTTTGAGCTCTGATTTATTTTTCTGATTCCGGGATTGAAAAAAACATTCAGGAGGTTATTTCATACAGTCGGATTATATGGAAAATATGATGATATCATCTCCTTTGATTGAAGGGGAAACTCTTTTTCCTTCACTGATACTTCTTTTTATTGCGAAAGCATTATTTCTTGCGATAGTGATTTATTACAGTGTATATGGTTTTGAAAAAAATAACTCGGCCAATAACTGGGCTGTAGCAATAATACTTGGCGTCTTAATAAATTTTTTAGCCCCGTTTGGTATTTATATTATGCTTTTTATCGGCTTTTTTATTATTCGCAGTTTTTTACCATTTGTCAATTGTAAGCTCTCTCTTGCTTACCTTGGTTTTGAATTTAGCTATATATTATTCAGGATTTATATTCCTGCCCCTGTTGCTGTTCTTCTTGATCATAATGATTTTCAGCAGAATTTTCACCCCCAAAAAACAACTTTAAAAGTTATTTATATGCGCAGCAGTTAATCAGATACAAATTCTGTTTATTTTATTACTTTAAAGCAAGTTTGACGTATTTATGAAGTAAAATATAAAACCCGCCCAAATCTATTAAAAAAGATTTAGGCGGGTTTTATGCAAAAAAATAATCGTCGGGATTTTTACGACGTTAAGCTTTGGCAAAGTGTTTTTTCAGGAAATCAAGTAGAAATTATGAATATTTGTATACATCTGTCAAATTAAACATTCACGTCACCTAAGCCCTGTTATGCTCCTTCATCCCCCTGTCAATATCCCTTTTAGCCTGTTTTTCGGAAATAGAATCACGTTTATCATACAGTTTTTTGCCTTTTGCAAGGGCAAATTCCACTTTAACCCGTCCTTTGGAAAAATACAGTTTCACGGGAATAAGCGAATAACCTTTCTCCGCCGTTTTTGAAGAAAGCTTTTCGATCTCATATCTGTGGAGCAGCAGCCTTCTTTGACGTCTGGGCTCATGGTTAAAAATATTACCTTCCTCATATTTGGATATATGGGCCTGAAGCAGCCAGGCTTCATTATTCTTTATCGCCACATAGGAATCGGAAAGGTTTACCTTGCCGCGTCTCAACGACTTCACCTCTGTACCGGTAAGCGAAATTCCGGCCTCGAATTTATCTTCAAGAAAATATTCGTGCCAGGCTTTTTTATTTAAGGCAATAACCTTTCCTTCAGCCATGCTCAATCCTCTTTCCGGGAAATTTCCGCAAACATACCGGTCGCCGATACAAGCAAAAGACCTTTAGCGGTTCTTATCTCGCCATTGGCCATATGAAAATTCCCTTCACTGCCGGTATATTTTGCCGACACTGTAACTTCGCTTTCGATTGGCACCGGTTTCCTGAATCTTACCTCCATTTTCGCAGTAACAACCATTAAGCCGTGTATATCTATCAGCAAACGGGCCATTACTTCGTCAAGAACAGTTGAAGCAATACCCCCATGTAAAAAATCCTTATAGCCCTGATGCATTTTTCCGGGAATAAATCTGGTAAAAAACACACCGTCCTGCTGCTCAAAAACCAGTTTTAAGCCAATGGGGTTCTCTTTGCCGCAGGCAAAACAATAGCGGTCATCTTCGAGTTTCATAGCCTATTGTTAATCTCCTTTAAATAATCTGCTATCTGAGCTTCCGTTTCCTCAAATGTACGGCTGTTGTCAATTATTTTATCTGCAAGACGCAGCCTTTCTTCCCTCGTTACCTGCGAGCTGATACGTGACAGGGCCTGCTGCCTTGTCAGACCGCCTCTTGCCATAAGACGCCCGAGTTGAAGCTCACATGGCAAATCCACAACCAAAATCTGATCGGCAAACCCGCCGCGGCCGGATTCTATTAAAACAGGCGCTTCCACGGCAACTACTGCAGCCGAAAGCTCATTTAATTTCTTCTTCAGAGCATCCACGATAGCGGGGTGAGTGATTGAGTTAAGTTTCTCAAGCTCTTTTTTTGAAGAAAAAACAATCCTGCCCAGCTCTTTCCGGTCTATTTGACCGTCTTCACCGAGAATCTTCACGCCCCACTCGCCTACAACGCGCTTCCATAAAGGTCTTTGCGGTAAAATAAGTTCATGATAGACGCTGTCCGCTGATAAAACAGGAACGCCGAGTTTTGCAAAAACCGACAAAACAAAACTTTTTCCGGAAGCAACGCCTCCTAAAATGCCTATAACCATAAACGATTACCACATTTTTTCAGTATCAGGTATAAAAAAGGGGACAAGAAAAATTCATGCCCCTTATCATTAAATCAGAAAAATAGGAATAAGTATTAGCTCTTTTCCTGAGCAGGTTCAGCTGTAACTGCAGCCGCAGGTTTAACAGCAGCTTCCTGTGTCCCGGCAACAACATCCTGAATCGTCTTGCCTTCTTTACTTCTGATCATATCACCAATCGTAAAAGCTGATGGTTTTTCATCAACATAACCTTCAAACTCATTCTTTATCTGAGGCCTGGCAGCTGCCTGTGCCTGAGGTTCCTTCATTGAGAGAAGCATTCTTCTGTCGTTACCCTTGACCTCAAGCACCCTTACGGTTACCGTCTGTCCAAGTGCAAGTTTATCCGCCGGAGAAGCTATTCTCTCTTCAGATATTTCCGATATAGGAATAAGGCCTTCAATACCGTCCATAAGCTCTATAAACGCATAGTTTTTCGCAAGCTTGGTCACTACGCCTTCGGATTTTGATCCGACAGGGAATTTCTCTTCGGCAACAATCCATGGATCCGGCTTTGCCTGTCTGAGGCTAAGGGATATTTTATTTTTCTCCGGCTCAACCTTAAGGACAAGTACGTCGACCATATCGCCAACGGAAACGACATCGGCAGGGGTGTTGACTCTCTTCCAGGAGAGTTCGGAAATATGAATGAGTCCGTCAATGCCGCCAAGGTTGACAAAAGCCCCGAAAGTAGCAATTCTTTCGACTCTGCCATGGCGGATTTCGCCTTCGCGTATTGATGAGAACACGGCTTCACGGGAATGCTCCCTTTCAGCTTCCAAAACAATCCTTCTGGAAAGAACTACTTTCCTCTTTACAGGGTCAAGCTCAACTATTTTAAGGCGCATTTCCTCGCCCATAAGATCGGTAAGCTCTCTTACCGGTCTGATATCCGCGTGGGAAGCCGGAACGAATCCTCTGACGCCGATATCGACAATGATCCCGCCCTTAACGGCTTCAGTGCATGTCGCTGTTATAATTTCGCCTTTTTCATAAGCGTCTACAACTCGTTTCCATCCAAGTTCACGGTCTGCGCGCTTCTTGGAAAGAAGAACTTCACCTTCCCCGCCTTTTTTATGGATAACAACAACATCCACTGTATCACCAACTTTTAAATTAGAAGCGGATGATGCGGAGTAATTGTCCGAAATCTCATTCGCAGGAATAAATCCATCGGTCTTTCCCCCCAGATCAACCAATATGCCTTCGTTATCAATCTTGCCGATTTTCCCCTGTATATAATCGCCAACTTTTATTGACTTAAAAGAACTTTCATATGACTCCATATCGGCCATAGAAGTCGTCTCCAGTTGGTTTGCAAGATTATCTGCGTTAGTCTGATGAGTGCTATCCATTAGTAATGCTCCTTTCAATCGAAGTCCAATTAAGGACACCAGCAATATTTACGGCAAACAGCGGCCACAAAAACAAAAACCGCCGATGTGACGTTAATCCTCTATTAATTCCATTTCAGACCAGTTTTTACCTTTTTCAATGTTAATATTTAAAGGAACCCTTAAATCCATTATTTTTTCCATAGATTTTCTGACAAGCATGACCAAATCGGCAAGCTCATGCTCGGGCAGTTCAAACAACAATTCATCATGTATTTGCAGCAACATTTTCGCTTCAAGTCCTTCCCGTGTCATAAAGTCATCGGTCCGGATCATCGCAAGTTTTATTATATCGGCTGCGGAGCCTTGAATAACCGTATTCACCGCTACCCGCTGCGCGGCTTTCTGCAGGTTAACATTCCTGCTTTTCAAATCGGGAACCCATCGTTTGCGTCCCATTATAGTAGTGACAAATCCGTTGTCATAAGCTTCGGCTATAACCCGGTTTATAAATGACTCTACCGATGGAAAGCGGTTAAAATAACGCTCTATATAGCTTTTTGCCTCTTTCATATCTACAGATATTCTCTGTGACAGGCCATGTGCGGACATTCCGTAAAGAATGCCGAAATTAATTTCCTTTGCCTTGCGCCTCATATTCTCCGTCACGGCTGAAAGCTCGGCGCCGAATATTTCCGCTGCTGTTATTGAATGTATATCAACCCCCTGCTCAAAAGACTTGATCATTTTTTCGTCATCGGCAAAGTGGGCCATAAGCCTCAGCTCGATCTGCGAATAGTCCGCACTCAGGAAAATTTTCCCGGCCTCTTTCGGTTTGAAAGCCGCTCTTATTTGTTTTCCCCAGGCTGTTCGCGTCGGTATATTCTGCAAATTAGGCTCGCTCGAAGCCAATCTGCCGGTTGCCGTTTTTCTTGAAGTAAACGTAGTGTGAATACGTCCCGTTTCCGGGTTTATCAGCTCAGGCAGTTTTTCCGCATAAGTCGACAGAAGTTTCTTCAGCTCCTTGTAATCCAGCAATAGCGGTATAAGCGGGGAATAAGGCATCAGCGACAATAGCGTCTCGTGATTTGTGGACGGTTTTTTACCGCCGGGAAGCTGAAGTTTTTCAAACAGTATGTATCCCAGCTGTTTAGGAGAATTTATATTAAACTTTTCCCCGGCAATTGTATAAATCTGTTCCTCCAGCGTATCAAGTTTTTGATTAAACGATTCCGACAACGTAAAAAGTTCCTGACGATCGCAGTAAATACCATAATGCTCCATTCTGGCAAGCACAGGAAGCAAAGGCTGTTCCTGACTGCAAAAAACATCCTGCATACCGTTTTTTTGCAGCGATTTTTCCAGCAAAGGTACACACTGCGCGGTCATGGCAGCCTTTTTTTCGGAAGAAAGGTTTTCAGAATCAATAAAATTGCCGGTAACACGCTCATAAACCCTCAAAAAATCCTGCGACAAATCGGATGGTTCCAGCATATACGAAGCAAGGGCAATATCAAAAAAATTCTCAGGAAGAGCGATTCCATGCGCAATCAATTTCCGGAATAGTACTTTCAGATCAAACCCGCACAGCCGGTATTTTTTTATATGTTCACAAAAGTCCGATAAAATCCCGGCATTACGCTGCCTGTCGGACGAAAGGTTAAGTGAGTATCCGTCGCTGGCATAAAGAGAAAAAGACGCCGGGGAAAAATCACTGTAATGAACACACAAATCATCGCTGTTAACGTGGCAGCAAAAAGAATCGGCAGACGCCTTATTGACCGGCGCTTCTTCGGAACCGTCGCTCCTGCCGGGGAAATATTTTTTCAAAAAGGATCTGAATTCCATCTTTCTTAGAAAAGCAAAAAGCCGATCATTATCAATTTCCTTGACTTTCATGGAAGATTCTTCAAAATAAAGCGGCAGAGCAGTCTTTATTTTCGCAAGTTTCTTACTTAGTAAAATAGAATCTCTGGAATCTTCAACGAGTTTCCTGGTTTTGGCGGGAAGCTCACCAACATTGGCAAGTATATTTTCGATGTTTCCATAAGCGGAAACAAGCTTTTTAGCCGTGACGGCGCCAATACCGGCCGCCCCGGGTATATTGTCGGAAGAATCTCCGGCAAGGGCTTTATAATCGGAAATAAAAACAGGTTCAAATCCAAATTCATCATGAACTGCTTTTTCATCATAAACAGTGAACCTGGCAAAACCTTTTTGCGGGAAAACTACTTTTATACCGGGGGAAACAAGCTGCAGGAAATCCTTGTCACCACTGACGATCAGAACGTCAAGCCCCTTTTTCTGCGCGTCTTCGGCAACGGCTCCGATACAATCATCAGCTTCGTGATCTTTTGTTACGACAACCGGTATACCGAGAATGGAAAGAAGCTCTTCTATATATTGAAACTGTCCGGCCAGCGATTCCGGCATTTTCTGCCGCTTAGCCTTGTAATCCTTATAAATCGACAATCTTTCCGCCGGCAGCTCCTTGTCAAACGAAACAGCGGCAAAGGCGGGGGAAAATTCCTCAAAAATACGCACCAGCATATTGAGGAAACCATAAACTGCTCCTATTTTATCGCGCTTGGAATTTTCAAGCTCAGGCATAGCATAAAAAGCCCGGTAAGCCAGACCATGGCCATCAATCAAAATAAGATTACCCGACTCGAATAACGCACCATTTACTAATTTCATACCGGCTACACTCCATATAAAAAATGGGCACGGATAACCGTGCCCACAAAAATTTCAGCTCTACAGATTCTAGGCCACGAGATCATAACTGAGGTTATCTTCCGGTGAAGGTATTTCCTCAAATATTCTCAGCGCATTAGACGCCTGTGTGATATTATACTTATTAAACTTACTGAATCCTACCTGACTCTTACCGGTGGAATCTTCCTTTGAAGACGTTTTTTGAGTTTTGGTGTTCTGATCACCAAGCGCATTCAGTATTTCTCTTAAATTACGTCTTGTGTAAAGAGGATCCGTACCCTTTGAATATTGATTATATTCAAGCTGAACCCACTTTTTCAGGTTTTCGGCAAACTGCTTTCTCTGTACATCCGGTCTCTGCTTAGCAGAATCCTGCTGAGCTTCTTTTGTTTCCGTAAATTTTTGCTGGATCAACCTGGAAGTATCAAGAAATCCGGTGCCTTTTTGAGCAGCCGTAGAAGAAGATTTTCCTGCCTGACCTGCCTGAGCGGTTTTTCCGGTTTCCTCCGTCTTAGAATCTTCCGATTCATTCTTTACAAGAGTTTCTTCGGAAATTCTGCGCCTGCTTGCCGCCGCAGCCTGTTGTTTTGACTGAGCGCTGTTTGCCTGACCGGCCTGAGCTTTAGGCTTATGATAAGACGATTCCTCGCCTTCGGAAACGCCTTCCTCACCCTCTCCATCAACAGAAGCGTCACGATCTAAAGACGATTTTTCCGACTGAGCCTGATCTTTAGCTATTTGTTTGGCTCCTCCACTGCTATGCGGAACACCTACCATCGAAGAAACCATTGAAATTGTGTTATGAACATTTACGTTCATTATCGAAACCCTCCTTTTTGGGCTATACTCTATCTATATTATCACCTATTTTGACTCTTTCGTAAACATCAAGATTGTTAACAATTGTAAAAAAAATGTTAATTTTTTTAAATTTATCAGTGTTTCAAAACATTGTTTTCAATTTTTCCATTCAATTTGTGCCGGTATGCTCCGTTTTATCCCATTCTATGGTATCCCGGTTTTTTATACAGTTTACAAAACCGACAGGAGCCGCAAAAAGCCAAAAAACATTGTAGACCCAATACAAAGGAACCCGAAAAATATCTTTTATTGACGGTTTATCCGAAAACTTTAAAAGCCCTCCGCCCATGGCAAAGGCAAAAACGGGAACAAGCATTATATTGCTGAAAACGGCAAGCGGCACAAAACAGACATAGCTTAACTTAAGAAAGTAAACGGTCAGTATCTGTATGTAGCCTATCCATACGACCAAAGTGGCAACTATACGCATGAGCCCGGCCAGTCCGTCAATTTTCTGAATAAAGGAAAGTGTGCGGCTAAAAACAACGCAATAAAAATAATCAAAAATACACCTGAGCATTCCTTCGGCCCAACGTATACGCTGTCGCAAAAACGGTATTGAACTGACGATTGCTTCCTGCCATACAATTGAATTCGGGGCGTATTGTATAAATTGTCCTTTAAGAAGGAACTGCATGGTCAGATCCTGATCGTCGGTCGCTGATTTTTCATTCCATCCGCCAACGGCAATAAGCGCGGCCTTTCTCGTAAGCTGGCCGTTCCCGGCAAGCTGCATAACGCCCCCGTACATTGATTTCGACAATTGCAGCATATGGGCGAAAACAGAAAATTCATCATCCTGAAATTTTGTAAGCAGATTATCATTGGCGTTCAATATTCTGACCCTTCCCTGAACGCCGACAATAGAGTCGTTATGGAAATAAGGAACGGATTTGGACAGAAAGTCAGGTTCAACCCTTGAGTCCGCATCAAATATAGCTATTATTTCACCTTTTGAAAAAGGAACGGCATAATTTAATACGGCAGATTTCCCCTTAGTGCCGCCAACTCTTTTTAACGGGACAAGAGAAGGAAACTCCTCTTTAAGTTTTTCAAGAATTGCGTACGTTGAATCGGAAGAATTATCGTCAACAATGATAACCTCGTAATTCACCGATCCGCCTTTTTCGTAATTTATTTTAAACAGCGATCTTACGGTCTCCTCGATAACCTTTTCCTCGTTTTTTGCCGGTACAATAATGGATACAAAAGGAAGAAAAGAGTCATTCAGTGCCGGCTTGTTTTTTTCCCTGAATACAAGACTGATGCTCATAGTACCCATTGTATAAAGAGAGATCAGCAAAATGGAAAGCTGATATAATGTTAGATCACGTATATAAAAAGTATAAATTAAAACAAAGATTAAAAATACGGCAACAGTAATAAAGCCGCAAAACCAGGCACGGCGGGCACGTTTCTGCTCACTGAAGGAAACGCCCGGCGGAACATCCTGAAGTTTTTCATCCATCTGCAGCATGATAAAAATCCTCTTGAAATACAATCGCATCAACAATATTTATACAGAAACACTTGCTAAAATAAAAAACAATAATGACTCATTGAATCATTATTTATCGCTAAATCAAGATAAATCAAATTCCAAATCATATTATTAAGACAGAAATATTTTAGACAACAGAGATAAATCTCCTTCTGACCTTTAAATTATAACTCACCAACACTCCCGTTCAAAAACATCCGCGGATAAAATGTAATGGCAAGCATACACTATATTTAACAACAATACAAAAAGGATATATCCCAAGCGAAAAGGAATAAAAAGTTAAAAGACAGGTTATGAAAACAGCTTCAACGACGACATAAACAAAGTAACATGGAAGATGATATTGTCATAAAATCAACAATTTTGCGTAAGCCCTTCGGAGGCATTGATGAGAAACGAGCCAACCATAAGACGACTCGAGCGTACCGTAGCCGAAAACCCTAAAGACCATCAGTCTTTTTTTCAACTGGGAATTCTCTATCTGGACGAAAATGAATTGCAGCGCTCCATTTTCTGTCTGGAACGAGCTCTGACTCTGAACCCTGCCTTCCATACCGCCAGATACATTCTGGCAATGATATACTCCAGAAGTAACGGTTATATCTACGCCCTCAAAGAATTTCAGAATATAAGTGATGAAGACGGCGATTTCTGCTTTGATCTTGTGGATATGTCGGCAATATCAAATATACAGGCAACAATAAGAGCCTGGGAAATTTACGAAAAGTCCGAAACGGACTCCGCATCAAAATTTTTCACGCTTGGTTTTGTCTACTATGCTCTGGGCAACCTTGACAGAGCCATACAATATTACCAAAAGTGTATCGCCATAAATCCCAATTTCGATATGATCAACTATCTCATCGGCATAGCTGTTTTTGAAAACGGCGACTTTCAGAGAGCCGGACAGTTTTTCTCAAACGACGCCTCCATGAGACCTCAGTTTCCCAACACGTCGTATCAACTGGGAATGGTCCACTATAAGCTGGGAAAAATACAGCAGTCAATAACATGCTTTCAAAAAGCGGTGCAGCTTAAACCAAGGTATGTGAAAGCCAATTATCAACTGGCGGTAGCATATGCCAGTCAGGGAATTTATGATCAGGCGGAAAAAACGCTTAAACAACTGCTTTCCTATAAAACTGACTTTGCTCCGGCCCTGCTTGAACTGGGAACCATATACCATGCACAGTACAGGATGGAAGACGCTACGGCAGAGTATGAAAAAGCTCTCAAGGCAGATCCTAAACAAAAAGAAGCCGCTTACAAACTCGGAGAACTAAAAAAATCTCTGGGAAAAATGGAGGAAGCGATCTCGTTCTTTCAAACAGCTTCGGAACTGGACCCCGGCGACAGCGACATTTACTACAATATAGGGGCCATTTACGCGCAGCAGAAAAAATACCAGCAGGCAATCATTGAACTCAGAAAATGCCTGAGCCTCAACTCTAATAATACTTATGCAATATATGCTTTGGCAGAGGCTATGTTCGCAATAGGCGAACTTGAAAACGCATTAAAAACATACAGACAGGGACTGGCAATAGCGCCAAAGGACAACAAGTTCAGAAATGCCGCCGGCAGAACATTATTTCAGCTGGGCAATATGGATCTTGCAATCGAGGAATTCCAAAAAGTCCTTGAAGAAAATCCCAAGGACGCCTACTCACACTACTACCTGGGTCTGGCCCTGTTTAAATCGGGACAAATTTCCGAAGCCGCCAACGAATACAAACGTTCGGTAGATTCAAACCCCAACAGCGCATACGGTCACTTCTGCCTTGGCGCGGCATTTTCAATGAACAAAGAATTCGAAAATGCCGAAGGCGAATTCCAGAAAGCGATGGAACTGACACCTAACTCAGAAGACGAACTGGCACTTTACGGAACACTTCAGCTGTTGGCTTCCATAGGAATATCGCACGCCAAACAGGGACAGGAACTTGAAGAAAGCCTGCTGCAGATAAGAAGTGTTTACAGAGAAACCGTTAAAGCACTGGCTAATGCTATTGACGCCAGAGATCCGTATACAAGATACCATTCCGTAAGGGTATCCAGAATCGCTAAAGAACTGGCAACCTATATAAGAAGCCTCAACGAAGAGCTGGTTTCAGAATCGGAAATAGAAGTTATCGAAATCGGCGGTTTGCTGCACGATATCGGAAAAATAGCCATTCCGGACTATATAATAAGAAAAGAAGCGGCACTTACCGATGAAGAGTTTGCTTATATGAGAAAGCACCCGGTAGAAGGACAAAGAATTCTTCAGGACATAAATTTTCCCTGGGACATTATTCCGCTTGTAAGATACCATCATGAAAAATTAAACGGCAGAGGTTACCCCGATGGATTGTCGGGAGAAGATATTCCTTTGGGTGCCATGATTGTAGGTATTGCCGACGTATACGATGCGCTTGTGACCGACAGGCCCTACAGAAAAGGTTATTCAACGGAACAGGCAATCTCGATTATACTCAAGGGACAGGGAACTGAATTTGCAGACGGCATCGTCAATGCCTTTCTGGATATCGTAACAGGACTGCCGGCGCTGCTTGATGACATAACACAAAGAAAATCATAAAATAAGGTAATAAAAATGGACAAGCTGAAATCATCCACACAGAGTTTTATGTCTCAGTTAAAAGAGGGACTTTCGAAAACGAGAGCAACATTTGTCTCCAAAATGACAAAACTCTTCACCTTCTGGAAAAAAATCGACGAATCATTCTGGGAAGAGCTCGAAGATATAATGCTGACTTCGGATATCGGCATATCGACTACCGGCAAAATAATCAATGAGATGAAGGCTCTTGCCAAAAAACAGCATATACTGGAACCGCCGCAGCTGATGGAAGAGCTAAAAAAATATCTTGGCGAAATAATGTCAGGGTCACAGTCAGAGCTTGCGAAAGCAGCTCAGGGACCTACGGTTATACTTGTTATCGGTGTTAACGGCACCGGCAAGACAACTACGATTGCCAAGCTGGCAAAAAAACTGAAAGATGAGGGCAACAGAGTCCTGCTGGCAGCGGCAGATACTTTCAGGGCAGCGGCAATCGATCAACTTCAGGTTTGGGCCAACCGGCTGGAAACGGATATCATCAAAACAAAGGAAGGCGGCGATCCGGCAGCAGTCTGCTTCGACGCCGTATCATCGGCAAAAGCAAGGCAGTATGATTACCTGATTATTGACACCGCCGGCCGGCTGCATTCAAAAGTAAACCTCATGGAAGAACTGAAAAAAATGCGGCGCGTAATCGACAAGGAAATTCCCGGTGCCCCGCATGAAACTCTTATCGTACTTGACGCAACTACAGGACAAAATGCATTAATTCAGGCAAAAACATTCTCACAAATAGCGCCTCTTACAGGTATAGTACTGTCAAAACTTGACGGAACTGCCAAAGGCGGCATTGTCATAAGCATAACCGACGAACTGAAAGTTCCTGTAAAGTTTATCGGATTCGGAGAAAAAACCGAAAACCTGAGTTCTTTTAACGCGCAGGACTTTCTGAATGCACTTTTTGATGAGGGTACATAGACGAGATGACCACAAATAATGAAACCCAAAACAAATCGAATCCGGAGAGGCTCAGCCTTCCCGTATACATATACATTGAACTGCCCGGAGAATGCGCCGCTCAATGCAGCCTTTGTCCGATAAAGCGCGGCGGTCCGCGCAGGGAACCAATATCATATGACTCGCTTGCGGAATTTACCGGCGGCATCTCTAAATCAATAACCAAAGTAATTCTTACCGGCGGAGAGCCGCTCAATTACCCGGAAATAAAAAATCTCTGCCGTCATCTGGATTCCGTCAAACTGCCTTATTCGATAATGACCGGAAGCCTATGGAACGAAAGCGCCGGTGAAGTTATAAATTTTTTAAAAGAACTCAAATACCTTACAAACGTGACATTTTCAATCCACGGAAGCGACAGCGACGCACATAACTTTTTCACCCAAACGGAAAGCTTTTCAAAGGTGATGAACGCATTAAGTTTATGCCGGGACAACGGAATACCATTCAATACCTGTTCGGTTCTTGGCAGTTTTAACAAACTTCAGATAAAATCTCTTGTAAAAACAGTGCTGTCCGCCGGAAGTACAGGACATACTTTCCAAAGATATATCGGACCGATAAAACAAAGCATCACTCTTTATAAAAGTGATTTCAAGCAAGCCGTATCTTATATAAACGGTATGAAAAAAATGGGGCTGCCCGTCAAAATGGATAATTGTATACCGCAGTGCTGTGATACGGAAGATACGTTCTGCAGAGCCGGAGTTCTGAGCTGCACCATCGATCAGTGCGGCAATGTCAAGGGTTGCTCCTTTGCGGATATCAACTTCGGAAACATAACGCAAATACCGCTTAAAAGCATCTGGAAAAAACAGACCATGCGCAAATGGGCGGAAACAATCCCCGAGGAATGTTCACTCTGCAGTGCATCATATTACTGCCTCGGCGGTTGTAAGTCATTAAGGGAAAGATTTAGAATAGAATGCGATCCGCTGATGGAGGGTCCTGTTGAAACTGCAAAAAACGTTGAAATCATCATCAGCGAAGAAATTCTTGATAAACCGGCAGTAAAAAATTTCCGGGAAAGAAAAGAAAAATTCGGCATATTAGTAATGAAAGATGAGGATTGTATTCCGCTTTCGGCAGAAACAAAAACTATCTTAAAATTGTTTGACGGAAAAACCACATTCAGGGAAATCCGGCAAAAATCTGAGGAAGCATTTGCACTGGCAGCTTTACTTTATCAAAAAGGATACCTGTCCTAAAAGTATGGAAAACAGAATCTCCGCTATTGAAAAGCGGTTAAAACTGCTCGAAAACGAAAAAAAAATCCACTACTTCAGCGGCATAGGATTTGACAGCCATCGTTTTGACGACTCAAAAAGCGGCATAATCCTTGGAAACATAAAAATACCTTTTTCCAAAGGCGTTAAAAGCCATTCAGACGGGGATGTTTTGCTCCATGCCGTAATTGACGCCATACTGGGCGCCGCAGCACTTAGAGATATAGGAACACACTTTCCTGACACCGATGAACAATTTAAAGACGCCGACAGCGCCGGTTTACTTGAAAAAACAATATTGCTGGCTAAAAACGCAGGTTACGAAATATCCAACATTGACACTGTTGTTATAATGGAGCAGCCCAAACTTTCCGCCTATAATGACGAGATACGCTCAAAGCTTGCGGAAATAACCGGAGTTAAAAAAGATAATATCAGCATAAAGGGAAAAACCGCCGAAGGAATGGGATTAATAGGAGAGGGAATGGGAATTGCCGTTTTTGCCTCCGTACTGCTGACGAAACATGCGTAATAAACAATGGAAAATAAATCATTATATATAAGCGAAATATTCAAGAGTATACAAGGTGAGTCCACCTGGCAGGGGACCCCCTGTATTTTTATACGGCTGAGCGGATGCAATCTCAGATGCAGTTATTGTGACACCAGGTATTCCTATGCAACCGGCAGGGAAATGACGATAGCGGAAATTTGGGCAACTGTCAAAAATCTCAATTTGCCGCTGATTGAAATAACAGGCGGCGAGCCGCTGCTGCAGGAAAATGTACTGCAGCTCATGGAAAAACTGATTGCGGAAGGCAAACAGGTTCTGCTTGAAACCAACGGCAGTATTTCCGTCAATAACGTTCCTGCCGGGGTTATAAGGATAGTAGATATAAAATCTCCGGGAAGCGGCATGTATGAAAAAATGGAACTTTCAAACATTGATTGTCTGACGGAAAACGATCAAATAAAAATGGTTCTTTGCGGAAAACAGGATTATCTGTGGGCAAAAAAAATAATCTCACAATACAATCTGGATTCAAAATGTACGGTTTTGCTTTCGGCGGTATATAATAAATTTTCACCCGGGGAGCTTGCAGATTTGATCGTTAAGGACAATTTGCCGGTAAGGCTGAACGTACAGCTGCATAAGTATATGTGGGGCGCAAACAGCCACAAATAAACTCTCAGGCAGTGAATTGTATCCGTATGCGTCGCCAAAGCTGATTTCGCTCATTCCGCCGTAGGAAAGACTACGGCTCACTCGTCGAAATCAGCTTTGTCTTAGCCTACGAACACAATTGACTGCCTGAGAATATGTAATATTTGTATAATCCACGGTCGAAAGACCATTTGCCTTAACCTTGGGGCAAAATTGAGCGCCTCAGAATTTTAGACTCTAACTTTTAAAAATAAATAATAGTGAAACAGGCAAATCAATGCACAGTTATTCCACCGCTAGAGTATCTTTAACCTAATTATAGATCGCAAATCGCTTGAAAAGGATGGTATTACCAAACTAATCATGAACAGTGAAAAAATAACAAAAACAGTCTTTACAGCTATCAGTGCGGTGTCGCTGGGATTTATAGAAGCGATCCTGTCGATATACACACGCAGAATCATTCCCATGGTGCAATGGAACAGCCAGGTAAAGGATATAAAAAGCCTGACAAAACTGCTCAATGATCAGCAGCTTCTGTGGACGCAGCAAGCGGCGGAGATTGCATCGCTCCTGATTATTGTATCAATAGCGTTTGCCGCCGGAAAAGACGGCAGGCAGAGAGCGGCTTTGCTGATGCTGGCGGCAGGTTTATGGAAACTTTTCAAAACGGTATTTATGTTCATAATGATCGGCTGGCCAGGAGGCAGTGCCCAATGGGAAATTGTAACACTATGGCCGGCACCTTGTCTGGCACCCGTGTATTTAAGTGTGCTGATGTGCCTGATACTACTTGTAATCGCCTTTATACTACTGAAAGAGCCGCAAAAAGAAGAGCCGGCATATGAACCGGCAGTGCCTAAAAAGAAAAAATCGGTGAAAAAATCGGCCGGCCGCTAAAAATACTTATCGAAAGACGATTCCTCAAGCGATTTTTCATTGGCGGGAATTTCCGTATACTTCATAATAATAACGCGGCTGGGAATACTCTTCATATCAAGAGGATACCTATTGTTATGAAAGACATTCAGTATTTCATTAGAGTCGCCGCTCAACGCCTGTTCCTCCTGCCCGCCTGTGTCCATGGAATCTCTGGCCGAATGAAGAGACTCTCTCGTTTTGTTTATACAGTCAATATCCTCAACAATAACGACTCCGCTGCTGACGACAATATTTTCAAGTGAGTAAAGGCCGCCAATTATCTTTGTATTGCCTTCAAGTTCAATATTTCCGGCTGAGGCTATTACACCGCAAAAATTAAAATAACCGGGAATGGAATTCATAAAAGTCTCCGGCGACTGCGGATCTTGGAGCATATCGGTAATATAAGCGTCAACGCTCTCCGCAGGAAGTTCGGAAATCGCCGGATCCTGGTAATTAGTCTCACCGTCTAAATATATATCCCTGAAGGCCTCCTCACCGCTGCATCCCCAGGAAAAAATAAGCATAAAGATAAGCAATACGTTTAAAAACTTCACCGCAGGGCACACCTCCTTAGTCTAATCATCGGAAGCCAGGGCTTCATACTCCATTCTTTTTGAAGGATCTTCGATATCGGCCCCCTTCAAAAATCCATTCTGTTTAAGCCAGTTTGCCAGATCTTTATCCGGAGGGATATTCGTTTCATTTATATATCCGGCAACAAGTTTTTTAAAATCATCCGTTGTGCTGTAATTATTAAGACTGCCACCCTTGCTCTTGAGATACTCCGCCAGTCTTACTGGCAGATAGTAGGGCATGGTTGCAAAAAGATCGGATTGAAAATCAGGATACGCTCCCCTGTTATTTATAACCCTTACCCCACCGCCGGAATAGAGAACAAGTTTGTCGGAGGTATCAAAGGCACTTTCAAAACCGGGAACACCCGGGTGCTCACGGTTCACAGGCGCAAATGTCAGCTTATTAAAAACGATAACGGCTCCGTTACCGCGTATATTGCCGTTGACGACAAGATTTCCGGTCACGACCAACAGAGCCTTTCCGGAAAGCAGCAGATCGCCGTCAAAACGGACGGTTCTGTTATAGGGAACGAGCCAAAGATTATTCTTCGTCAAAAATTTTGTATCATTAGGATAGGTAATCAGACACGTGCCATAACCATTGGGCCTATATTTAAAAGACTTGAAATGCTGAGCATCAAAAGGAATGCCGAGAGCGGAAGCTCCCAAAGCTACATCCGGCTCAATAGGCGTAAAGCTTCCGCCGGAAGCGGCGGCTTCCTGCGTACCGCTGGTTATATATTTGCTAAAACTATAATCATCATAAAATCTTCGCCCATCCCAATCTGCCTCCTCAAGCTTCAAAGACCTGAAAATCTTACAGTCTTTATCATAAACATTAAAACCATACTTACCGATAAATCCGCCGGCATCGGCCTTAACGACTTCACCACTGTATTTAATTCCTCTGTAAATGCCATTGCTGTAAGGCCTTACATTTGATTGACCATCATTAATAGTATCAATACCCATCCAGACATCAAACGGAAACTGGCTCGGACTTGAAAAGACCGAAGAAATAGAAGCATTGTAGGGAGCATCCGGATCCGGCCGGTTACCCTCAATTTTTTTGGCGGTTACACCCATCGACTGAATTAAAAAATCGGTCCTTAAAAATCTGTAAACGTAATTGCCTCTATAACTGCGCACTCTTCCTCCGGCAACAATAACGCCCTTTTTATACGCATAACGATACTGAGCGGAACCGTTCTCAACAAAAGAATTACAGTCTTTCCAGTCCGGAAGAGTATAGTAAGGTATATCAGCTGATTTTTTGTCCTTATCAGCAAGAATTTTTTCTATTTCATTAAGCGCTTCCTGATAACCGGCCTTAGCGGCATACAGCGCCGATTCGCGTTCTATAGCAAATTTTGTTTCCGATGAAGAACTGAACATAATCGAAATAGATGATATGAATAAAATAATAATCAACATGCTGATTAAAATAGAAGTAACAAGCATTATTCCGCTTTGAAAGAACCTTCCAGTCATAACAAGCCTCCTAACTACATTCCCGGCAAGATCTGGAAATCAAGATCAAAAACTTCAGACTCATTACTTAAAGAGTCCTGCGAAGAAACTCTTGAAGATGTCCCGCCCTTACCGTAATAAAAAGAACTCCCTACTTTTATTATCGGATACGCATCAAGTGATACATTAAAAAAAACCATATTGGAAGCTATTTTCCGATAGCCCCTGCCACTTTTTGCGCTCACGGCAAACTCTTTTACACTCCGTTCCAGTAAAACATAATCTCTTACCGTAGACGATCTTCTTTTAAAAAAGCGGTCCTCAGTATCAATAGAGGCCAGAATTTCATAAAAGGCATTTTTCTCACCAAACACCTCCCCTTCTCTGTCGTAGTAATAAACGGCAAAGATATCGTTACTGACCGTCTGGCTCAAAGGCAAATCATCATCTTCAAAAAAGCTGACTGTCTCGAAAAAATCCTTAAAAAAGTTCTGGTTGGCAGGAGTGAAGTAAGGAGCTCTCCCGGAAAAGATGAAAGAGACTGCTCTTGTTCCGTCAAAATCAGCAGTCGTACCTTGGCCGGAAGATGTTTGCGAATCAGAAGCAATAGGAAATACGGTTACCAGAGACGGCATGGTCTGCCTTAAACTCCTGGCCAGAATTTCGGCAAATGCATAGGCGTTCTTCTTTACGGCGTCGTCATTATTGAAAATCATGCTATGGGTGCGCATTGATACGTTAAGAGACTGGTATAAAAGGGCAAAAAGAACAGCCATAAAGCCTACGACAAAAATAGCTTCAAAAAGACTGAATCCTGCCATCCTCAAAATTTTTTTCATAAAAACTCCGTTATCCGGTCTTGTTTTTATAATAAGGCGTTACATTTGATAAAACTCTCGTGTAATAATTCTGCGTACTCAAAACCTCAGCGCCGCCGCTTCTTTCCAGCCAGGCAACGGCCACCCTTACCTCATAGAGATAACATTCATTCGCAGACGGATTTGCTGTCACCGAAGAATCTTTCAATTCTTCACTGAACCTGACATTAACGTCAATGATAAAGCTTTTTTTGCCTTCCGATTCCAAATTTCCAAGCTCTTCAGATCTTAAAATATCCCGCAGCAAAGCTCTCTGATCTTTACTCTTAACATCCTCAATTAAATATCCGGGTCTAAGGCTGAAGTTAAGGGAACTTCTAAATCTGCCGGCTACTTCAGACTCACTTACGCCCGGCAGGGAATCAAAAATGATAGCGTCTTTTTCGCTGGAACGTTCAAATCTTCCGTCCGGATTAGTTTCCGTCTTTCCTGTCTGCGAATTAAAGGAATCAACAACCCTGATATTACGGTTGTCGGTAACAGAACGGATAATAGTATAATCCCTGGTCCCGGAACCAGCAGTCCCGCCGTTAAATTCAATCCTCAAAGAACCGAGAGAGGCAAGATATTTAATGTGCTCAAGTTCAGATTTGGCGATATTAAGTGCCTGAAGCCTGCGCTGGTTAAATTCGGCATTCATGCCGGAAGTGCAGACGGCAGTGGAAAAAATTACAATAGCAATAATCCACATACTGAAGATTACTTCGATCAGCGAAAGGCCCTTTTCGTTCTTCCTCAAACAAATCGCCTCTTTATAATATGTTATAGCTATATTATATCATACACTTACAAGAACATTCAATATAATGATATTGTTTTTTAAGCTTGTAATCCAGTAGTCATAATAATAAAAAAAGCAGCCGCTTGAGCTGCTTTATCTTGGAAAAAACTGTAAAAATCCGTATGGTATTTAAGGCTTCAAATATTTGTCAAATGATGACTCCTTAAAAGAATTTTCGTTTGACGGAATCTCCGTATAACGCAAAATAATGACTCTGCTGGGTATGGCTTTAAGGTTTATGGGATAGCTGTTTTCGTCATGGAAAACATCTATAACCTCGGAAATATCCTGCGGATCGGAAGGAGAACCGGGTATGCCTGAGGCAGGATCGGTAGGCACAGCTACTGCTCTAGGAGAATGAAGAGCATCCCTGGTTTTATTAATACAGTCAATATCCTCTACTACAACAACGCCGGAACCAATATTTATATTACCACGTGCATACAACCCCCCAATAATTTTCGTATAGTTCTTAATTGTAATGTCACCGGCAGAAGCGATAACACCGCAGAAATTAAAATATCCGGGAACGGAATTCAAAAAGACTTCCGGGGACTGCGGGTTCTTCAGCATATCTACAATATAATTATTGATCTCCGGATCTTCTATTTTGACTTTTGAAGGGTCAGGGTCATTTAAGCCTGAACGATTATTATCTACATATACTTCCTGATAAACCTCCGCTTCGCTGCATCCACAAGCAAAAACCATAAGACAAAACAATAAAGCTATAAAGAAATTGTTCATATATTATCACCTGCTTTTATTCATATTTATCTCAATAAGGCTTCATCTGTCCGAAGCCAGTTTTTTTATTCTGTTCATCTTATGTGATTTAATATTTTTATCGTTGTGGTCATTGGTATACTCACTGCCATCCAGTTCAAGAAACTCATTCTGATCGAGCCAGTTTGCAAGAGCCTGATCCGGGGCGGCCTTGGTAGAATTTATATAATCCACGACAAGCTGTCTAAAGCTTGCCTCGTCATAGCTGCCAATATTTTCTCCTTTTTTCTTTAAATATTCGGCAAGTCTTACCGGCAGATAATACGGCATATTGGCAAAGAAATCAGGATCAAAAGTGCTGGGTTTATTGGGGTTGTTTATCGTCACCCCTCCTTTGGCATAAACTACAAGTTTGTCTGAGGTATCGAAAGGCGTTTCAAAACCGGGGACACCATCATGTTCACGGTTTATTGGGGCAAACTTAAGCTGATTGAAGACGATTACGGCTCCGTTACCGCGGATGTTTCCGGTAACAACGAGATTTCCGGTAACAACCAGAAGAGCATTTTCGGAAAGTAGCAAATCATCATCGAAATACACCGTTCTATTATAGGGAACAAGCCAGAGGGTATTCTTAGTCAAAGGTTTTTTTGGATTGGTTGGATAGGTAATAACACAGTTTTCCTTATCGACATACGTGAAAGAGGTAAAATGGGATGTATCAAAAGGAATACCAAGAAGAGACGCTCCACTGGCTAATTCCGGATCTATTCCCCTGGTTGGCTGAACCACAGGCTGAACTGAAGACTGTTCAGAAGGCTCGCCATTTTGGTTTTCAGTCTGAATTGGTTTAGAGATATAATCATTTAAACTGTATTCATCATAGTACCGCTGTCCATCCCAATCCGTTTCCCAAAGTTTTAAGGCCCTAAACAGCTTGCAGTCTTTATCATAAACATCAAAACTATAGTCTCCGACAAAACCGTTTGCATTGGCTTTTACAACTTCTCCGGTATATTTTATACCACGGTAAATACCTTTTGAAATATTTTTACCGCCAACGTTCATTGTTTCAACACCGATCCAGGCGTCAAAAGGAAGCTGACTCTGGCTTGAATAAACGGATGAAATAGATGCGTTATACCGTTTGGGGTTGCCGATACCACAGATGCGATTGGCCGTTATTCCCCTGGACTGAACTAAAAAGTCGGTCCGCAAAAATCTATAAACATAGTTTCCTCTACTGCTCATAACCCTTCCGGCAGCCACAATCACACCTTTTTTATAGGCATACTTATACTGAACCGATTTTTTGTCAGCAGTTACAAAAGAATTACAGTCTTTCCAATCAGTGCAATTATAGACGATATCTTTAGTCTTATGCTTTTTATTTGCCAAAAACAACTCTATTTCATCAAGCGCCTCCTGATATCCGGCCTTGGCGGCGTAAAGCGCCGTTTCACGCTCAATAGCAAGGTTCGTTTCCGCAGAAGCACTAAACATCATCGAAATAGACGAAATAAATAAGATGATGACAAGCGCGCTGATCATCAGCGTCGTAACCAGCATTATACCCCTGTTTACAAACTTTCTGACCATAAGAACCTCCTATCTATAGTCCCGGTAAAACCTGAAAGTCGAGATCAAAAACCTTGGATTGGTTGCTGATATTTCCCTGCGAAACCTTTGAAGATGTACCGCCCTTGCCGTAATAAAATGAACTGTCTACATTTATTACCGGATAGGAATCAAGAGAAATATCGAAAAAAACCATATTGCCGGCAATTTTTCTATACCCGGCCTTGTATCCTCTGGCGACAGTTGCAAAAGTCTTAACTTCCTCCTCAAGCTCAGCCAGGGACTTGGTTGAGCCTTTTCTTTTAAAAAACTGACCTTCCGTGTTCAAAGATGCAAGTATTTCATAGAAAGCGTTTTTCTCACCGAAAATCTCGCCGTCCTTATCATAATAATAGACTGCGAAAACATCCATTCCGGCGGCACCAAGCAAGGATGTTTCACCGGGAAGCTGCATTTTTTCAAAAGAATCTTCAAAAAGACTTATGGATCCGGGGTTAAAATAAGGGGCTTTTCCGGTAAAGATAAAACTCACCGCCCTTGTTTCCAAAAACCGGTTCGGTTTATCGGGGGAAGCGGAGGATGTATTGGGGTAAACCATAATCATCGGCGGCAGTGTCTGCCTCATGTTTCGCGCCAGAATCTCGGCAAATGCATAGGCATTCTTTTTAACCGCGTCATCATTATTAAAAATAGCACTCTGGGTTCTCATAGATACGGTAAGCGCATGGTACAAAAGCGCAAAAAGAACAGCCATAAATCCGACAACAAAGATGGCTTCGAAAAGGCTGAATCCGTGACGTTTTCTAATCAGCTTCATAAAAATATTATATTACCGATCCTACATTTTTATTTTCAAAATATGGCGTTACATTTGACAAAACCCTTGAATAATACGTTTGGCTGGCCATTCTATCGGCGCCGTTGCTTTTTTCCATCCAGCCGACGGAAACCCTGACCTCGTAAAGATAAGACTTATCATCGGCCGCCGTCTTTTTTGATTCTTCACTGAACTTAATATTTACATCAACGACAAAGCCCTTTTTGCCCTTGGATTCCTCCGTCTTGGTTTCCTTGCCGGACTCTTTGTCTATATCATCGGAATTTTCGAGTTCTTTCGGCTGAATGACTATTTGGGCAAGCTGTTCACGAAGCACTTTGCGCTTATTAGATTGCCTTACATACGCAATAAGATTTCCGGGCTTAAAATTAATTGCCGCTTTAAACTTATTTACCGCCGACAGATTTGCAGTGCCGACTAAATTGTCTCCAACCGAATCAAAAATAAGGTCTTCCTTGTCTCCAACCCTTGAAAATCTTTCCAGCAAATCGGTTTCATACTTCGGCTCTGGTTCTCCTTCAAACGTGATTTTTTGATCTAAAAGCTCAACGTCCTGATCATCTGTAAGGAAACGTATTAAAGTATAGTCACGGGTTCCGGCTTTTTTATTTTTTGGCGTATCAACACCGTTCAGTTCCAGCGACCCCAATGACGCAAGGTATTTAATGCGTTCCAGTTCTGATTTGGCAATGTTAAGCGCCTGAAGCTTGCGCTGGTTGAATTTGGCATTCATGCCGGAAGTGCAGACGACAGTAGAAAAGATTACCACAGCAATGATCCACATGCTGAAAATAACTTCTATTAATGATAGGCCTTGTTGTTTTTTGTTTTTCACACAGCCCGCCCGGTGGTTGTTATATTGTATAATTAGATTGTATAATTAGATTTTATCATATTTATTTTCTAAATTCCAGTGAAAATTGTTAAAAATTTCAGTGATATATTACATTATTTCTCTAATAGTTAAAAACTTAAATTTTCTTTATCGCTTCAAACTCATTCTCATCCGAGGGAATCTCACTATATCTTAAAATTCTTGTACGGGTTTCAATTTCCAAAAGGTTTACCGGACGGCTGTATTCACCGGAATTTTTAAAAACACTCATTTTATCGGTTTCGTCGGCACCCTGAAATCTATTTCTGGTTTTATTAAGACATTCTATATCCTCAATAATTACCGCACCATTATCCATAATTATGCTGCCGCAGGCATAAACTCCGCCCATGAGCCTCGTACAGCCGATAATCTCTATATTGCCCCCTGAGGCCAGGATACCGTAAAAATTAAAATACCCCGGGGTTTGATTGCTCACATCCGGAGACTGGGGGTTACTCAAAAGCATTTCCAAATACGAAGATACTGCCTGCTCGGCTATAACTTTATCCGGATCGGCAGGTCCCGGTACCGTCCCGCCAAAAGGCTCATTTTTCAAATATATTTCCTCGTATCCGGTATCCGTGCAGCCGAACATGAAAACAAGCAAAAAGAAAACGCAGCAATATTTCAAAAAATACATAAAAAATCCTCACTTCCCGGAAGCACTTATATTATTTTGATCACACCACTGCTTCAGCTCTTTTTCAAGCAGGGCATAATTATCGGAATTACTGAAATACTCCGATATTATACGGTAAAAATCGGCAATATTCACGACTTGCGAAGATTTTATCTTATGTTTTTTCATATACTCGGCAATCCTGACCGGCAAATAGTAAGGCATAGTGGCCAAAAACGACGGATCTCCATTAGTCATGCGATCAGTATAGTTGACAACCCTTATACCGTTTGAAGCATAAACAACAACATTATCATCGGTATTAAGCTTTGCATTAAACCCTTTGCCAACCTTAGACTCCTCGTGAACGATATTTCGCGGAGCAAAAACAAGCCTGTTAAGAACAATAACCACACCTGTGCCGCGAATATTGCCCCTGACGACCAAATTTCCGGTAACAACCAGAATAGAGCCCTCCGACAACAGCAAATCGTCGTTGCAGTAAACAGTACGGTTATAGGGTATAAGCCACAGGTTCTTTTTGATTAGCGGATTTGAATAATTGATTTCACAGTTTGCAGCTTTTTCTTCGGAATCATACTCAAAAGGCAGGAATGCATCTTTTGAAAGGCCGATCTCCGTTTCGAGTTTTTCAAGATCTATTTCAGACTTATACAAGTCCTCAGGATTTGCCTCCGGTTCAGTTTCGGCGGACTCAGAAGGTTCGGCAGGTTCTTCAGCAGGTTCCGCGCCGGATTCATGCTCCATTTTCTGCTGCTCTTTCCTGTTCTCATAATCGGCAACGCTCCGGGGATCATAAAAAAGCCGTCCATGCCAGTCACTGTCTGTCAACTCAAGCGACTTTAAAAGCCCGATACCGGTATCTTTACCGGCAATCAGCGAACTGTAATTTTTTACAAACCCTCTGGCATCCGCAGTAACTATCTCTCCTTTTTGCTTTATCGGCCTGTAAGCGCCGTTCAGGTAATAGCGGGGGTCCGTTCTGCTGGATTTCAAACCGATCCAGACATCGAACGGTAGCTGAGTGGCATTGGAATATACAGAAGTTATAGCCGCATTATATTTACCGGCCAGTTGAGCCACGGTCTTATTGTCGAAAGCTGAAGTCGGGATTATTTCATCGGCAGTTATCCCTCTCGTTTCAACAAGGAAATTAGTTTTCAAAAACCTCGTGACATAGCGTCCGCTTCCGCTCATGACCCTTCCTGCCGCAACAATTACTCCCTTTTTATATGCATATCTTGATTCTACCTGAGGTTTCCTTCCCGGAATTGATTGAGCATCTTCCGAAGCAAAAGAATTACAGGAGTGCCATCCGGAATCCTTATGACTAATATTTTCAAGCTTTACCCCTCTTTTGACTTCAGCTTCAACCTCATTAAGTCCCTGCTGATATGCCGCTTTGGCGGCAATAAGCGCAGACTCCCTTTCCACGGCAAGATTTGTTTCCTTTGAACTGTTGAACAGGAGAGAAATGGATGATATAAATAAAATGATGATCAACGCACTTATCATCAGTGTCGTTACAAGCATTATTCCTCTGCGCAAATAAAAACCGTTCATAAAAATCTCCTTTTAAGTTCCGGGCAACACCTGAAAATCAAGATCAAAAATCTTTGTTTTATCACTTTCCGCACTCTGAGCGGCAGCGCGGCCGGATGTTCCGCCTTTTCCATAATAAAAAGAACTGCCGACGCTTATGATAGGATACGACGAAAGCGAAACATTAAAATAAACCATATTACCGGCTATCTTACGGTAACTTCTTGCATCTTTTGCCAATAGCGCAAAAGTCTTCAGCTCACCCTCACGGGCATGCCAATAATTCCAGTTTGGGCTGTTCACTGTTTTTTTCTTAAAAAAATAATTTTTCGTCTCAAGGGAGGCAAGGATCTCGTAGAAAGCGTTTTTTTCACCGAAAACTTCACCTTCCTTGTCGTAGTAATAGACAATAAATAAGTCTATCGGCTCTATGTCTTTAAAAACAGTGTCATCCTGTACCACCGGCTCCATTGAAAGAGGCGAATCGTCCGGCAGCTTAAATTTCGGCAAGCGGTTGCTTGTGGCGGGACAGGCGAAAGTCACCGCCCTTGTCGAAGCAAAATCAATCTCTCCCACTGCCGAACTTGAAGAAGTATCCGGATAAACCATTACCAGAGCAGGCATCGTCTGCCTTAAATTCCTCGCAACTATCTCGGCAAACGCATAGGCATTTTTTTTCGTCGCCACATCATTGTTAAAAATAGCGCTGTTGGTTCTCATGGAGACAGTCAAAGCCTGATACAGCAAAGCAAACAAAGCAGCAATAAAGCCGATGACAAATACCGCCTCAAAAAGACTGAAACCGCATTTTAAAACCTTTCTCATTGTCCGGTACTCCAAATTATTTAGTATAAGGCATTACGGCGGAAGACATTTTCGAATAAAATGTCTGGGTACTTAAAATATCGCGGCCGGAGCTTTTTTCCATCCAACCCATTCTAAGACGTATTTCGTAAATATACATTGGTTTCAAACCCGAATATACGGTTTTGTATTCCTTTGCATTTACATCCATAATAAAAGCTTTTTTCCCGTTTGGCTCTCCATTCGCCAGCAGTTCGCCGCTTAAGGAAAGATCGTCCCTGAGCTGCTGACGCAAATTTACGGAAGAGGTCTGAACGGTTTTTATAAGATATCCAGGCTCAAACGTTAAAACCGGCAAAGACGGAGGTTCCTGTTGCGAAGCCGGAGGAAGTGAATCAAAGATTATCCTTGCGATATTATCATCCCTCACAAACGGTTCCCCGGACGAAAGCATAATCTCTTCACCGGACACTGTTCCTGAACTCGTGTTAAATATTTCTTCCTTCAAATCTGCAGTTTGATCATCGGTAATATAATAAATATTCGTATAATTTCTGGTACTGGTAGAGGAGTTCAGGGCAAAAGAACCCATGGAAACGAGGTATTTGATATTTTCCAGTTCGGATTTGGCAATGTTAAGTGCCTGAAGTTTACGTTGGTTGAACTTGGCGTTCATGCCGGAAGTGCATACAACCGTAGAAAAAATTACCACAGCTATAATCCACATACTGAAAATCACTTCTATTAAGGACAGGCCTTTGTTTTTGCTTCTCAAGATAACCTTCCGGAAATAATATTAAATATTTTTTTACGATAATTACTACATTTAAAGAAAGCCATACAAACAAAACAGCAATTATTGATAATTATTAAGCTCTTGAAAAATCACGAACAGCGAAGCGCCCAGAGAACATTGATCGTCTCTGCCAGTTTAGTCTTTTCATCAGACATAAACATCAATTCCCACGAGGATTCATCATAAACCGAGACATATTTATCCCTGTATATTTCCACGAAACGTCCGGCAAATTCCATAATAAACGCATCTTTTTGCGCACAGGTACAATATCTGTGAATAGTCTCCAGAAATGTTCCCTTGGCAAAAAAATCAAGAAAAATCCCGGCACTCATAGACTCAAGGCTCTTAAGCAATAAACTGCCGAGCTCTTTCCTGTCATTGAGATTGGCATTCACGCATCTAATCACAAGATATTCCGCTGCCTTTACCGGATCAACGGCAACTGCCGTCTCCAGATAAAGGGATCTCATCTCATCATCGTAACATTCATCAGCTTTTTCAATTATAAGCTTGATCGCCCTTTCTTTCAATTCAGAAGATAAAACCTTGCCCGATTTACCAAGAGCCATAACCGCAGCATCCCTTATATCGGTAAAATCCTGCCCGGCCGCCTCAACAAGAACCAAACCGGCCCAACGGTTATACCGCAGCACAAGCTGCGATACGGCTTCAATGGCCTCCCGGTAATTGACCGGCTGAATTTTCGCCGTAAGAGCCCTCAGCCTGAGGGGATCTTCAAAAGAGATATGGTTCAAAACATCAAGAGCCCTCTGAGACGATTTTTTTTCTTTAAGAACAATAGCAACAAAGTCCTCCGTCAATTGCCCGAAGGCCTTACCGTCAAGCGAGGCATTCCGTGAAGACGAAGGCAGTTTTATAGAAATCAAATCCGACAGCGCCCGGCAAACGGCACCCTTGGAACCCCGTAAAAGAGAGTCCTTGGCAAATGCAAGCGCATACCTTTTTATGGTGTCTGCCGTCTGAAAATCAAAATAGCCGCATCTCTTCAGAGGTTCAAACGCCTCCATTTTAAGCATGTCCGGACAATCGGAATAATAAAGCAAATAAAGCAGCGTTTCCCTGGCGCGTTCAATATAAGGCGCACAGAGCTCCTTATTTGCAGAAGAAAACTCAACAAACGCTTTGGCACACACGGTGAGTTTGTCAAACAAAATTCTTCCGGATTTTAGTAAATGAAAATCAAAAAGCTTTATGTAAGATGCAAATAAATCATCATCGTTCTTAGCCAAAAGCGAGATACAATACTCTTTCTGATAGTCACTGCCGCCTTTCATTTCAAGGAACTTAACGATCGCGTCGGGGAAGTCAAAATATAAATCTTCTTTTATGGAAACGGCAGCAGCGCGAAAAACAACGGCAGATTCATCATCAGACTTTTGAGGTTCATCATTCCAGTCGTCAGTATCATCAAAATCGGACAACGTTGCCAGAGTGTTCAAAGTGGATTTTGATGATTTTGCCGATGAACCAAGATAGGAAAGCAGCTCAAAAGCCCTTTCCGACACTGATTCAGGCATATCACCGTCTGCCATAAGCATCTTTAATTCACGTCTGAATGTGTCCCTCATGGGAAACTCTTCCGCCGAAGCCTCAAGATACGAGTGGATTACATCATACTCCTCATCCGTGCCGTCACGGACGACCGAAACAAGCAAATCAAGGCCTTCAGCCCAAATATGAGGCGAATCTTCACCGGAAGAGGAAGACAGCGATTTAAAAAAACGCCGCAGCTCCTCTTCAGTCGTTTCCGGCATGGAAAGCTCTTCTTCCTGCGGCTCAGCTTGAAGTTCTATCGGTACCGGTGATTGCAGATAGAGAACTTCAAGCGGCGGCGGAATTTTCTTTTTGCGGGGATTTTGCATCACGGTATCTTTTTGAGAAAGTTCCCGCAGTTTTTCGACAAAAGGCAATAACTTCGGCTCTTCAAATGAACCGATAAATTCAAACAAAATATCCGCGGTCAGAGGAGACAATGAATCAAACATCGACAGAGAGCTCTCGATATCATGCTGCGTTGCCGACAGTTCAAATTTTCGAAAAGTTTTTTTAAAATCGTCGATATTAGACGATATTTCTAGACGGTAAAGAGCCTCATAAAGAGTCCAGGCCAGAGGAGTAAGCGAATCTTCGTACGAAGCTGTTCCCGGAAACCCCAGCAGAAGCAGGGCCTTTCTCGGGCGCAGGCGTTTTTCTCCCGGAGGGGTGTTGCGCAGAAAGGAAAAAAGCGTTCTCCTCAGCAGCTCGGTAAGCTGCGGACTGCGCCCCTCGATTCTTTCGATTATTCCCTCCAGAGGCTCGCTGCGTTCGTTAATACAGAATACAATGGCGGAGACAAAATCGGCTATACCATTTTTAAAGGAAGGTTTTGCGGAAAAAGAGGCAAAAAAATCAAGCCAGGCATGAAGCGCTTTCGTATAAAAGCCGCCTTCATGGCCGGCAAACGAATTTTTAACCGTCAGCAGCGCCGAAAAAGAGGCCCTCAGGTAAATTTTCTCAAGAAAATCCCTAAAACCGGAGAGATCATCATTTTTTGCAAACTTTGTTATATCGGAAAAATTTGCCATATTCAAAGCTACCTGACGCTATAAGTTTATATTAATAATCAATGCTATTTATACTGGTTTACATCGGGAAAAGTCTCACCATTTTTAAGTTCTATTTCCTGATACTGCAAAACCTTCACCCGCTTGGGAATTTTCGACATATCAATAGGATGAGACATCGACTGTCCATTATAGCTGTAATTCTTGAAGATGTTAAGGGAAACTTTAGAAACCGAATCAGGGTTAAACTGAAAAGCGTTGTAAACGTTCATAATATAACTGACATCCTCAACAATCATACTGCCGCTTGCCATTTTCAGCTCCCCCCTTGAATAAACGCCGCCGACAACTCTTGAATATCCGACAAGATCAATATCACCGCCGGCAGCTAAAATGCCCCTGAAATTAAAATAACCGGGAATTTCCTGATATACGGACGGGGATTGGGGATTATTCATGATCTCAGTGAGATATTCCGAAAATTCTCCCACGCTGGTATTATCTGATGTAGCGGTGGGAATTACAGGATCCTTTTTTTTATTGTTTTCCGAGAAAATTCTCTCATATTCCTCCTGCTCATCAACAAAAAGACTGCCTAAAGCATTGCATCCAGCAGAGAGACTGCACAAAAGTATTAGCAATACAGAAAAATATAGCTTATACATAAAATAATTCCTTTCACAAATATCTAAACAATATCAATTGCCAACCCATTTTTCATACCAGTCAAGAAATGCCTGCCGGTCAAAAACACCTTCGTTGTTGAAACAATAATCATTATACTGATCTAACAATGTTCTAAAATCTGCAAACGTCATATTATCAAAATTTTCCCATAATTTCTTTTCCCTGGCAAAAACAGTCAGTCTCACAAGAAAATCAGGAGGCATCCCCGCCAGCAATTCAGAATTAAAGGAGAGAGTAATAGGACTAATAACGCTGATGTTACCGCTGGCATAAACAATAAGATTGCCGCTTTCAGCAACTCCCTTGGTAGCGGAACTTTTCGGAGCAAAGTATAAATTACTTAAAACAATCACGATACCATTACCGCGTATATTCCCTCTGACAACAAGATTGCCGGTTACAAGAACAAGCGCATTGCCGGAAAGAACCAAATCACCATTACAGTAAAGCGTTTGCTGTAAAGGGATAAACCAGAGATTTTTACCCGTAACATTATTTATTAACGGAGCAGTAGGGTATAAGCCATCGTCGGGAAGCTTGTCAATAAATTTAACCGGGTTAGCTTTATTTGGACCTCTGACGTCAATTCCTGTCTTATCTTTAATCTCACTATGCCAATCAGTGAAATCATCTTTCCACTTAAAACATAAATTATCATAGTAACATTTGCTGTTCCACTCGGAATCCGGAATGCCTATTGATATTCCCAAATTTGTTGTCGGCTTCCATTTTTTAAAAACATTTGCATAGGACAAAACAATATTTGAAGCGTTTGTATTTACAACGGTCCCTTTATATGAAATCGCATCTGGCAAAATTTGGGGGCAGCCAATCCAGGCATCAAAAGGCAGTTGAGTCTGAAAGGAATGAACAGATGTAATGGAAGCGCCCGGCTTTCCGGCAGTAATAGCGGGGGTTTTTATCGCCGCAGCCATTACCCCCATAGGTTCAACAACATACGAAACCTTGACAAAACGCTGGATATACTTGCCATCGGAGATTTTAACCCGCCCGCCGACAACAGCGACTCCATTGGCATACTTATATTTATATGAAAGTTCGTACTTGTCTATTTTATCAAGCTCATGCCAGGTTTCATCCGCAGGAAGGCTAAAGTCAAGTCCCTGTGATTGATAATTGTTATTGGCTTCAAAAAGGACCTTTTGCATACCGGCCTTCACTGCCATCATTGCCATTTCCCGCTCAACAGAGAGCGTCGAAGCGGAAGAATTATTTGAAATCATTGACATTGCCGCCAAAAAAAAGATCATCAAAAGCGACGTTATCAATAATACGGTAACCAGCATCATGCCTTTCTTTTTAACAACCATTAAAACCCCCTAAATACCCGGTAAAATATCAAAACTCAAATCAAAAACCTCGGTAGTATTTCCAATATTTACATCCTCGGCACCGGCAGATACAGAACTGCCGCCCCTTCCGTAGGCCACGGAAGTGTCAATGCGCACCATCGGGTAGGATTCAAGCGAGACTTTGAAAAAAACAACGTGCTCGGCAACCCTTCTAAAACTGCCGGCCTTCCTGGCATTTTCAACAAAAGCTTGCAGATTGTCGTCAAGTAATGTGCTGAAAGACGTAGGAAGAGCCGTTTTTTGCAGAAAAAACGCTTCGGTAGCAGGATCTTTGGGAAACTTGCCAACAATTTCGTAGATGCAGTCCTCATATTTACTGCTGTCCTTTTTGTCTTTTTTATCTTTGCCAAATACTGAGCCATCTTTATCATAATAATAAACAACGACAGTTTCCCAGACGTTAAGCTTACCAGTAAAGGGAGAAGTCGTGTTAAGATCCAACTTTTGCCAACCAAAATCAGTAAACTCACAGGATAATTTGGAAGACGCGTAATCTCCGGGATACGGAAAAGCAAAAGCCTTCGACTGATGCTGACTGTCCCTCATCGGGTAAACCGTTATCAGTGAAGCCTGCGTGCATTTAAGTGGCTTTGAAACGATATCTGAAAAAACAAGCGCTGTTTTTAAGGTGGTGCCGGCACTTAAGGAACTGTTCGATGTTTTGGTCGAAACAGTCAGAAGTTTATAAAAAATCATACAAATCGCAAACATAAATACCGTAACAACAACGACCTCTATAAGGCTGAATCCGATTTTTTTCCTGAAAAACATACAAGCCCCATCCTAATTTTACTTTATGGCCGATAGACAGACACGGAAGAAGAAGCTGCCGATACAAAACGAACCGTCCTTACGGCAAAATGTCCCTTAGCGTCCTTTTCAAGCCAGGCAACCCGGGTTCGAACTTTATAAAAGGAGATATTTCCCGGCGCCGGTGTCGCTCCCGGTTCCTTTTCAATTACAACATCTACAATATAGCCCTTGCAAAGTCTTTTTTTTACCAACTTAGGATTGGCAAGATCGTCATTTTCAATTGCCGAACTCCTGAAATCACGCGAAACGCTTTCCGGATCAAGCGTGGATCTATTTCCGTCCGGGCCTATTACGGTTCCTGGGTCACGCCCTGTCGTTATGCTTGCCGGAATCCCGG
The DNA here is from genome assembly GCA_031551355.1 of Candidatus Xenobia bacterium. Taxonomy (GTDB): domain Bacteria; phylum Vulcanimicrobiota; class CADAWZ01; order CADAWZ01; family CADAWZ01; genus JAVBNT01. The sequence goes on along the minus strand of JAVBNT010000009.1, from coordinate 104,013 downwards.
ACAAATCCGAAGGCTTATAAAAATGTCCGGTAAGTTCCTTGTCATAACATATCGGCTCCATATTATCCTGACGTTCAAAAACAACACTGCCGGAGCTATCATAAGACACATCATGTTTATCGGTTATCGAAAAAATTCTCGTATATTTTTTATTGCTATTATTGCCGTTACTCAGATAGCCGGAATTTATAAAACACTTTACACGCTCACACTCGCTCCTTGCCAAAGCCAGGGCCTGAAGTTTTCTCTGATTGGCTTTGGCATTCATACCAGAAATACAAACGGAAACCGAAAGAACCACAATGGAAAAAATCCACATGGCGAAAATAGTCTCTATTAAAGTTAAACCCCGTGACCTAAATCTACCCAAAACCATCACCCTAATTTTTATTTACTGCCAATATTATAACACGTTTAAGTTAACATTTCTTGAATTTAATGTAATTATTTCTTTAACAACCCCCTGTAAACAGGGGAAATCGATTGACTCTGTCAATAGCTCATTAATTATTGCCAGAGCAGGGGATATATACTGCAGAAATTTTTTCTTGCCCTTATTAATGCCCAGATTTCCATATGCGCCCAAAGCCTGCATAATACGCTGCAACGAAGCAAGCAGAAAATCCCTTCCGGCGGACGCGAACGGCAGGCGGTACAGAGAAGCGTCATAAAGCAGGCGGTAATAATATTCAAAAAGTTCTTCGCGGTCCTTTTTTTGCAGAGATACATACGGATCGTTGATCAGAGAAGCCGCATCATAAAAAACGGGGCCCATCCTGGCGCCCTGAAAATCAATAAAATATATTTTTTCATCTTTTATATAAATATTCTGAGACTGAAAATCCCTGTGCATGGGAAAAACAGGCTGCGAGGCAACCTCTCCGGCAAGCAGTTCAAACTCCCGGGCAACACCTTCCCCGATCATTGCCGGCTGATTCAAAAAAGTGCCCGGTATATGTTGAGAAAAATAATCAGTCTCCCACCGCAAAACATCATAGTCAAAAGGCCTTGACAGCATTTCAGGGCAATCCTTAACGTCCGTTTTTTGAAAGCGCACAAGCTCATGCAAAACACTTTTATAAAGCTCAGCCGCCGGTTTGGCGGACAACCTGTTTTGGATCGCTTCGTAAAGCGAGATATTGCCCAAATCTTCCATAATCACAGCCCCGTATGCGGGGACACATTCATAAAATTCAGGCAGAGAAATGCCGTTTTTGAGAAAAAAATCAGCAAAACAGGTATAATAGGCAAATTCCCCGGCATCGGGTGTAATGGAAAGGATGACGCTTTTGCCTGCCGCGGACACCCGGAAAAACTGTCTGGCAGAGCCGCCGGTGTCAATAGGCTCTATCGATATATCATCGGAGTTTAAACGGGAACAAAGCTTTTCCTCAAGTATTTTTTCCATTTAAAAACCCTCCATCAAAAAACCGGGGCCAACAACCGCACCGGCAATCTCCGCGCCGTCGGCAATTTTCGCGGAATCAAGAACAAGCGAATTTTTAAGTTTCACGTCACTGCCGATAACAACACCGGAACTGACGGCAACGAAGCCTTCCGGATCAAAATTGCCGCCGACAACGGCATTTTCGGCGATAAAAACGCCGTTACTACCTGCGGAAACTCCCTTTGGTTTAAAAATTTTGTCAATCATGACATCGTGATGCATTTTTAAATAAGCCCGCGGATCTCCTATATCGTTCCAGTAAACGTTATCGCAAACAAACCCTCTTACAGAAATTTTACCGGCTCTCAGACCCTCAATCATAAAATCGATCACGGAATAAAACCTGTCCACGGGCATTGAACGGGCAAAACCGGCACTGTATACTGCGACGCCGCTGAAAGTCAAAAGCGAACCGATATCGCCGGCAACACCAAGTTCGGAGCGCATATCAACGACTTCCCCCGATTCCAGAACCCTTATTTTATTTGCCGGACCATCAGCAATAAGAGCCATCGTCACATCGGCGCCGCCGCCGGCATGTGACGCGACCAAGGCGGAAACATCAAGATCAGAAACGATATCTCCATTATAAACAATAAAAAAATCATCCTCTACCGTTTCGGCAAAAACACCGATAGACGCGCCGGTTCCCAATATTTCCCGCTCATAAAAAAAAGCTGACGGCACCGTAATATTGTTTTTTACATATCTCTCAATACTATCCGGCAAATGGTGAAGATTAAATCCCAGACCATCAACCCCGCAGTCAAGCAGCATATCCGCAATCACAGATAAAATCGGCTTGTGAACAACAGGGGCAAGAGGCTTGGGAATATACTCCGTCATCGGTCTGAGCCTCGTTCCCAGGCCTGCCGATAAAATCAATGCTTTCATAGTTAAACTCTATTCGTAAAATAAAAAATCCTGACGGCGTTTTCTAAAAGACGTTTCGTCCTTAATCCAGGAAGCCCTTAGCTCGTCGACGGACAGGCCGGACTCCAATGATTCCCTGATTTCCGTGCCGCCGCACAAAATATCTATCGGCAGCTTCTCATGTTCATATTCATAAGGAGGCTCTTTCCATTTAAAATCATCCCCCCAGTGTTTTATGACACTGGCAAGCACGCGGCACACTGTATAAAGGGACTCAAAACTGCTCCTGTCTGTGACATGCAACTGCCCGCCGCCGCAAAGGACACCCCGGTATTTTTGGAATGTCGGCTCAAAAAAAGCCGGCCGGAAATGCAGGCCGGGGATAGCGGACAAATCGGCGGCCAGTATATTCGGATCGATATACGGCGCACCAAACAGTTCAAAAGGTCTGACCGTTCCGCGGCCTTCCGACATCTGCGTCCCTTCAAGCAGACAAAAGCCGGGATATACACAGGCAGTATCGACCGTAGGCATATTCGGAGAAGGGAGAACCCAGGGAAGTCCGGTGTCTTCAAACCACATACCGCGGCGCCAGCCTTCCATTGTCACAACGATCAATTTAGAAGCAAGGCCGCTCTCTTTATACATCATAAACAGCAGCTCGCCCATCGTCATGCCATGGCGGATGGGAATAGGATAAAGCCCTACAAAAGATTTATACTGCTCCTTCAGGACAGGACCTTCTATTGACACGCCGTTTATGGGATTAGGGCGATCCAGAACAACGACCCTGATTCCCATGGAAGAACATCTTAAAAGCATAAGATACGCCGTCCACAGAAATGTATAATACCTGGCCCCGATATCCTGAAGATCTATTACTACCGTATCAATACCCGCCAGCATCTCTTCCGACGGCTGCCGCAGCTCACCATACAGGCTGTAAACAGGTATCGAGAGCTTTTCGTCATCAAAACTCTGCCATTCGATCATGTTATCCTGCGTATGACCGTAAATGCCGTGCTGAGGTCCGAATAACGCTTTTAGTTCAAATTTCTTATTGCCCAAAAAATGGGAAAGAGTATGATTTATATTACCGTCAACGGAAGCCTGATTTACCAACAAGCCTATTTTGGCTTCCGCCAAAACATCAAAATTCTGTTTCACCAGAACATCTATGCCGGTCAAAACTTTTGCTGTCATTATTTTTCACCGCCTTGATTTTTATCGGGCGCAACTGCCTGGTGGCGCGGCTTTGCCGCCTGGACTGTTGAGGTATTGCGCGGTTCTGCCTCATTGGCATTCCTTTGCGGTTGATTTTGCCCCTGAGGCCTGTTTCTATGATGTCTTCTTCTGTTACGATTGTTCCTGCTTTTAGGAGTATCTTCCGCAGAGGGCTGATTTACATTTTTTGCATCGGCTGGCTGCTGCGTTCTTACGGGAACATCTCCTTTGGGCGGCTCATGCCTTCTTTGCGGGGGCCTGTTTTTCCCGGCATTCTGATTTACGCCGCGCTCCTCATTATTTCTTTGCTGCTGATCCTGGGCATTACGGTTGCCCTGTCTTTGCCCGCGTTTTTGTCCCTGCTTAGCCGGATGCTCGCGCTCTGCGGATCTGTCGAACCGTCCGTCCTGCTGCTCATTTTTCTGCTCCGCCGCGCTTGTATTCCGTGGTTCCGACGGAAGATTTGTTCCCTGATTGGCGGGCGGTTTTTCCAAATTACGGTTTCTATCCGCTTCCTTATTGTCACGGCCCCCTTCGCCTGTCTTTGCCGGCGTACGTAAAACATCGTCTATCTTTACTTCAAAACGGCCCTTATTCTGATTTTCTACCAGCAGTGCCCCCTTGGCTATATACTGCTCGACTACTTTGGCTTCACCGTCGGGAGTTCCGACAATAGAACCGGGAGTCGGGTAAATCTTAAGAGCTTCATGATATACTTCATACTCATGCTTTAAACAGCACATAAAACGCCCGCATGAACCGGATATTCTTTCAGGATTGAGAGAAAGGTTCTGCTCTTTCGCCATTTTTATCGAAACCGGGGCAAACTCCGGCATAAATACGTTACAGCAGACAGCCCTTCCGCAGGGCCCGATTCCGCCGAGGATCTTCGCCTCATCTCTAACGCCGATTTGATGAAGCTCAATACGTTTTTTGAATATACCGGCAAGCTCTCTGACAAGATTTCTGAAATCGACCCTTCCGTCGGCACTGAAATAAAAAACTATCTTGCTGCCGTCAAGCGCATACTCGACATCAACAAGCTTCATGTCAAGGTTATGATGACGTATTTTGCGCTTGCATATTTTCAGGGCGCGGTAAGAAAGCAGACGCTTCTGATATTTTGAAATCAGATCATCCTTTTGTGCAAGCCTTAAAACAGAGCGCAGATCACCGGCTATTTCCGAATCTAAAATTTCTTTAACCCCCAGACTGATTCTGGCAATTTCCGTGCCTCTTACGGTCTCGACAATCACCATATCGCCGACTTTTAAATCAAGTCCATTCGTGGAAAAGTAATAAACTTTCCCCGCACTTCTAAATGTAACACCTACAACTTCAGGCATATTTCTCCTCATTTTACGGAGTATAACTACTCACGTACTATTTTTATTTCGAATCAATTACAGCAGATCAACCATAAACCGATGCTGCTGTATTACATTAGTAATTTAATTATAACATCCATAAAATGCAGTCAGAGAAATTATCGTTGCAAATTTGTCATCTCCGCGCAGGCGGAGATCCATCTTCACACACGTAGTTTTTCTCAATGTCATTAAATTAGTCTCCCCAATACCCAATTTTGACATCTTTTGGATGTTCACGGGTAGTTCTGTTTGTTCCTCACAGAGGGCACGGAGAATAAACTCTCGGTGCTTTCCTCTATTCCATCTATTCTGTCATACAGGTCCCCGCTTTCACGGGGATAAACTCCTGCGGGGATCCAGTATTTTATTTTATTGCAATCCCCATAAAAGGGAGTTTTTCTAAGGTGTAGATTCCCGCGCCGGCGGGAATCTACACCAAAAATAAGTTTTTAGAAGTTCCCAATTATAACTTATTTATAAACTTAAAAAACATATAGAATATTTGTAAGGCAGTCAATTGTGTTCGTAGGCTAAGACAAAACTGATTTCGACGAGTGAGCCGTAGTTTTCCTACGGCGGAATGAGCGAAAATCAGATTTGACGACGCATACGGACATAATTCACGGCCTTACAAGGTTTTCATTACCCCAGAGATATACTTCAAAAGCCTTTCGAGAACAAGCGGCATTCCCACCTGAAATGAAATCTGCCGCCGTGATTCTTCGATAAAAGAAGATGTGCGCATGATCTGCCACATTGATACGGCCTGAGCCTGCTCCCTGAACTGCTCAAGATAATCCCGGTTAACCAGAAATGAGACAGGCATCTCGTTCTTCACCATAATCAAATCCCGCAGCCATAAAACAATAAATTCAAACAAAAGCTCGGCATCGTAATCGGCACTGAAAACAGAATCTATTCTTACCGACAACTCAGCTCCTCCGATAACATGGATGGCCGACATTATTCCGAACAGCTCGCTGCGCTTACGCAAAAAAACGTCGTCACCGGCAAAAGAAACAGCCCGTCCGGGACTGCCCTGTGATATTGCTGCTAAAACGGCGGATTCTTCCGCAGTTTTTCCTGTCCTGTCAACAAGAAAAGATGTCAAATCATCACAATTTATCTGCGTAAAACGCGTCTTCGTACATCTCGACACAATCGTCGGCAGCATTGAATGCACATTCACCGAAGTCAAAATATGAACCATATGCAAAGGGGGTTCCTCAAGAAGTTTCAGGTAAGCACTGGCAGCCCCGTCAAGCATTCTGTGAGAATCACGGACTATAAAAACCTTTTTACGGCCTTCAATCGGCAAAAAAGAAGATTCGCGGTGAAGCTCTCTTACATGTTCAATCCTTATATTTAATGTTTTTGGATCCGGTTCAATTATTTTAACATCAGGATGATTGCCACTCTTTATTTTACGGCACGAAATGCAATTTCCGCAAGGATTAAGATGCTGCGCGGAAACAGGCTGCAAACAGTTTAAAAGTGAAGCAAACCATCTGGCCGCCAAAAATTTACCCACCCCTTCCGGACCTGTAAAAAGATGGGACTGAGGCGGATTATCTTTAACTGAAATCCTGGATAAATTTAAAAGGGCTTCTCTATGGCCTATAACTTCCATAAGCAAAAATAAAATTAATTGTATTTAACATGACATGAATTAATAAGTATTGCCGACAACGGCCGCTTTTGGGTAGCAACCTTTGAACAAAAAAATATCACCTGCGCTCTGAGAGGGCCCTCAAAAAAGCTGACTTCAGCAAGAGGCACCTGCTGTTCCATCGGCGGCTTTACAATAATAGACTTTAAAAAAAGCTTCTCAATACAGTCAATCATTTTGAGACTTCCGGCAAAAATATCGGAATCGGCAAGCTTTGTACTTAAAAATCTATAATTTCCGGGTTTACAATCCCTGGCATCTAAAATAGGGCGTCTGTCTATCAATTTAACACCTCTTAGTCAATAGAAAAATCAATCATCGAAAAACTCTGGTCTCCTCCATCTTCACGGAGACGGTACAAATTGGCCTTCTTAAGCTCCCGTTCTGTAATTTCAACGATCTTTTTATGTACCTCCCTGGGCTCAAGAGAGGCGTCGAGAACACGGAACCTGAAAGGCTCATCCTTTATCAGTGACATATAGCCCTCGCGGACTTTTCTGAAAAAGTCAATCTTCTCACGCTCCAGGCGATCAGGAATCTCCTCAGTTTCTTCAACCCTTAGTCGCACACGCCTGACGGACGCCTCGGGTTCCAGATCAAGATAAAAAGTTATGTTGGGAACAATATTCCAAACAGCGGCAGAATTGATCTCCCTGATAACGTTTACAGGAATACCTCTGCCAAAAGCCTGATAAGCAATGGTTGAATCGACAAAACGGTCACAGATGACAATATATCCCTCTTCAAGATACGGCCGCAAAAACTGATGTACAAGCTGAGCCCTTGAAGCCGCATAAAGCAAAATCTCGGTCATCGAACTCATTTCATTATTATCAGGATTCAAAAGGAGCTCTCTTATCATATCCCCAATCCTGGTCCCTCCGGGCTCCCTTGTCATGTGAACGGGAAGCCCCTGTTTTTCAAGCAGCTCACAAAGCGCTCTTGCCTGAGTACTTTTACCGGTACCTTCAATTCCCTCAAAGGTGATAAGAAAACCCTTCATAAAAACCCTCCCATTTTTTCCAGAAAAGGAACTATCTGTCAGATATTGCCGTTATAATAAATATAAACCCTGCGATTGGGTTCGCGTCCCTTACTGTGCGAAAAAAGATCATTACGCCCGATAAGTTCATGCTGCAACCTTCTTATACTCGATATACGAGCTTTCAGTCCATATTCCTTTCTGGACTGCTTAACTTTTTCGATAGCCTGCAGCGTCTCTTCAATAGCCTCTTCTTCCTCTCTCGGATTGCCGGTCCCTAAATACTCCCTGATAAAAGCCTCTAGCTGAGCGACCGTATTAGCCCTTATAACCACAACAGGAACGCCGAGATACTCGGCTTCCCTGAATTTTTTCGATTCTTTTTTCTCATGATTCTTTAAAGTCAGGATAATATCCGCTTCATCAACATTACGCACAACAAATGCCGAAGCATTTTGATTGTAAATCGCCTTTTCCAGTCTGTTACGGCTGACGCCATAAGGAAAAATACGCACATTTTCCATACTCTTAAGTGCGGAAGGATGTATTACATACGGTGAACTGTGTTTCGGCTGTTCCGGTTCCGCATTGATAATATTAACTTCCACACTTCCGTCCTTGCCTCTTATGCGCTGCTGAACCTCAGGCTCAGCACCCTTAAGCATAGCATCAACCGATGCCATCAGACTTTCATGGATAACAAAACTTGAGCGGTCTCTTATTTCGATCAGAAGCTCAAATGTCGGCGGAGCCTTTCTCTCGAGAATCGTCTTTTGCGTCCTTCTCCTCTTAGCCTCTTCATCAGACAGGGTAACGGCCTGAATTCCGCCGATTAGCTCTGAAAGAGTCGGGTTCTGCATCAAATTTTCCAAAGTATTGCCATGAGCCGTAGCCACAAGCTGAACTCCCCTCTCGGCAATAGTTCTGGCGGCATATGCTTCTTCAAGAACCCCGATCTCATCAACGACAATAACCTGGGGCATATGGTTTTCAACGGCTTCAATCATCACGGCATGCTGCAAATCCGGCTGTCCGACCTGCATTCTCCTGGCAGTCCCGATTCCTTCGTGCGGAATATCGCCGTCACCGGCTATTTCATTGCTGGTATCAACGATAACCACGCGCTTTTTATGATGGTCGCTGAGAATGCGCGCCATCTCTCTGAGCATCGTTGTTTTGCCGACTCCGGGAGGCCCCATCAAAAGTATACTCCTTCCGTCCGCCAGCAGATCGGCAACGACATCTACCGTTCCGTAAACAGCACGGCCAATTCGGCAGGTAAGCCCGACAATCTCGCCGGCCCTGTTCCTTATCGCCGAAATACGGTGCAAAGTCCGCTCTATTCCCGCTCTGTTATCCTTGCCAAAACAGCCGATCCTGGAGATAACATAGTCAAGATCTTCTCTCAATACAACATTATCACTAAGTTGTTGTATTTCCGAGGCAAACCTCGCTTCCGGTTTACGGCCGAGATCCATTACAACTTCCACCAAATCGGAAATCATCCCCGATTTTTCAAGCGACTCTTTTATATAAATAGGCAGCACAGAGAGCAATAGGGCCAAATCTTCCATTACTTTATCAATTTTATCATCAGTCATAACAGCAAAGCACTTTCATAATAATCGGCAAAATACGGTTTACATTAAGCGATAAAATACCGTTAAAAATAATTTTACAAACCCATTTAGCGGAGAACTCTAATCGTCCTCATCGTATGATCCACCGGCCCCTGAATATGGGCTCCGCCGGCAAGCTCTATTTTTATATACTCTATTATTTCTTCGGAAATAAGGTCTCCGGGTCTTAAAATCGGAATTCCCGGAGGATAGGGAGTAACAATCTCACCGCAGACACGATTCCCGGAATCCTCAAACATCACCGTTTCCTGAGGTGCAAAAAATGCTTCCCTCGGAGTGGTGGCCGTTTCCGGCCAGTCCGGCAGCTCAAAGCGTTTACTCTGTTTCGACTCATAAACCGAAAGCACGTCAAGACTTGTAGGATACCTCCTTGAGGAGGCTATTTTCTTAAAAGCATCAATAAGTGAATCGGCAATGGCTTCGTCATGGCCTATTGTTATCAGAGCAACATTATTAAAAATATCGGAGAGTTCTATCTGTATATTGAAGTCATACCTGAGGATTTTTTCCATATCGTATCCGGTATAACCCATGTCCCTTGCCGAAAAAACAAGCTTGGTGGCATCGAAATCGAACACACCCGGACGGCCAATCAGCTCCCTGCCGTAACAGCGCATCCCGGGAATCAGACTTATATTGTCCCTGAGGTAATCCGCAAGCTTAATCGTTTTACTCAGAAGCTTTTTACCTTCAGTCGCCATCTGCATTCTGGCAACGTCAAGAGAAGCGACAAGCAGACAGCTGGGACTGGTTGAAAGAAACAGCCGCAGCGCAGTGTGTACTCTTCCCGGATCTATCCTATCCGTTTTCACATGCAGCATGGCCGCCTGAGACATACCGGACAGAACTTTATGCGTACTGTTGATGGCAATATCCGCGCCGGCCTGCATCGCCGACAAAGGCAAACCGTCATGAAACCTTAAATGAGCTCCCCAGGCCTCGTCAACAAGCAGTATTTTGTTATACTTATGAACTATCTCGGCAATCCTTTTCGTATCGGCCGTCGCACCATAATAAGTCGGGCTGACAATCATAACGGCAACTGCTGAAGGATTTTCAATAATTGCCTTTTCTATCGTTTCAGGAGTTACGGCATGATCAACATGCATTTCCATATCGTACTCAGGTTCAACATAAACAGGCTCTATTCCGCTTAAAATAGCAGCGCCCATGACCGACTTATGGCAGTTTCTGGGCATAATGACTTTGTCGCCGGGGCAGCATGTCGACAGCAGCATAGCATGGTTGCCGGAAGAAGATCCGTTAATTAGAAAATATGTAAAATCAGAGCAGTAGGCTTTGGCGGCAAGTTCCTGAGCGCGTTTACAAACATCAAGCGGCTGATGTATATCATCCAGTCCCAGAACCTGAGTTATATCGGCAGCAAGGCCCTTTTCTTTGATAAACGTTTTGAAAGCTTCCGGAGTTCCTCTTCCCTGCTGGTGTCCGGGAACATGAAATGGAATCGTTCCGTCGTCAACGTAACGTTCCAACGCGTCAAAATATGGAGTAACCTTTTGATTTTCATATCCGGGAACGGAGATCAGTTCCATTCCTTCAGGGATCTGCTGGGGGCAATCTGTCATTTAAAACCACCTCTCGTTATAAATTAAACTCTACTACTATATCAAGTTGAGCAAATTTTTTCAATATATCCGCCGCACTGCCCATATAAGCGGCAAGTTCCAGATAGTCAAAACTGTTTATGACGGCAGAGATTACATTGTTCCTGCCGTCATAATATGAAGAAGATACGGAGTCGATAATAAAATTACCGGCTTTGATGAATTTTATATTCCTGTTTTTCAATAAGGATGCCGGAATATTTGTCGTCAGATTTCCGAAGCTGTCGGAAAAAAGAACGCTTCCCTGTAAAAATCCCGCTCCCTGTATTACCTGTTTTAAAGGCACAATCAAGGGCTCGGCTTTCTCTCCAAGCTTTTCAAACTCAAAGCCGTTTACAAGATGGGCGGCAACAGGCGCAAAAATATCCCGTCCATGAAAAGTGGCGGATACTTTGTTCATAAACAAGCTTCTATTCGTTAAAGAGACAGCTTTTACATTCTTACAGAAACAACATACCTGACTTAAAAGGCCGTTGTCCGGAGCCAAAAAGAACTTACCGTCAGCATTAACGGCAATCATATTTCTATCCGAACCCACTCCCGGATCTACAACGGCAATCAATACCGAACCCTCAGGGAAAAAAAGTGAGCTGCGATATATTATAAAAGAGGCATAATCTATATTATGCCTCGGAACAGAATGTGTTATATCAACGATCGATACATTTGCGGCAAGGCTATGGATAACGGCTTTCATTATACCCACAAACGGATCCGAAAGAGAAAAATCAGATAATAATCCTATAAGTTTCATCATCGGTATCAAAAACTATTTTTTATTCTTTTTGCCAAAAACAGACTGGACAAATTTTGCGATTCCCTTCTTTTTCAACTCTTTTCCTTCGGCTGCAACCTCCTGCTGCTTATCTTTAAAGGGATCGAGTGCTCTGAGAGCATTTTTCATCGCCAGTGCCGACTGAAAGCGTTCCAAAGGATCTTTTGCCAGGGCTTTGGCGATAAATGCGTCCTGCTCCGGAGTAAAAGTATTGTTATACTTACTGACCGGCGGAAAATTGAAATTGAACGAACCGACTTCCTGCATAGTAAATATGCGGTAAAAAGTAGCGCCAAAACCGTAAATATCAGATCTGACGTCAGATTTCTGGTTGCCGAATTGTTCCGGTGAAGTATAACCGGGATTCCACACGAACAGGGTATCTATTTCCTTATTCTCGGTATAATATCTGGCCATGCTGAAATCTACAAGCTTTATATCACCATGAAGAGTTATTTTCAAGGCATTGGGATTTATATTTCTGACAATGACCGGCTTTTCAAGGCCATGCAAATAGTGAAGCGTATCACAAAGATCATACATCCAGTAATAAGCTTCTTCGAAAGTAAAAGACGACTCCCTCGCCTGTAAAAGCTCTTCAAGGTGTGAACCCTCTATGAACTCTTCAATAATGTAATACGTATCAACGCCGGAAAAGAAATCGATAAATTTAGGAATACCCCTGTAAGCTATTACCGACAATATGGAAATCATATTATTGACCCCCTCAAGAGTCAAAGCTTTTCCGCTTTTCAGCTTGAGATCAAGCTCTCTGACATACATCGAAGAATTAACCGTAAGCCTGTCTTTAGCCAGATAAATCGTCTGCCCCATATCCTCGGACAATATTTTTACAATTTCATAACGCCCTCTAAGGAGATTGCCCTCAACAAGAGAACCCATATTTTTACCCTCCTTTACTTACGGCCTGAAGCCTGTTTTTCTGAAAATCTTAAATCACCGGCATATCCGGCATTACCATGAGATTCATGGCCCGACCATGTCATCTGCAAATTTCTTTTATTACCCCCGTCACAGTCATTGATTGCCCAGTTGAAACCAATTGTACGGTTTCGCGATACGTCAAGATAAGGACACTTGGAAAGCCTTATTGCCCCCTCAATAACGTATCCCCGGTAAGGTTCGGAAATATATGATGCAACTTTGATATAATCATCACATAAAGACATTTTTCTCAAAGGGTCCGGATTGCACCAGTTAAATAAAAACGGAAAATTCTTCTTAGTCAAAAACGGACTAACGCCAAACTGGTAATGAACTCCGCCGGAAATTCCGCGCATACACAGAGACGATTCCGGAAACAGTTCAAATCCTGAAATTAAATTATAATTGTCTAAAACTATTTCCACACTGTCGCTTTCCCAAAGCAGCGACGGTTCTCTGGGAGCGGCGGCAACATTGTCATTGACTCTGACCGCAAAATACAAATATTTTTCATCCCACAGAAAGGCAATCTCTCCGCTGCAGTCGGCACTCCCTTGCCAGACAAAATCCCCATCTTTGAAACTTATCTGCTTTTCGGAGTCAATTTTTGCAAAAGGGACTCCATGCCACTCGTCAAGATTGCCGTCAATCTTAACACCTGATGCCGGGGCATACAAAGCATCCAGAAGCAAAGGCTTGCCGTCAACCGGACTTTTGCAATGTGCAAAGGCAAAAGAAGCGGCGGCAAAAACAAACATAAAAACAAATATCAGAGCTCTGCAAATCATACGGGCACTTTGCCTCTGCTGAAATGGTATCTCGCCGAATCCGCAAAAAGATAAAGTGGAATCATACCCGAAGACAAAAATAAATTGTGGAAATCCCTGTCAGTGAAAGATTCCTTGTAAGAAGCGTAAAGCTCCTTCTTTAGTTCCATTATAATATGTTTCCCGGTCAGGTAACTAAGCTGATATGTCGGTGTGTAAGTATATCTGTTCACTTCCGAAGAAGCAATCGGACGGGTGAAAGAAGCCTCTCTCATCAGCATCTCAACACCCTCATGTACAGTCATCTCGCCGCAGGCAAGTTTTACGTCAATTATAATACGGCACGCCTTCCAGATAAGTTCAAGATTCATTGTAAAATGCAAAAACAGATCCTCAGGGAAACCGTTCACAGCCGCATAATCTTCGCAATAATGGGCCCACCCTTCTATTGCTTCGGGACTGCCGGTGAAAAGCCTTGCTTTGGACGGATGACGGTTTGCGCAAACAAAATGCAGATGATGCCCGGGGTATCCTTCATGTAAAGATTTATTAAACAATGCCGTATAGTTAAAATCTTTAAAAGCCTCCCCGGTAGACGGGCGCGTAACAACATATGTGCCTTTCTGCCGTTTGGAGAAAGGCAGCGGCCGCATATACGCGGCCAGAGGAATAAAATGCCTGAGCATCTCAGGAGTTTCCTTTACCTCAAGAATATCTCCGTCAGGAATATCGGCAAACTTTGAATCAATAACATAATTTCTGGCCTTTTCGTTGGCTTTACGGCAAAAATCCAAAATCTTATCAATGTCCGCAGGGTAATTGTTTCTCGTTTCTTCCTTTATTTCTTCAAATGAAGCCCCGGTTCTTATTTTAGCAGCCACTTCCGAAGCTCTTTTTCTTGCATCCTCAAGATAAAATAATCCCAACTTTACCAACTCGTCGGAATTATAAGGAATTTTTTTAGACCGTAAAATATGCTCAAATTTGTCTTTTCCGATACAAAAATCCGTTTTCGCTGCAGGCATAACTTCATTTTGCAGCCATTTACGGTAATCATCCATCGCGTTAAGCGCCAATTCACAGCTTCTGTTGAAAGATGGAGTCAGTAAATTATTGGCAGCAGCGGATTCCTTAATCAAAGATATAAACGGCAAAAAAGAGCCGGCGGCAACAATAGCGTCTGCAACCCAGATATCTACCGGAGACTCGATTAATTTCTGCGATGATTTCAGATATGACGGAACCCTCAAAAGCCTTTGCTCCATAGAACGAAAGCGTTCTTCCAGAGGAGTTTCTTCACGCGAAAAAATAAAGTAAAGTGCCGATGAAACAGTTGCCGGAGATTCCGGACGGCTTTTCAAATAAGGCAGTTCCGCAAGTGAAAATATTTCCGAGTTCAAAAAGGAAGCAAATGCTTCCAAATCAATTTTATCATCAAATGAAAGACTGTCAGGTGCAATGTTCAAAAGCTCTCTCTTAGTATCCTCAAAAAGAAATTTAAGCTCTTCCACCCCTTCAGGACTTTCATCAGGCATAAGTCCGTCAAATTCAGCAAGTCCCAGCGAACTGGCGGTAACCGGACTGAGTTTAAAATATTTTTTATTAAATTCATCAACAATTAAATCAATACTTTTATTCACATTTCCTCCCAAGACTTCAATACCTCCGGAACGGCAATTACCAACAAATGTTCCGCCACGGTTAAATACCTATATAAAAACGGTATTGGATTTAACATACTCGATAAGAGCCTCTTCACTGCCCAGCTTCTTTTCCAGTTCAAGCATTTTATTCAAGCCTGAGGAATAAATATCCCTCTGAATATACAACCCGGTCCTGAAACCATATCCGGCTGCGCATAAACATTTATAGGCCGCCCAGGATGCAAAAGCTTCTTTAAAAGAGTCTGCGCCGGAAATAACGCTCTTCGAATTCACATTAACACTGTTATGCCAAACGTGTGCGTACTCATGACATAAAACAAAAAACAAGCGGCTTCTTGACATCCCCTTGATTACATACACCGTACTTTTACTGCCGATACATACTCCGCCTCTGAATTTTTTCTCCGTTTTACAGCGGCCGAAGACAACGTTTCCCGAACCGGGATAGGAGAAAAATAAGTCGCTCTCATCAAAAATCAAATCTACCGCACATTCATTCTTCAGATAAAGCTTGGCCTGTCTGGAAACTTCGTCAAGCGACTGTTTATCGGAAATACCTTCCGCAGCGCACGAAGCACATTGCGGGTAACCGGCATTTTTTTTAGAATCCAATGAAAAAACCCTTGCTCCGCAGTCAAGGCAAACCATTGATTTATGTCCGGTTTTCTTGTAATAACAAGATTCACAGCAAGATCTGCCGCCATAACTATAACCGCTCTCTTCAGATGAAAAACAAAAACTGCACTTTGCATAAACAGCAGCAGGCATAAGCAGTAGTATAAGTATAATAAGATACTTAAAAGAATTTTTTTTCAATTGGGAACCTCTAAAAAAACCTCTTTCTCATCCAGGTCCCCGTTTTCACGGGGATAAACTCCTGCGGAGATCTACTATTTTATTTTATTATAATCCCTATAAAAGGGGGCTTTTCTAAGGTATGGATTCCCGCCTATGCGGGAATCCATACCAAAAAACGAGTTTTTAGAGGTCCCCAATTCAGCACGCTTCCATTAATAAAATAAAAAAGCAATAAACATTTATAATTATAGTATAAAAAGCTCATAAATATTGATAAAATATTGTTAAAAAAATGTAAATAATAGGTGCGAGAAGGTTAATTTATAAAAAAATAGAACTATTTTGCCTCAGCAACGGGATAGCATATTATAAAATATCCGCCCGGCAAAACATCAATCAGCAACTATTGACAGAGGTAAAAATGATACTGCAGATAGACTCGGACAGACCTTTAATGAAAGATATAAAACAGGTTGTGTCCATTCTCAAAAAAGGGGGAATAATCGCATATCCGACGGATACCATTTATGGTATGGGGTGTGATTTACTCAATAAATCTTCGATTGAAAAAATATACCAAATAAAAAAAATGCCGACATATAAACAACTGAGCTTCATTTGCAGCGATATCAAAGAGATCTCAGTATACGCTCATCTTTCGAACACGGCCTACAGAATAATAAAACAGCTCACCCCGGGCCCATATACGTTTATTCTTGAAGCGACAAAAGTAGTTCCCAAAATAATGCTTACGAAAAGAAGAACCGTAGGAATAAGAATTGCCGACAACAATATATGTACAACCATCATACAGGAACTCGGCAATCCGATAATAAGTACGAGTGCCTCGGTACATAAAGATGAAATACTGAGTGATCCGTTTGAAATACACGAGAAATTCGGCAAAAGTCTCGACGTGGTTGTCGATGGCGGCATGCTCATATCAGAGCCATCAACAATAGTCGATCTTACAACCGATACTCCGGAAATAATCAGACAAGGAAAGGGAATTGTAAACTTCTAAAGTACCGGTGACAAATCGAATTTTTTATGCTCCTGACTGCCCCCACTCGTCTTTTTATGCGCGTTGTAAATGAAAAAACAGGGCTCACCGTGAACCCTGTTTTTTCATTAAATTTAAAGCTCAAAACTTTATTTAAAGAAATTAAGCAAACCGCCGCCGGCAGCGTTAAGTCCGAAAAGACCGCCGATAAGGCTTACACCGTTAAGTATATTGGTAGTATTTGAACCATAGTTCATTTTGTTAAGGAATCCATTAGGATCTGCCTTATCAGTATAACCATTCAAATTTACTCCCGGTATTTGCGACTGCATCATCTGTCCGTAATAGCCAATGTTATTCTGTCTGGCGTCGATCATTGCCATATCCGTCTTTCTCTCGACAAGAGTGTTCAACCCCTGATTGATCTGCTGACTGAGATATGATATTTCCTGATTAATGACCGAAAGCTGCTGATCGATCTGGGCTACTTCCTGACTTACTCCCTGCATCTGCTGCTGGACCTGTGAAAATGTCTGCTGAACCTGCTGCAGCTGTGCGGCAACCTGCTGACTCTGAACGTCAACCTGCTGGCTCTGAACCTGTGCCTGGGCAAGCTGGGTCTGCATCATGACAAGCTGAGCCTTCATCTGTGCTACCTGGGCAAGCATAGCTGCTCCTGCCGCTGCCGTGGCCGGGTTGGAAGAAAGAGCCGCCGCCTGTGTCTCCATTGCCGTAATACCGGCTGTAAGCGAAGCGATTCCCTCCGTAAGCGAAGCAATCTGACCTGTAAGCTGTGCTTTCTGAGCCTGCAGCTGCTGAGCCTGATTGGTTAACTGAGCCTGCTGGGACTGAGCCTGCTGAGCCTGAACTCCCAGTTGGTTGTACTGCTGCTCTTTCTGGGATCTTGTGCTTTCAAGCTGATTTTTTTCCTGCTGACGCTGCTGGAGCTGTTCGGTAAGGGTACCTATCTGCTGCTCTATTTGCTCAACGTTGGTGCCGTAGTCATTCTTAAGCTGGTTAAGCTGATCAATCATCGACTGAATTTCCGCTGAAGAACCGCTTCCCAGTGCGGAAAGGTTTCCGTCAACCATAAAATTATAAGCATTGGAACCGGTGGAAATCTGCGGCCATGAAATACCGTTTCCGCTTCCGCCCGCTGTGTTGGCACCGTAATTCTGTGCGGCATTCATTCCAAACAGGTTATTAAAATTCTGATCGTATCCCTGAGGACCGGCATATGGGCTGTAGCCCTGTAATCCGCTAAGGTTATTCATATAATTCGAGTAGCCGTTATTTGTTCCGGTCATTATGTTGTTAAGCAAACTGGAGTTATTAACACCGTAATAAGGTGAAGCGTTATAACTTCCCGGATACGGAATCTGCTGATATCCGTAACCGCCGAAATTGCCTATATTGCCAATATTACCCTGGTAACTCGGATCCGGTGTAAACGAAACATCCATTCCCATCCCGAAATTCATTCCGTAATTCCCATAACAACCCATCAGGGAAGGATTCTGATTGACGCTGTTCAGATAATAGTTAAAGTTGGCAGTAAATTCAACCTGATACTTCTCATCATTACACATTCTGTCACAATGACAATGGTGTCTGTCCCTATACTTAGGCTGTTGGTCATCCTGTTGTTCGGCAACATCATCATAAACAATATTGTCGCATGTAGGCTCAACGGTTGCACCCTGATTCAAATCTGTCGGCGCCGGCGCCGGAGTAGCGGTCTGAGTTGCTGCCTGCGCCTGTTGGTTACTCAGCTCAGCAGGACCGGTTGGTTTGTAGAGAAATTGATAATCATTTACTCTTTCTCTTTGGTTAATTCCCAGGCGATGTGTTTCTATAGCCATATCCGTCAACTCCTTATTCCTGCAGAAAATTTTTATATAGTAAGGATCTACAGGTATTCTTAATTTTATCTTAACAGAAAAGCCGCTTTAGAGCAATATTATTTTTGTTAAATATTTCTAAACATTATTGTTATTAAAAAAATCCGCACGCAATTGCTGAAAACGCTGAAAATGATACCAGAACCGCTCACGGCTCATTTTCTCCGACAAAAGTATATATCCGTCAGGACTAAAATTATCAATATCTATGTTAAGTTTAATCCAGTCCATGCCGGACAATGAAACCAGGCCCTTTGAAAAAGCATAGTCCCATATTTTTGTGCCGGGAAACGGCATGAGCGGGCTCACGGCAAAATTATTCAAAATACCATCGGCCAGACTGCTTTTTATAAAATTATACGTCATTTCAATATCATCTTCGGTTTCATACGGCGAGCCGATGATAAAAGTTGCTGTTGTATTCATTCCAGCTTCGTGCGCATTGATGAGAGCCGCAGAGTTGTGTTCCGGAGAAGAATTTCCGCCTTTAAGATATGACAAAACTGAGGGGGAAGCCGATTCAAGGCCAAGATGAACATACCGTACACCCATATCATATATGGCGGCGGCAAGTTCCGGAGAAGAATTGTCGGCCCGCAATGTAGCGGTAAACGTCATATTCAGATCTTTGGCAAATTCCAAAGCACCGGCAAGCTTATGTACACGCGGCAGGTTCGCCGCGAAAAGATCATCCATAATAGCGCAATGGGATACGTCAAACTTATCGGCAATATACGTAAGCTCCTCGGCCACTCTGGCCGGAGAAAAAAAGCGGCACCCTTTCCAGAAACCGGCGCTGCCGCAGAAAGAGCAGTCAAACGGACATCCTCTTGAAGAAAAAATACAGTGAAAATAAGGCCTTGCTGCGGCCCATTCACGTTTTGAAAACGGCAGCGAGTCTATATCCTTTATCGGCTCAGGGTGTCCGCTATTGATAATATTACCATTTTTCCACAAAAGAAATCCCCTGCCTGTAAGGTTTTCAAAGTTGTTATTTTCTCCGAAAAATTTTATCAGCTCGAAAAAAGAAATTTCGCCCTCTCCGATCACGGCAGCGTCAAATACGGGGTCGAGGCTTTGGGGCAGTGAAGATATATGCGGCCCTCCAATCACAACCGGAATGCCAAGTTCTTTTTTTATTTCTGAGGCAATTCTCACTGCATGCGCGTAAAAAGGAGACGTGGAAGATATTCCGGCAATGTCGGGAGAAAAAACCAAAAGCTCCGACGGGTTAGCACATAACTTTACTTCTATATCCGGGATCTTCGACTTTAAATAGGCTTCAAGGCCGGCAAGTCCAAGGGGGTAAAATACATACCTGTCATCATAATTGGAAAATGCTTCTATAAGCGCTATTTTCATACAAAAAGCCTCCGGAAAAATAAAAACAGACCCATCGCAAATACATACGGATCTGTTATTGTTTCTACAAAATATTTAAGAGAGCCTGCGGGCAAATTTCATAGTAACGTCAAAAAATAACCATCATTAAATTAAAAAATAAATTGAAACCGGTGAAGATGTTAAGTCAAAGACAATTTCTACGAGTGAGGCGTAGTCTTCTCACAATGTCATTAAGTTAAGGTTTTAAATTATCGTTTTTACGATCCTTGTCATTGCGAGGAGGCTACCGACGAAGCAATCCAGAAAAATAAATGCCTGGATTGCCGCGCCTTACAGGCTCGCAATGACGAGTGGAGCGAATTAATCGCGTAATTTTTTTCATAATTCAAGAATGGTTTCTCACAGAGGATACAGAGGCCACGGAGGATAAATGCCGGTTAAAACCTCTCTGTGTTCTCCTCTTCTCTGTGAGAAACACTTTTCTCTTACTTAATGACATTGAGTCTTCTACGCCGGAATAAGAGAAATTTTCTTTGATGACACAGGTTCGCCGGTTTCAATTGATCTAAAAATGGCAAATAAATAAAAAAACAACCGGGAGACTTAAGACAAATACCGGCTGTTTTTTATTTATTTTATTTGAACTGGTCGTTGTGCTGCTCCCTGTCAAGCCACTGCGACATACATCTGAGCGCACCTTTTCTGGTAGCCAGATTTGCCAGCGGCATCGGATGTACTTCATAACCTTCTTTTTCGTAAGTGGAGATGGCTTTTCTGTCCAACTCATCTATTCCGTATACAGGGAGGAATATGCGCTTTATTTCAACACCCTCGTCATTTTTAAAACGCTCCATAAGGCAATTGTTATAGGAAATATTCGGAGTTCCATAACTGGGTTCAGCATACGGAGTTCTTACGATCCTGTAGCCTTCTCTTTCGAGTTGGCTGGCATAAGCATCAAAATCTTTTTGTTGATTGGGATAATTTCTCGAATCACCGGCGTTAAGCAAATCATCACCTCTGAAAAGGCTGCCGGACGCTTCCGACAAAATAGAGGCGACTTCTTTTCTGCGCTCCGGACTCATCCCGGCAAAAATTCTTTTAGCAAGAGACGGGTCGGCGACCGCCATCGTTTTTTCATCAAGTGGGGTCAGGCCCATATCAAGGTGATCGTTGGCAGGTCCCTCTACCCTTGGGGTCGTCGGATCGTCAAGTCCCATAGGTGTTATTTTCTGACCGAATTGCTTTTCAAACAGGTCCTTGGAGACCTGAATCCACATGTCGCCTTCCTTCATCTGGTTGCCTTTTACCATCTCTTTTTCATAAAGAGGGTTGGCGGAAATTATATACGGCTGTTCATGGAATCCGGGAGTAATTTCTTTTTCAATAAGGTCATACGGCAACGGATTTTCCAAATCGGAAAGACTAACCTGCATACCCATTTTATTTTCCGCATAATCCTGGACTTTTTTGGCGAAATCAGGATCTTTACCCGCAAGTTCCTTAAGTTTTTTAGCGGTAGCAATAATCGAAAATGCACCTACAAACGTCTCGCCGCGGTTGGAAACAACCTCTCCGCCGTCAGTAGTAATTCTTCTCTCGCGATCAAGCACGATCGAAGGGTGTTTTTGGGTAATATACTGCGGAACAAGCTCATCATCGGCATGCCAGTTATGAAGCATAGCCTGGTTTGTGATCGCCGTTTTGGAGCCGTCACCTTCAGGAAAATACATACCAATCATCTGATCTCTCGCCCATACGGTCAAATCAAGCCCGTCGGGTTTTATAAAATCAATGCGATCGGGACTGACAACATTTCCCTCTTTGATAACTTTTTCAACATCAGCCTGATCTCTGGGTGAGCCGACTACTATGGTAAACTTGGTATCAGGCTCCATTTGCGTGAAAAGAGTTTTATACGCATTGAGCATATCTTTTCTGATATTGCCCTGCGCATAATTACTAAGCTGTAAAGCCAAATGCTTAACTCTGCCGTAATTATCCGGAAAAGCCTGCGTTTTTTCATCAAGGACTCTTGTCTCTGAAGAGGTGAGCTGTTTGAGAATGGATGCCGTGAGCTCCCTGTCGGATACCGACTGGGATTTAGAAAAAGAATCTCCGATGGAAGGAGTCTGCTGAGGGGAAGAAAGACCGGCTCTCCGAGTAATAGGTTCGTATCCCGGAACGGATATATTACCAAGACCCTGAATGTTAGACATAGATGCCTCCAAAAGTACAGTTTCGAAACATCTTGATTATACCACATTAAATATATCGCTGAATTATTTTTTTTAAAATTAACAAACTCTTAACAAATTTTGACAAAAAAAATAACGCCTTACGCTTTTTTATCTCAATTTTATCCTAAAAATAAAAAAAGATAAGACCGCAGAAGAAAGGAGGGGAATAGGGGGGAACCTATGAGCTTCCGCGGTCTTAAAGGATGTTAATTACATCACTGGGTAGAGTATAACATATGTTTGTTAAAAAAAAAGGCTTAAATGTTAATAAATAAATATAGTTTGTTAACAAAGATGAGAATTATGCAAAAGCAACAGTGATAAATTCTTCGAATCCACAGGCCAAAAATACTCCGGGCGAGGCTTTGTTACATTTCCGTAACAAAAGGATGGGCGACAGGACAAAATTGCTTCAACCCATTGTAACGGAACGGATTCGATGCCGTAACAGGCTCCGAGGAGGGCGCCGGCAATCGCGGCATTTGTATCGGTATCACCGCCCATCATAACGGTTTCTTCTACGCCGGAACGAAAATCTCCGGCATTTACTAATTGATAAACGGCATTGTGAAATGCCGTAACAACCCAACCCTGATTGGTCATATAATCTGCTGGATGTTTTTTAGCCGCTTTTTTAACAATATCGGCAACAACCCGGCCGCATTCGCCGGAAAATTGCAATACAGCATCATACATTGCGGATTTATCGAGTTTTCCGGCAATGGCTGAGGCAATAGTTTTTACGAAAACGGCATTTATATCCAGGCAAATTTCGTGGGGATGCGTTATTAAAGCATCCTGACGCGCCCAGAGCTCAGCCTTATCCAAACCGAGTCCGGCGCAGAAAATTCCCAAAGGGGAAATTCTCATAAGAGCACCGTTTGCCTGACTTTCGTAAACATGGTTTCCGGCGAGCCCGCTTTTCGTTGTATTGCCGATGTCGAAAGGCCCTGTCGAAAGCCAGTATAAATAAGATTCTTTTACGTTTTCAGCATTATAGGTGCCGTCACGGCAAAGGGTGCGGGCGAGACAAAGAGCCATTTCGGAATCATCCGTCGGCTGTCCGGCAAGCGTCCCCCATACCCCGCCGTCTTCAAGATTTTTAACACCGCCGGGGTATAGCCCCCTGATCCGCTCCGGAGACATGAACTCAACAAGGCTGCCCAGAGAGTCGCCGGCAATCTGACCAATCATACAGCCCTGCGCGCGTGAAAGTACCTGCGGATCAATATTGTGTTCCATCACTTAATCCTTTTGATGAAAGTCGGGCGGTAAACCCCCCTGAGCATCGGGATTGTTTCCGTGTATACAGTGCTCGTCTCCAGACCGAACCATTTTTGCGGGGTTACGGCATAACGCTGTATAAAAAGCCTGGTACGCATGATTATTTCCTCAAAAACACTCAACTCAAAGCGGTTTGTAAGTTCCTCTAAAATCATCACGAAGGCAAAGTCTCCCGGGGGGTTCTTACCGATAGCGGAATAAATGTTTTCCCCTGAATCAAGTTCTTTAGTTTTCAGAAGATCACGGATCACGGAACGCAAAAATTCATTGATTTTCTGGTTAACCCTGAAGCCCAGATAAAAAGTCACTTTATAAAGATGGCTTGAAACCCTGTTAACCCTATACTCTTTTGTAAAAGGTTCATCCGTAACCTGCACGTTTATAAACCAGTAATTTTCCGCCCTTTTGGGAAGTTTATTCAAAATTGAATACATAACCTTATCCTCCACCTCTTCCTGGGCGGATGAAGTAGTCATATATACAAGATTGGTTGCAAATTTGGGGATATCCTTATCTGTTTTCAACCTCTCCAGCTGTTCCGCATAATTTCTTATCTTTACATCCCGGCGGTAATTGTTTTTGATTGCGTATCCCTTTATCCAGACATACATCAGCAAAACTATTGCCGAGGCAATTAAAATCGTTATATAGCCGCCATGCATAAATTTAAACAGATTGGCAACCAGAAAAGTTCCTTCAATAGTTATATAAACCGTAAGAAACAGAACAATAAGCGCTTTATGCACATGCTGCTTCATGAGATACTGGGACAGCAGTATCGTTGTCATCAGCATCGTGATCGTGATCGACAGACCGTAAGCGGCTTCCATCTTGGTTGATTCCTGAAAATGCAGGACCACAAACAGACAGCCCATCCAAAGCAGCGTATTGACCGACGGAATATAAAGCTGCCCTTTTTGGGATGTAGGGTAGATAACAAAAATCCTCGGCAGCAAATTCAGTTTCACGGCTTCGGAGACAAGCGTAAACGAACCGGAAATCAGCGACTGTGAAGCAACTATCGTCGCAAAAGTCGAAATAATGATGCCGATGATCAAAAAAGATTTAGGCATTATCGCAAAAAAGGGATTGGTAGTCAGTGTCTGTCCCTGCATATGCATCAGAGCCGCACCCTGGCCAAAATAATTCAAAACAAGCGCCGACTTTACGAACACCCAGCTAATATAAATATTTTTTCTGCCGCAATGCCCCAAATCGGAGTAAAGCGCCTCAGCACCGGTAGTGCACAAAAACACCGCCCCGAGGATTATTATTCCGGCCGGATTGGAAAAGAGGAAAGTGAGGGCATAAGTCGGGCTCAAAGCCAGCAGTATCCCGGGATAAGTCACTATATGCGCGATTCCCAAAACAGCAAGCATCAGAAACCACAAAAGCATAAAGGGTCCGAACGAACGCCCGACAATCTCCGTCCCAAACCTTTGAAACAGGAAGAGAGCGGTGATAATGATCAGCACAATCCAGATAATTTCCACCCTCGGCATATACGTTATCAGGCCAAGTCCCTCTATTGCCGAAGTAACGGTAATCGACGGCGTTATGATACCGTCCGCCAGCAGCGCGGCCCCGCCGATCATCGCCGGAATCCGCAGCCATTTGGCATATCTCCTCACAATTGCGTAGAGCGAAAATATGCCGCCTTCGCCGTTATTATCGGCTTTTAATGTAATCAACACATACTTAACGGTTGTCTGCAGCGTAAGAGTCCAGAAAATCAGCGATACTCCGCCGAAAATAGTTTCCTTGAGAATCTGGTTTCCCTGGCCGATAACCGCATTCATTGTATAAAGAGGCGAAGTTCCGATATCACCGTATACGATACCCAAGGTCATCAACAGGGAGCCTATCGTTATTTTTTGCAAACCGCCGTGTGAACCGTTTTGTTCGTTTTTATCCATAATGTCCTCTGGCCTTCAGACGGAAATACCGTTGGCAACCGCTCTGAAGCTCATTTTATCAAATCTTTTGCAAAGTTCAGCGAATCCTGCGAAACGGCTCCCGCTGCCATCACTGCCAGAGCCGCTATTTTCTCATCCCCGCAAAGCTCGGAAACGGAAACTTTAGTAGTATCATCCTGTTGCTTCGAAACATAAAAATATTTATCAGCCTGAGCCGCTATTATCGGCTGGTGGGTAACGGCCAGAATCTGGTGCGACTCTGCCAGATTTCGGAAAGCCTCAGCTACGGCCTGAGAGGCTTTTCCGGAAATACCGCTGTCTATTTCATCAAAAATAACGGTATTAATCTCATCATTGTTGGCAAAAATAGTTTTTAGCGCCAGCATAACCCTTGACATTTCGCCGCCGGAGGCTACTTTTGCCAAAGGTTTCAAAGACTCGGAAACGTTTGTCGCAATCAGAAATTCAACTTTGTCAGCACCCTTTTCCGACATCTTCTGAGGGGAAATATCAACGGAAAACCTCGCTTTAAGAAGTTCGAGTTTTTGCAGCTCCTCAGTAACAAGCCCGGAAAGGGTCAACGCAAGCTTGTTCCTTGAATCCGTAAGTTCGGCAGATCTTTTTTCAAGGACGGCTAAAGACAGCGACAGTTCATTCCTCAATGATTCGATACTTTCGACGGAAAGTTCAATCTCACCAAGTTCTTTTTTAAATAAATCAAGAGACTCCTGAACGGCATCAAGGGTCTTTCCGTATTTACGTTTCAGCCCCTCAAGCACATCAAGGCGTTTCTCGACAAAATAAAGGCGCTGCTCGTCCCCGGCTATATTTTCAAAATAATTTCTCAGGGAAGACGAAAGTTCCCTGACAATGGCAAGTGCGGAAGAGAGCTCATTTATGCACGGCTCAAGCGTAGGATCAAGGACCGCAGCCTGATTAATATCCTTAAGCGCCGAGGCAATATAAGAAGCCGCACAGGATTCCTCGGAGGAAAGACCGGCATACGCGGAAACAGTCAGCGATTCAAGTTTTTCAGCATTCAAAAGTAAGCTTAACTCCTGCTTAAGCAGTTCGTCTTCATCAGTTGATTCGATCGATGCCGCTTCAATTTCGCTAATCTGAAATTTTAGAAAGTCAATTCTTGAAGCGTTGGCATCCCTGACATGCAAAGCCGACTCAAGCTGCTTTTCCCAATCCCTGTATTCACGGTAAGCCGCCAGGTAACCGTCCATTAATTTTTTATGCAGCGCATCTCCAAAACCGTCAAGCAGAGCTATATGCCTCCTTGGCTGTGTAAAAGCATATGTTTCGTGCTGCGAATGTATATCGAGCACAGATTCCCTGAGGGTTCTCATAAAATCCTGGGTAACAATAGAACCGTTTATGCGCATACGGCTTGCAGAGGGCGTAATTTCCCTCGAGACAACGATCTCACTGCCGTCAAGCTCAATGCCGTTGCCGGAAAAAAAAGATTTGTCGAAATCATCCCCAAGGACAAAAGTAAGCTCTATAAACGATTTATCACATCCGGTTTTAATATAATCTTTGCCGGCTTTGCCGCCAAAGGCCAAATTGATCGCATTTACAATAATGCTCTTTCCGGCACCGGTTTCGCCCGTAAAAACGTTGAAACCGGCAGAAAGAGCTATCTCCAGGCAGTCAAAAATTATAAAATTTTTTACCAGAATCGAAGTAATCATAAAAAAATTTCAACATACAAAACCCGCTCTCCGGATAAATTTCAGAAAAACGGGCGTTATTGAATGTCATTAATTACACAAAATCTTAAATTGCATTATATCACTAAGTAAAAATAAAAACAAGAACTGACAAGATAATTCAAAATGATGTATAATAGGTTACGTCCATCAAAGCAAAAAACAAGTAAAAAAAGCAAATTTTTTTGGAGGTCAAAGATGCGCGCAAAATTAGGATTTGCCTCAATATTTACATTGGGAGTCCTGTTCAGCTTTGTATTCGCAATAGGTGCGGGGGTACTCCATTACATAGGATATATGAGTGCGCCGGTACTCATTATTCTGGTAATAGCTTTTAATCTCGCAGTCTGGCTTATAAGTCCCACAATTCAGGATCTTATACTCAGTTGGATTTATAAGGCACAGAAAATCACGCCTGAAGAGCTGGCAACACGCAACGAGTCTTCATATCAAATGATAATGGACTTATGCAAAAAACACAATATCAGAACTCCTAAATTCTGGATTATTGATGATCTAAACCCTACGGCATATTGTTACGGCTCCTACCCGGGCAATTCCAGAGTAGCGTTTTCCACAGGGCTGCTGCACTACCTGAACGACAAAGAATTCAATGCCGTCATTGCCCATGAATTCGGGCACATTATCAATAAAGATTTTATCGTGATGACAATCGCTTCCACGCTTTTGCAGTTACTTTACGAGCTTTACGTAATACTCACCAGAACCAAGGGGCGCAGCAGTAACAACAGCAGCAACAGTAACCCTCTGTTGCTGATTGGTCTGGTTTCCTACGTATTTTATATTATAGGGACTTATCTGGTGCTGTATCTGTCAAGAACAAGGGAATACCTAGCCGATCGTTTCAGTGCCGAAGCAACGGGTGATCCCAATGCCCTTTCATCAGCATTGATAAAAATAGCTTATGGCATCACTGAACACTCAAAAAGCAAAGACGAAAATTCCAATTCCGGCCGCCTGCTTTCAAGCACCAGGGCAATGGGAATATATGATTACAAAACCGCCGACTCACTGACGGCAAGGCACAAAGCGGCTTTTACGGAAACATCGGAAGGTGCTGTGGCTACCATGTCCCGTGAGGAAAGCATGTCGATTATCGGCATTGAAAAAGTATTTCTTTTTGATCTGTATAACCCGTGGGCATTCGTATCGGAACTTAGTTCTACACACCCGCTGACGGCGAAAAGAATCAAAGCGATGAGTGACACGGCAATCGAAATGGGCCAGCAGCAGCCTTACAACTTTGAAGCCACCGATCTTTACGGACGCGCTATTGATAAGGCAAGAATGTACGGCCAGTTTACAACCGAGCTGCTTATATGCGCACTGCCGACAATCGCCTTCATTGCCGGGCTCTTGCTCATGTTCCTCAACCTGAAATACGGTTTTGGCGCCCTCA
This sequence comes from Candidatus Xenobia bacterium, assembly GCA_031551355.1. GTDB lineage: Bacteria > Vulcanimicrobiota > CADAWZ01 > CADAWZ01 > CADAWZ01 > JAVBNT01. Next base: position 75,408 of record JAVBNT010000009.1, on the reverse strand, counting down.
TTGCTCTGGGAGCAGGATTGCTGATACAAAACCTTTACCGCTTCTCAAGCGGCGAGGAATTTAAAAAACTAACCATCCTGCAGATTATGTGCAATCCGTATGCAAGTCCCATAAAAGGAATGCCGGTGGAAATTGACGGACAGGTTATCGGCAGAACGGATGCCGGCAACAAATATTCACCCCATATGACAATCAAGGATGAGTCGAATTCGATTATCAATCTAAGATATGAAAGTATAATCGGTTTCTTCGGAAATATATTCTTCGGATGGAAAAAAGTTGAAGGACTCATCGGCATGAGAACAACAATCAGGGGATGGTTCAGAAGATCAGTATCGCAGATAATAGATCTGAAGTCAATGAAAATGGGGGACGGACAAGATATCAGAAGCTATGCACAATTCTGGGCATATGTTCCAGGCATCCTGATAATGATTGCCGGAGTTGCCCTGACCGTCCTTGTCCACACGCGCTAATCCACAAGGCTATATAAAAAACCTCAAATTTCCGGAAAGGGTGCCCGTCAAGAAAAACGCGGCACCCTTTTTATAATCAAGCGGAATCTTAACTGCTATTTTTTACCCTGCACTCTGCCGTAATGCTCATGCCCTCCGGAAAGATTCAAAACCCTGACAATCCCTTTGCCCAGCAAAATATTCTGCGCCGCATTTGATGTAACGCCTTTGTCGCAATAGGCAACCGTTACCGTATCCTTATTCAATGTTTTAACATCATCTCTCAATTTCTCGTGAGGTATACTTCTGGCGGTATCTATGTGGTCATTTTCATACTTTTCGACAGCTCTGACATCTATAAGGACATACTCCTCACCTGACTTAATAAGCGAATCCAACTCCTGTACAGAAATCAGCTCCCTGCCTTTGCGGATGGCATTATCCAGTATCATACCGGTATACATTACCGGATCCTTAGCCGTGGAATAAGGCGGGGCATAAGCAAGATCGAGATGGAAAAGATCCTCGGCCAGGGCCTTGAAAGTAATTGCCGTCGCAAAAACGTCTATCCTCCTGTCAACGCCGCCAAAACCAACAATCTGGGCTCCAAGGAATCTGCCGCTTACCTTATCGGCAATCCCCTTAATAATCATTTCCCTGCCGCCCATAAATTCCGGTCTGTCCGGTTTAATATTATGGCACACAACAACATTGTAGCCATGTTCCCTTGCTTCACGTTCGGAAAAACCGGTCTGTGCGACAGCCATATCGAAAACTCTAAAAATAGCAGTACCCAGGATACCGCGAAATTCCGAGTCACCACCGGTAACATTGTCGCCGGCGATACGGCCGGTTTTATTGGCAGTAGAACCGAGCGGACGGTAAACCGGTTCGCCGGTCAGCAAATGAATCTGCTCTACGCAGTCTCCGCAGGCATAAATATCCGCAAAGCTGGTCTGCATTTTTCTGTTTACGCGGATAGCTCCGGCAACTCCGAGAGTGATACCGGCTTCTTTGGCAATTTCCGTATTGGGACGGATACCGGTGGAAATAATGACCATATCCGCCTCAACTTCCTTACAGTCAGCCAAAACAACACTTTTGTCCTTTATTTCACCAATGGCAACATTGGTCATTACAGAAACACCGTTCTTTTTTATGTGATCCTCAACATGAACCGCCATATCACTGTCAAGTCCGGGCATAACCTGCGGCAGTTTTTCCAGAATCGTAACTTCTAGACCAATTCTTTTAAGATTTTCACAAAGTTCAAGCCCGATGAAACCGCTGCCGATAATTACTGCGGAACGCGGGTGTTTTTCGTCAATAAAAGCTTTAATGCGCTTCATATCGTTGATATTGCGAAGCGTAAAAACATTGGCCCTGTCCGAACCCTCTATAACCGGAACATTGGCCCTGGCTCCGGTAGCAATAATAAGTTTATCGTAATGCTCGGTAAAAAGCTCGCCGGTTGTCAAATTTTTAACGGCAACAGTCTTTGCATCCGGAGAAACGGCAAGCACTTCATGCGCCGTCAAAATATCAATATTGTATTTTTCTTTGAAAAAAGCCGAATCTCTCGGCACCAGATCGGCAAAATTGGTAACCTCCCCGCCGATATAATAAGGCATACTGCATCCGGAATAAGATATAAAACCGTCTTTTTCATAAATGACAATCTCCGCATCCTCGCTGTTCCTTCTGGCTTTGGCTGCCGCGGAGGTCCCTGCGGCAACAGCTCCGATAACAACAATTTTCATAATACACTTTCTCCTCTCTTTTACATCACAAAACATCTCTTGTCGGCTCAGGCAATTTTACGGATATTTCGGCAAAAAGAGATCTATTTTTACAAGAACTATACAGTAAAAATCAAGTCCGTATTCCAAACCATAATTTCAATAAAGTAAACCCTCACCCCGCCCTCTCCCGCAAGGGGAGAGGGAGAAATAATTGTCAAATCAGAAACTTATCTTAATGGATTCCCGCCTGCGCGGGAATGACAACAAAAATTATTTAAAAATTCCTGGCCCCAGAAGCGGTCAATTGTGTTCACAGGCCAAACAAAGACGATTTCGATAATGAGCCGGAGCCTTACAGAGACGACGCCGGTCCGTCGCTTCCAACACCGCAAACCCAAATCAATTCAAACGGGTGGAGCTGTTAGGAATATGTTGGGTTATCAGTTATCAGTTGTCAGAGGAAATAAACTGTATTGGGCCGTCTCACAACAATTTATTTCAACTCATTTACAAGAGGCGGCAATTGCGTTCACAAGCTAAGGCAAAGACGACTCCGACAACATTATAAAGACGACGCCAGTCCGTCGCTTCCAACACCGCAAACCCAAATCAATTCAAACGGGTGGAACTGTTAGGAATATGTTGGGTTATCAGTTATCAGTTGTCAGAGGAAATAAACTGTATTGGGCCGTCTCACAACAATTTATTTCAACTACAATAGGCGAGCAGTTACATTCACAAGCTAAGGAAAAGACGATTTCGACGAGTGGAGCGATAGTCTTAAAGACGACGCCAGTCCGTCGCTCCCACCCCCGCAAACCCAAATCAATTCAAACGGGTGGAGCTGTTAAGTCAACTTGAATTTCAACAAATTCAACCCCCTGCGGCGGTCAATTGTGTTCACAGGCTAGGGCAAAGACAATTTTGACGAGTGAGCCGTAGTCTTCTACGGCGGAATGAGCGAACATTGTCTTTGACGACGCATGTGGATGCAATTCACCGACGCAGGTCAGAGTTTCATGTGGGGGCATCTTGTATGGCTCCCATCACAAAACGGCATATTTGCCGATTCTCCGCACCGGCAAAGCGTCATGCGGTTACGGATTTTATACTTTTTTCCATCCTGGTTTTCCACCGGTATACCGCCCTTCACCCATAAAGGACCGTTATAGCCATTGCTTTTATCACAGGTAGGGCTTATCTCCTGAGGCAGCTCCGGCTCATATGGCGTCCCATCCTTGGCAACAACCGTCAGGCGGCCGGAGGCGCAGCAGCAACTTTCATTCAAAGCCAGTTCTTTTTTGAAAGGCTCACCGGAATCTTCAACGGCATCCCATATTGTCGCGCCCCGGTCACAGAACTGCAGCAAGGCGCAAAGGCTTTCATCGTCAACAAGATCCAGTTCCGGACCGGAATAATACTTGACATTTGTGCCTTCCGGCGCGCGCTCACCGGTTTCATTTCCTCTGAATCCGTTTTTAACATGTGAGCCGTCACAGAAAGGCTTATTCGCCGATCGGCCGCATCTGCACAGGCAGTAAGTCCCTTTACAGGCGGAATATTCCTCACCCTCAGACCATTTTTCGGCATATCCTGCTTCATTTCTTGATACATCAGCCCGGATAAGCGGAACATTTCCCTCAACTTTATAAGGGCCGTTTTTGAGCACAGTTATTTTTTTTTGCATTGCCAAAGCGCCTTTCATAAAATTTTACAATGTAATACAACTTTACGTAAACGCAAAACTCATTACCCGCGGCGGAAAGAACAGGAAACGAGATGATCATTAACCATTCCTGCAGCCTGCATAAATGAATATATAATCGTCGTACCGACAAATTTAAACCCCAGTTTTTTCAGGTCTCTGCTGATTTCATCGGAAACAGGGCTGCTAGACGGAACCTGTGAAACATGCTGCCAATTATTTACAAGCGGCCTGAAATCCACATATTTCCACAGATAACCGTCAAAAGAGCCGTAATTTTTTATGAGTTCAAGATATCTTTTAGAATTGTTGACGACAGCGGCTACTTTCAGACGGTTTCTGATAATGCCCGGGTCCGTAAGCAGTTTTTCAATCCTGTCATCACCGTAATCAGCGATTGCGTAAGGGTTGAAATCATCAAATGCATGGCAAAGCGTAGCCATTTTTTTCAGAATCGTCGACCAGCTCAACCCGGCCTGCTTGCCTTCAAGAATCAGCATTTTAAAGAGCTTAAGATCATCGTGAACAGGTATTCCCCACTCGGTATCATGGTATATCCGTTCAAGAGAACCGCCGTTTGCCCAGTCACACCTGACCGTTTCTACAGAATCACAGGACATAGTTCCTCCGCCGCAATGTTATGAATTTACCGGACTTAACAGATTGGATTTAAGAAAAAAAAAATGATCTACCGAGTTTGCCAATTAACATGTTACCTGGTAAATCAAAAATAATGAACCAATAAATAAATACTATTATCAGTAAAAAAAACTATTATATTCAGTTATAATGGAGGTGGCGGGAATCGAACCCGCGTCCGAAAAGGCCCCCACAAAAGCTTCTACGAGTGTAGTTTGCGTTTTAGCGGTTCAATTGCCAAAACTCCCGCAAACAGGATTTTTGGTTTTCTATCCCTCTAAATTTCCCCTAGGATCCGAAGGCGACTATCGTCGGGTATCCTGCTATTTTGGCGCCCGTATTCTTCCTTGCAGGCCAGTAAGGACGGACGTAGCCGACTAAGCAGCTAATGCGTATTCGTTATTGTTGTTTGTTTGTTTCCGCTCGTTTAACGAGAGCACGGAACTCGACTCGCCACTTATGCCAAAGCACTCCCCGTCGAAACCATGGCACCCCCAAATAGCATATAGATTATAACATGCCGAAAGGCATAAAACAAGAGTTTCCGGCAATAAACAGGCGCATTTTGCTGAAAAAAACATTTTTTGTAATAAAATAAAAAATCACAATACAGTATTTGGACAATATTTTGCATTTAAAAAACTATTTATATTATAAAATTTCATTATTTAACATATATACATTGACAAACAAATTTGTTTTTATGTTAAAATTGCATAATAAAACGGCTGTTAAAATTCAGGAGGAGACATACTTTGAAACACAAACTTTGCAATCCATACAGAAAAAACCGCTCTTATCCGGCATCCGCCGTTTTCGAAGCATTTTTATTGTTTTCTTGATTTTTATCCTCTGATTTATCTCCGGAATTCATCCGCTCATGGGCCATTTTACCTAAATGAGCGCCAAGCCTGAAGCCGATTTCATTGCCCAAAATCGAACCGGCAATACTGCCGACAACTCCTCCCACCGGTCCGCCGATAGCTCCGCCGAGCATACCGCCCAGATATTTGCCGGCGTACTCACCGGCTACGGCCCCGATCCCGCCGCCTACGGCAATCGCTGTTTTGTTTTCTTCGGTAAGACCGCCTTCCTGCTTCATATACTCAATAGCATTTTCAGCACCGCCAAAAGCAGTTGTGGCAATCGTAAAAACAGGAATTAAAATATGGGCAATACTCCCGGCTACCGAAGCTGCAGTCTTATATGCGCTTTGAAGACTTTTCAGTGGAGTTTTAAAGCTAAAATTAACGGCAATATTTTTTCCGGCGTCTTTTATTTTGGAGACTGCCATTTTAATGCTCTTAACCTTGTCGCTAGACAGGGCTTTAACCAGTTTAGCGCTTTCTTTTCCGATCGTGCCGACGGCTTTGGCTTTACCCCAGTAATTGTCATCCTTTGCCGTCAGCAGGGAAGCCACCGCACCGCCGATACCAAAGACACGGGAAGTAACATTGGAAACTTTTCCCAGTTTTGCCAGAAGATCCTGATTTTTCAAACCAGCATCTTTTAACACATTGGCGATATTGCTTGACGTTTTCGCAAGCTCCTTGCCGAGGCCGAGACCGCTTTTTACCATCCCCCCGACATCGCCTTTTTTAAACGCCCTGGTAAAAGATATCACATTGGCAGCCCCGTTAACAATACCGGCCAGAGCCCCTAAGGCCGACAGGCTTTGCCTTAATTGCGGATTGCCGGCAAAAGCTTCCGTATACCGCCCGTAATCCTTGCTCATTGAACCCGACTCATGGGCCATGGACAAAAGCCGGCCCAATTGTTTAGTAAAATCGCCAACTGTTTTTAAATCTTCCTGCTCTTTCCGGGAAGGTCTGTATTCTATATGGTAAACTTCCTCGCCGTTTTCATCTATATATAACAACTGCTGAATTTCGCTGCTGCCGTCCGGATAGGAAATAACTTTTATTTTGTCATCAAAAGCCGCTCCCTGCTGTTCTTTATTTATACATCCTTCAGATATACAGTATGTTTGCGAGCCGTTTTGGTTTGCTCTGGAAAAATTATTGCCTTTTCTTTTAAGAGTTTCACTGCCGCCGGCGGCATCAGTCCGGCAAATATCACAATTTTCATCCGCTTCCTGGCTGAAAGCGGCAATTGTTTTTGCCCCGTCTGCCCTTGATATTTCCAGGTTTAAACCGCCGTCTATAAAAACCTCCGCAATTACATTGCCGGAGCTGTCATTTATAAAATGCCTGCCGGTGCCCAGAGAGGAGATCATCATCCTTGCAGCCAAAGCTTCCTTTTTCACATGACCTGCCAGCAAAGCATATTCCTCTTTTAACTGCTTGGTATCACAATTGTCGCATTCTTCGGGAGTCAAAGCCGAATATAACTTCAAATCACCTTCACTTCTTTGAAAAATCTCTGTAAAATCAGCACTGTATTTCTTCTGATTAAGCGATTTCAATACCGAATTCAAATTCCGGCTGTAAGACAGATACGATTGCAGATCTATCTCCTTCACAACCAAAGGCATATTGGAATTTAACAGGCCGCTGCTTTTGAGCCGCTCCAGTGCCGTATTATTGCGCTCATAAACCCGGCAGCTGCCGTAAAGCTCAAAAGAAGATATACGTGATGGGTTCATTAATAACACCTCTCCCGTCAATAAATATTGACCTTTAATAACTACCCGTTTTCATCTTTCACAATTTTCATAAATGCTTTATACGTCTCCGGCATCATTTTTTTTAAATTATTTATCTCCCGCTCATTACCACCCATAAACATCTCAAACATATGCGCGAAGGCTTCGGAGCAGATGCCACTGCTTCCCCTGCTCTGCCAATATTCCTGGCTGTGCCCGTAGAAACCGATAACCTTCCCTTTTGACAGTCCGCTGAAAACATCCGAAATGCCCCGGTAGTCTCCATGGTCCTGACCCTGGAGCTTTGCTGAAAGCAAAGTATAAGCTTCCTCCCTTGTCAGGTCCGGATACCCGTCAATATGAAGTTCTTTAATGGTATTGGCAACCGCATTTTCAAAGTCCGCTTTAATGGCATTCAAAAAAGTTTTATTGTCAGAGGCATCTCCGAATATGGTGATAAAATCATCAACCATATGTCCTACTTCATGGTAATAAATATATCCATTCTCGGCAATATCCGACTGCGACTCCAACTTAATATAATTCAGGAGCGAATGATAATGGGATGTACCCTTATAATAGCCATCGGCGATTTTAATATCTTTTTTAAACTTATCATATAATTTTCTAACTTCGGGATCGGCATTTTTATATCTCTCTTCCAGTATTTTAACATATTCAGGATTGGCTTTAAAAAACTCAGCGGTTTTTTTATCTTTAATGCCCTTTACCGAGTCGGAGTTTTTTTCCGAAGAGGTGTTTGAAGCCGCTTTTATTTCATTTGACTGTGCCTTATCCGCAGCGGAAGAAAGCTCATCCGCCTCATGCTTCGCTGTAAAATCGCGTTCTTTAAACAATTTATCATAAACTTCATTACCCTCATCATCCAGATACATAAGGCTTTGCCGCTCACTGGATCCGTTTTTGAAGGCAATGATTTTCTGCTTATCATCATCAAGCAGACCGCTTTTCTCATAAATGAGAGACTTATTTTCTCCCAAAGAATATTTTTCACATCCGCTCACACTCTCTTGGGATATCAGCGAACCACGGCGGCTCAACTTCTCACCGATACCATCCGCGGAAGTCTTTACAATATTACAGTCATCATTATCCAGAGAAGAAAAAGACACCGTAACGCTGCTGCCGTCTTTTCTCTTCATTGCCAGATTCAGCCCATCCTTAATATCCAGCAATGCGATTGCTTCCCCTTGCGGAGATTTTATTTCATGCCGACCGTTACCAAAATTACAAATCATAATTTTAGCATTCAGCGCCTCACGTTTAATATCAAAAGCAAGGGATGAATATCCTTTTTTTAATTCAGAGACATCCCTGTTATCATATTTTCTACTTTTAACCGCCGAATATATATCTTTATCAGCACCGCTTTTATGAAAAATACCGGCAAAATTGTTGCCGTATTTCTTTGCCGCCACCTTGTCAAAAGCGTTTGAATAGCTGTTTAAAAAATCCAGCCGGCCGCCCAAAGGTATCCGATCTAACGCCGCCATAGTCTCGGAAGCGATCAATCCGCTTTCTTTTGCTTTATCAAGCATTGAAGGTTTATTGCCGCTGTTATAAATCAATTCATAAAAGTTTAAAAAACTTCTGCCGCCAATATTCATGATATCCAGCCCCTTTTACAGACAAAACAAATAAAAATCTCTCAGTATATTAACATAATTTACAAACATTTAAAGTGTTAACATTTATACTGTCAATATATCATTTTTTTAGACTATTTGTCAAGCACACAATTACAAAAAATACTGTCCAATAGATAAAATCATTGACAAATAGACAACTTTTAAATTAAAATCTTTAAATGAACAATTAAAGACTGAATCTTTTCCGGCAGTAAAATCATCAAAGAAAAAAAAGCCGTATTACTCAAAACAATGTTTTTACTTTTTATGCAGCAATAATTTTAGGAGGATATTTACTTTGAAACACAATCATTTAACTGCACTCGTCCTTGTACTGGTTATGTCACTGACACTCTACGGTTGCAGCAGCGGCGGCGGCTGCAATCAGTCCTACGGCCAAGGCACTACGCTGGGCAGACCGGCAACGGAGCCCACGCTCCCCAACCCCGACCCGACTCCAACACCCACAGTTACCCCCACACCACCGGCTCCCGGCGTTCAGAGAGTCCTGCAGTTATCCATTACTTACCCCGACGGCAACATTATCCCCGGGGTTACGGTTACCAGCAGCAATCCCGGCGTTTTGCTGCCGCCGGTTATCGACGAAAACGGTAACCTCGTTTATTCCGTAAACCCGGCCGCTGCGGACGGAATGTCCTTTAGGCTCAGTTTCCAAAAAGACGGTCACATTTTTGACGATCTCGACGTAATCCTTGACGGCAACCGCCTGGTACTGGCCGACGGCACACTTCTGTATGAAAAAGCCGTAACCGGTTACGTGCCCCTGATTGCCGACGACAGTAAGTATCTGGTAAGCACATGGCGCATTACCGGTGCCCGTTTCTGCACATACTGCAACGGAATAGCCGCTATTCCAGGCACATCGGAGAAATCGGGCGGCAGTTTGCTGGCCAACGGTTTTTACCTCGCAAGTACAAACGGCAATATACAGCCATGTATCGGCAAAATGGACACCAACGGTGATTTCACCCTCTTTGCCGGCAGACCGGATGTTAACGGAGACGGTACTATAGCCGACGACGGTATCGGTACGGCTGCCAAGTTTGCCTACCCCTACGCTCTGGCAGTTTCGTCCAACGGCAAAACTCTTTATGCAACAGACTCTGCCATCGGCGGCGGACGCATCAGGAAAATAGACACGGCAACCAAACAGGTGACAACGATCGTAAATATACCCGGTATAGACTTATCTTACGCCGGTTTAAAATTGACAGCCGACGACAACTTCCTTTATTTGGGAGCTGGCAGCGAGGTTTTGAAAATAGATTTATCCGATAACAGCTATACAACTGTCGGCAGCGGCTTCTACCTGATAGTGGATATCGCCCTGGCCCCTACTGAAGATGTTTTATACGTTATGGACTATTACGGAATGGAAATATACACTCTCAATTTATCAACCAACTCCAGCTCTCTGCTGGCAGGCTCACTTACCGGCCCGATCGGCAGTTTCGGCTCATCAAGCGCAATCGCTGTTTCTCCTGATGGACAGACTATTTACGCAACCGACGGCCATGCCATATCGGCTGTCGATCCGCTGACAGGGGCAATCACCGTCTTCGCCGGTGATGTCAATACCCACGGCAATATTGACGGTATCGGGACGGCTGCACGCATGGACAGCCCTCAGGGAATATCAATTACACCCGACGGCAAGGCAATGTTTGTTCTGTCGGACGGGGACCATTACATATACAACATCAACATTGAAACGGGGTATGTAACGACACTGCTGGGAGGCAAAACCGGTTACCACGGTTTTCAGGAAGGCTATGCTTCGACAATATCGTCTTCCTATATGTCCGATCTGGCCTTTTCACCGGACGGCAAAAAAGTTTATATCGTCAACTCTTCAAGTCCCAGTGATATTCTGTGTTTCAATTTCGAATCCGGCCTGATGGAAACATTTGCCGGCGATGATACCGGACTGACGGGAACCGCAGACGGTCTCGGGCAAAATGCACGATTCGGCTACCCATGGGGAATATGTGTCACCAGAACCGGCAATTATCTCTATGTTACCGACCGAAGCAATAAAAATATCCGCAGGATTGATACAGTAACCAAAGAAGTTACGACCGTAACTACGGCAGCGTTGTCATCTCCTTACGACATCGACGTATCACCCAACGGCCAGTTCCTTTATGTTGCCGACAGTACCGTACTCAAAAAGATCGATCTCAATGATTCCGGAGCTGTAACCCCCATCGGCAGTTTTACTTCTTTAACGGGAGTGGCAGTTAACAATGACGGCAGCAAAGTATACGTAACTTCTTCCGTAGGCGTCAGCGTTGTCGACACGGCCACCAATCAGGTAACACTGCTTTCCGACGGTTCCTCTTCCGGCGCGGCGTTCGATTCATTGGTCGGGTACGTCACCATTTCCGCCGACGGCCAATACCTGTTCGTCACCAACGGACAGCGCATCGTCAGCGTCAAAATTGCCGACGGCACCGCCAAAACGATCGCCGGACAGCCGTCATCATTCGGAAGCGCCAACGGCTACGGCGAGCAGGCACTGTTCAATACGCCCTACGGAATCGCGGTAAATCCGGCCGGCAACGCTATCTATGTTGCCGATTACAGCAACAGTGTGCTGAGAAGAATTATTGCCGTAACCGAGTAAACCGGCAAAAAAACAGTTTAACTTAGAAACAGGCGGGCTATTTAGGTCCGCCTGTTTTACTTTACGGCAATTAAAGTCATACAGCTCTTTCATATATAGTAACCGGAAAAAATAATACTCATTTCAGTTTTCTCTCTCTGGATACCCGCCGGAGTTTATCCTCGTGAAAACGGGGACCTGTATGACATCCTTCTACTAATTTTCAAGAATTGGTAATAATTGAATTGATACGGATTTTTTCCGGTTACTGTACACAGAGTGCAAATCGTATTTTTGTGATACAATCAGCTATATGAACACTCCGGAGGACAATGAAATGAAAGAATCACTAATTGAAAAAACCGCATATTTCACGGAAAACTCCCGGCAAAATTTCATCTCTGCCGAAAAAGCACTCCGTCCCGAACTGGCAGGAGTTAAAATTTTTGAGACGCCGATACTTTCATTTGCTTCGGCAGACGACGAAATGTTTAGGCAATTAAAAAACAAAGAAGTAATCGGCCCTCATTTTATGCTCCCTAAAGAGTGGCTGGCAAAAGCTAAAACGGTGATTTCTTTTTTTCTGCCGTTTACATCCGCCATACGCGGGAGCAATACGGAAAATATGAAATGGCCCTCCGACGGATGGATGAACGGCCGTATTGAAGGCCAGGTATTCGTCAGCTCTCTGGCCGCCTTTATTAAAGATGAACTGGAAACGAACGGCTGGCAGACGGTAACACCGGCGGCCGATCCACGGTTTATCAGTGCCTCCGGAACCGGCAAAATTTTTGGGGACGGTCTGATTACCTTTACCAGCAACTGGTCGGAACGCCATGTTGCCTTCATCGGCGGGCTCGGCACATTCGGGCTGTCCAAAGGGCTGATTACCGAAAAAGGAATTGCCGGCAGGCTGGGAAGTGTCATCACAGAAATGGAAACGGAAGCGGACACGCGCAAATATCACGGCCTCTATGAATATTGCTGCATGTGCGGCAAATGCGCGGAAAACTGCCCGGCAGACGCGATCTCCGGAGAAACCGGCAAAGATCACACAAAATGTTCGCAATTCCTCGAAAGAGTTTTGGAACGGCATAGACCGTATTACGGCTGCGGCAAATGCCAGGTTGGTGTTCCGTGCGAGACAAAGAAGACCCGGCAGGACTTATTGTGAGGCAATTTTTATCATTTCTTTGGCACAGCCCGGTCATAATGAGCGGGCTTGCAGGATTCCACTATTTCTTTCAAAACCGGACCATATTTAACATAATCACTTGGAAAGCAGGTCTGGAGAACAACAGCAAATTTATCATATTTCTCAAATTCAATCAGAGAAAAAATATAATAATTTTTCATGCCGTTCCTTGTTCCGGAGTAAACCGAGGTCTTGATTTTTTTCCCGCCTGTATTCAGAGGTCTTGCGGTTTCGATCAGCTTAAAACCCTTGCGTTTGCTGCGCAAATCCTCTATCTGAGCCTTGAAGATATCGTCGGCACTGCCGTCGTCGCCGATATCTTCACGCGAAAAAACAAAAATACCGGTTGTAGCGTCTTCTTGCCGGGAAACACACTGAAGATCAAAAGGATTTTCCTTTGTCCTTACTTTCCAGTCACGGGGAAAATCAAACTTAAAACTTTTAAGCACCGAATAACTAAGCTTACCCGTAAACTTCTCCGCCGCGGCCATTGCACTGCCGCAGGGCATTAAGACAAAAATCATCAACAAAACAAAAAACGCAATTCTGTAATTCATAAAAAACCTCCCTTAATACCTATAACCAATAACATGTAAGATGGATTCCCGCCTGCGCGGGAATGACACTCCCCAATGTACTTTATAGAAACATCAAAATCCGTAAGATCCGATTGCGATAAAAATGACATTCCCGCGCAGGCGGGAATCCATACCACTCTTCACTTAAATCTTTCCACTCAGGATTATTTCCTTCAATCAGTTTTATTTTCCAGGCCCTGTTCCACTTTTTCATTTGCTTTTCTTTTAATACAGCGCTTTCAGCAGTATTTGTCTCCGCAAACCAAACCAATTTATTAAGATCATACTTATTCGTGAAACCATCAACCAAATGATTCTTATGTTCAAAAACACGACGCTCCAAATTATTCGTAACGCCGATATACATTGTTCCATTTTTCTTATTTGACATTATATAAACATAATATTTTTTCATAATGGATTCCCGCCTGCAAGGGAATGACAATCCACCAGAGGATATATGAAATGACAAGTTACTTGTTATTTTAAATATTAATCTTTATAGCTGCATAATAACACCCATATCCTGCAAAGAGCAAAGCAACATGCCAACATCAGAAGAGCTGACTTTATCTGGCCAAAAAGCCAACCTCATTAAATCATACGACTCTAGATGTCCAATAAACTTAACAAAACTTAATATCGAAAACTCTATAGAACTATCCCTATATTTAAAATAGCCTGCATTTTTCTCTGAAAAACCATATTCTTCGGGATACATTGAAAATATCGCTGCCAAATGTTCTTCCCCGGTTAAATACTTATATCCGCTATTTAATTTGAAATTAAGATAAATCCATTTTTCCTCTAAAAGCAACTGAATGAGTTTAACAAATAAACTAAACGATTTCTCAAAATTGTAAGGCGATATAATAAAATCTATTTTATCCAAACCTTTTTGCTTTACCGAACCACTATCATCCTGCTTTTTACCTATTGTATATATTATCTTAATACCATAAACTAAAATTATTTTTGAGCTTTTAGAGTCTGTTTGTGAGTATTTTATGCCATTACAATCAAGATAACCAATCATTTTTTCAAAAAAATCTTCAATATTACATATAATTTTTCCACCTTGCCCATCTTCATATTCAGATAATAGTTCAGAATTTATAGAACTAAAAATATTTCTAAAATCAATTGATATTGACCCTTTATTCTGAAGTATATTTATACCAGAATAATCTACATCTGTAAATTTTTCTTCGAAACGATAGTCAAATTTTTTATTAATAACAGAGACAAAATTATTCATTCCGTCGCTTGAACTAATGTTAAATCCTTGTAAAAGACTTAACGGAGCCTTTAATAAAGCTATATCAATTCCTATGCCGACAGGAATAACCTCTATGCCTTTTGAATAAGCAAAACCGGATTCAAAATAAATCCAATTAGAAACGATTGAGTTAGGAGTTACAAAAACAAACATAATCGCTGCCTGCTTCAGACCTTCCTCAATTTTGTGTATCCAATTATGACCGAAAGGAATACTTTGACCATCGCTCGACTGAAAAATCTCTAGTCCCTCCGGTTATAGAATCCAGTTTATTTTTAATAGCTAAAATCATTGCTGAATCTTTGCTTGAATGACTAAAAAATACGGTTGGTTTCTTCATAAAAAAGCCTCTTAAGATAACTAGAAAATTTATCCAAAAATTAAAATCAATTCAAACAGGTGGAGATGTTAAGTCAAATAAAATTTCTACGACTGAGGCGTAGTTATACTACGTCGCAGGGAGAGAAATTTTATTTGACGACACAGATTCGCCTGTTTCAATTGATTACCCGGCTGAGTCGGTCAATTGTGCCCATAGGCTAAGGCAAATTCGATTTCGACGATTGAGGCGTAGCCGGACTACGCCGGAATGAGCGAACATCAAATTTGACAACGCGTATGGGTGCGATTCACCGTCTCAGTGGAAGGAGCGGGTGAGGAGTTCCTTAGCCCCCTCCCAATCAAGATAATTTCTGGCAAATAAAACCGTCTGCACATCTTCCGTAAGATATAACTCATACTTTTCAAAAGCCCTGATGGGAAACATCTGTGCAAGCTTTTCCACCGGCGGCAGATCCTCAAGGAGTTTACGGTAGGCATTACCTATATCTTCCCAGGAGGTTTTGACAAACTCCAGGGAAATACCGGCGATCGAATCGAGCTCAACGCAAAGACCGGCATATCTGCCCAAAGCCCAAAGCGTGCGGTTGATGCGCGAACCGCTCCAGGTAAACCATACGATCCTGTTTCTTTCACAGATATAATTATTTGCAAACAAACCTGATTCACGGGCCTGAAAGCGGGCATACTGCAGCATCTCCGCAGCCTGACGGTCCAGATACGGGGGAATATTATCGGATCTGAGGACATCCAGCATTGCCTCGCGGATCATCGGATGTATATCAATCGCCGAAACAGCTGTGAAATTGGGTATACTGCCGCCCTGTGAAGGCTCTGCGAGAATTTCGCCTTTCTGCAGATCCACTTCAAGAATTTTCCACCTTTTTCCCGACAAAATCAGCAATGAACCGGGAGCAGTTCCCGGAGACCAGGCAATAGTCCCGATAAAAGTACCGCCGGCAACAACTTTCATCTCCGGCAAAGTCATAAAAGATGAGTAAAAGTCAAAACTCCTGACAATCCGCTCTCCCTTTAAACCGAGAATAAACTCGCCTTCGGCCGTCTTTTCAATCAAATCGGATGAGACCAATCCCGCCAGAACACCGGCAAAAAGCCGGCGGCCGACATTGGTAAAGGCTCCCTTTGCGATCAGAACTTCAAAAAGTCCTTCGGGTAACGCCCCTCCTCTCTCGGCGATCACGCTCATAATCTGCTGAACGAGTGCCGAAAGGTGAAGACGGTTCGTTTGCGGCGGTTCGCACCATTTTTCCAGCATAAGTTCAGTCATCGCCACCGATTGTAAAAGCTGTGGAAACAGTCTTACCACCAGAGGTGAGTCCGCAGACGGAGTATTCTCCGTAAGATAAACAATCATCACACACGGCGCACCTTTACGGCGGCCGCTGCGCCCAAGCCGCTGGACCAGCGAATTTACCGACCAGGGAGCGCCGATATGGCCGACCATGGCGACATTGCCGACATCAATGCCAAGCTCCAAAGTACTTGAACAGAGAGTCACAGCGGGAATATCTGAGCGCAACGCCTCTTCCGCCGCTTCTCTTTCGGTTTTTGACAGCGAACCGTGGTGAATACGGAACATATTGGGCATCTTCCGCATTTCCAGCAGACGGTTGATCTGATCGGTATAAAATTCCAGATATTTGCGGCTGTTAACGAAAATAAGCGCCGTATGACCGTAAAACGACTTTACAAGATCTTCAACAAGTCCGCTGCAATCAGCTTCCCAATTATCCCCAAGGCCGGGATTGCGTCCGCACGGATAACCCTTAACCAGATATTTAACCGTTTTTTGGGCTCCGCACTCGTCACGGATCAATACGACATTACCCGGTTCATGGGGACAAAGCCAGACATTCACCAGTTCCGGTTCACCCAAAGTGGCCGACAAACCGATTTTTCTGACGCGGTGTGAACTGAAACGAAGCAAACGATTCAGCAGACTTTTCAAATGAGCGCCGCGTTCCACACCGATAAACGAGTGCAGCTCGTCGATGACGATAAATTCAAGATTGGTAAAAAGACTAACAAGTTCTCCGGGATGATTGAGGAAAAGGGACTCCAGCGATTCCGGAGTAATCAGCAGAACTCCATCCGGATCGGCAAGCATTCTTTTTTTGGGCGCCCCCGGAACGTCCCCATGCCATTTATGGACAGGGATTTCCGCCTCACAGCACAACTCTTCCAGACGCCGGAACTGATCGTTGATCAGGGCTTTTAAGGGGCCGACATACAGGGCTTTGATACCAGGTCCGCCGGAAGATAAAATTTTTGAAAGGACAGGTAAAAAGGCGGCTTCGGTTTTGCCGCCGGAAGTCATTGCCGAGATAATAATATGTTCATGACCCGTCAAAACAGTGCGGATCGAGTCGACCTGAATGGCTCTGAGCTCTTCCCACTTCATTTTGTAAAGTGAATGCTGTATTTTAGGGTGTAAAAGTTTAAATGCAGTATCACTCATAAAGAAAAAGTCGCAAACCCTTCATCTTGTTCATCGGGACTGTTTAGCGGGTAGGAATTTCCATAAACATTAAAATCTTCCGCTACTTCACAAGTTTTTTCCATCCTGACATCCAACAACAGTTTTTCCCAGGATACCCCCTGATTTTGTTCCAGAACGGAAAGAAAACCGACAAACGATTTGACGGCATCACGTGGAGTCTGATAAAAATCGGCACCGAGAGTTTTTGCACAATGGGTAAGAAAAGCCGCCAGAGCGTCATCAGGCACCGCATATTTAGCCCGGTCACCACCGGCAAATACGTTGCGGATATTGTCAAGAAGAACGTACATTTCTTCCATTGAAAGATTCATCAGCCGTATGACCGGCCCGGACAAATCAGTCAGACCGTTGACTTCAAACTGATTGCCGGCAAGTCTTGTCCGCAAAGCCTCATAACTGGCAAGGCCGCGTCTTTTGTCATCAAGAAAAGCGTCGGTACCGGCAAAAATGAATCCCAATCCACAGGCACTGCCCTGCAGGCAGTCGTTAAGGATGCGCAAAATCATTTCATAATTGGCATTTCTGGCCTGGGAATTGTTAAGGCGGTGAGACAGAACGCCCATTTCATCAAAATTTACCAAAAGACCGGAATAACCGGCCATACATACAAATGAAGACAGCAGTTTAAGATAATCATAAATATTCTGATCATCGATGATCGAGCGGACTCCCAGATCCTGGCGGGCTTCGGTTTTAGTCGTATATTCCGCCCGCAGCCAGCGAAGGGCACTGGCCATCAGCAAATCATTTTGCGTCAGGTAAGCCTCAAAATAAATGCTGATGACTTTGGCAAAATCATAACCGCTGACAAGTTCCTGCAAAGGTTTCAGTTTTTCATGGATCACCGGGGCCAAATCGGCCTGTCCGGTGCCAGTGACAGAGATGCCGTAACTCAAATCGGAAATCCAGCGCTCGACAATTGACGCCAGAGCACCGCCTTCCGGTTTTGATTTAACGGCCATATTTCTCATCAATTCGGCGTAAAGCGCACGCGCCTGTCCGCCGGTAGCCTGTAACCGGCGTTCGGGAGTAATATCAGCCTGCACGACAACAAACTTTTTATCAAGAGCGACCATCCTCGCAAGGTTGAGAAAAAAACTTTTTCCCGAGCCGAATCTGCCGATGACAAAACGGATCGAAGCGCCGCCGGCCTCTATTCTTTCAAAATCTTTGAGGATTGCCGCAACTTCGCCTTTCCTGCCGACCTGTATATGCTGCAGGCCGATTCTGGGAACGACACCGGCACGCAGCGACTGGAGTATCGCATCCCTTTCCCTGAGTTTTATAGCTGCTCTATTCATTGTTCCCCCCCCATTAAACTTGTATTCACGGAATAAACGTCACCTTCCTCAATCAGAAAATCGCCCAAAAATTCATCTGACCAGCAGTTAACGGCATCCACAAGCGCTGCCGGCATCAGGCCGTAGCGCCGGGCAAGATCATCAAATTCAAGCCTGGTATACTGATTCTTGGACAAAATCTCTTTTAGTGGGCAGTGGTATCTTGCATCAAGCTCCGCGAGTCTCTCATCGGTAACTTCCTGAGTATCTAAAACGGCTTCCACGCCGGCTGTTGACGACGGCCCGGTTGAATTAATACTTACGGGCGATCCGCTTTGCGGGGACTCTTCATCCTCGGAAGCTTTGAGCACCTCTCCCAGCATGTTGGAGACTTCCGCCGTCTCCGCCAGGATTTTACGGAGCAAGTCATCATTCAAAACAACAGGACCTTCCTGCACTGCAGGGAATTTTCCATCTTCACGCGATGCACGCTTACCGGTCTGGATTTCGACGGCAGAGCCGGATTTTCCGCCAAGATCAAGTAAAAGTCCATCCAGAGTTGAAGGATCAAGATCCAAATAACGGTAAATCCTGCGTATTGCCGCCAGTTCTTCAGTAGTGATAACACCGTTGGCAGCCGCAATCCCGACCAGATAGCGGCCGACAATTTCCAGCTGCGGCGGCGTAAGTGAAGACTTCAGGCGTTTGCTAAGCCCTGACAATGAAGGCGGTTTAGCCTCCAGCAGTGAACGGTAAGCTTTTAATAAACGGCGCTCATCAAGCGACAGGTTCAGCAGTGTCTCCAGAAAGCCGGTAATATTGGCAATTTCCATGTGATCGATTTCACCGTCGGCGGCAGCAATAACCGTTCCCAGCTCCAGTAAAAACAAAGCCGAGGAATAAGCGGGGTTTTCCGGTAAAAAAGCGTCTTTCCGGGGTTTTAACAACGCAACGGTATCGCCATGCGCATAAACCCGTCCCGTTACCCTTGGATCGGGAACGATTAAAAATCCAACTTCATTTGCCGTCAGAGCCAGTTCCCGGCTGCGGCTTAGCGTCAGTTTGGCATCCAGCGCCGGCTTATCTGCAATCCCCGGTAAAGCCGATATTTTCAAACAGGCGTAACCTTCTTCATTAATATTACTGGCGGCCAAATCAGCCCAAATCAGCTTATCGGGATGGTCCCTCTCCGCTTTAAGAGCCTCCGGAAGAGCTCTGTAGACAGCAGCTTCATCACTGCCGGGGCCTTTCGCTATTTCACGGCTGTAAGCCCTGAGCTCTTCTATACACTGGCCCCAAATCTCAACCAGAGGTTTAAACTGGCTCTGAATCCCCAAAACGTTGGTAATTGACAGTGAACAGCTAAGGTCACCACTGCGGGTCAACTTCAAAAGAGAAGGGCTCGCCGGGCGGTATTCAATCGTGTATTCACGGACTGCCGCTTTCAAAAACATACCCTGGGGAAAGCGGGCGGCATACTTCATGGCAAAAAGCTTTTGGAACTGCTCACGGGCGCGTTCTGTGACGACACTGCGCGGCGAACGCAAGTCACGCCCTGCTATTTCCAGCGCATAATCGGCGGAAACAGGGCGTTTATTATTGTAAAACCAGGCCAGAAGAACTCTGAAGGCCTCTTCACCAAGACCGGTAAGTCCATCACCCAAAAGATATATTAACTCAGTTTCATCGATACTTTCAAAACGGTTCTTTACGGTAATAAACAGCAAAAAGGCCCTCAAATAGGAGTTAAAAGAGGCTGAGGATGCATACGTTCTCAGCAGCCGCAGTGTTTCCAGGGTAATGGTGTCCAAATCCTTGCCGTCAACAAGAGCCCTTCGTTCCAGGCCGTAAAAATATACGAAAGCATAACCGATATCGCTGAGCGGGGATTTACAGCCGCCGGTAAGCCACAGAAGATAATTGGCCCGCTGGGCAGGTGACATACGCGAATACTCCGGCCAATAACCGAGTTCACTGGTAATTGTGCCGGGGTTAGAAACCGGCAGTTTCAGGTCAATACAGGAGGCTTCGGGAATATGATTTGAGGAATCCGACCAGTATACCAGCTGATCTATAACAAGATAATCCTTTATTTTAAAAGAATTACCGGTTCCAAGCCATTTTACCGGCTCCATCCGCACGCGGCCTGATGTTTTTGACGACGCCCCGGCGTTTTTTTTCGACCGGCCGGATTTTTTCGATGACTTTGATATAAGCAAATTAATTATAAAGACGACAAAAATCAGAAAAAACAGACAACTGAGGCAGCTGGTACAGGATGACTCCATACTTTTCTCCAATGATCCCGGCGGAAGATAAAGTCAAAAAACCGGTTTACTAATATTTTTCGTCTGTATTAAGCAAGGTTCCTTCGGGAAATACCAGGCTCGTTGGGGCTACCATTAAAAATCACCTTTCCTTATCTTTAGAATAGAGGCTTGAACATCTCTATTTTAAGCGGAAAGGTGATTATATGTATAACATTTTATCATCCACCCGCATAGCAGGTGGATTTTTGTTTCAGTCGCTATGCTCCATCAACAGACTAAAGTCGTATATAAATGATGGATTCCCGCCTGCGCGGGAATCCATACCACTCTTTACTTAAACCTTTCCACTCAGGATTATTTTCTTCAAATACCTCCCTGCCATCCTCACTCCAGCAGGGGTCTGAATGACCGCTAATATAACTCAAAAAATATAGTCATTGCGGCCTCCGAGCCTCAATCCAGGCCTTTTACACAAATTTACCCGACCGGAACAGTTCGATCATCTCACCGGTAAGGCTGAAATTTGAACGGTCCTCGGGAATTTCACTGCGGGGAATCCATTTGGCTTCGGACAGTTCATTCTCATCAAGAGTGATCTCACCGCTGCCATCCAGTTCGGCAAAAAATCCAAAAAGCATGGAATCGGAAAAAGCCCATGGCTGACTTTTGTAATAGCGGATATTTTTAACACGTATGCCGACTTCCTCAAAAACTTCCCTGCTGACCGTCTCTTCAATTGTTTCCCCCACTTCCGCAAAACCGGCCAGCAGGGCATATCTTCTAAAAGGCCTGTTGGCATATCTCGACATCAAAAGCTTATCCCCGTCTGTCACGGCGATAATTACCGCCGGGGAAATTTTGGGATATTCCAGAATATTACACGTGCCACAGACCAGAGAGCGTTCTTTTTCATGGTGTACCAGCGGTCCTGCGCATTTTCCGCAGTATCTGTGGTTGTCATACCATCTGGCAATCTGGCTGGCGACAAATCCGGCGAAAGCCATGTGACGCGGCTCCCCGTCCCGTAAAAGCTGAAGATTTTCCATTTTGTAACCTTCAGGTTCCGTAAAGCCCTTATTATGTAAAAGAAAAAATGAATCGTCATTGATCGAAAACAGGTATATATAATCCTTAAAGCCTTCAAGCGGTCCCAGTTCCTTAAACCTGGGAAACCGGATCCGGTCATTTTCATAACCGATCAAAAAAGAATCGTCGGCAAAATAAAGGGCAAAGCTTTCCTCAGAGGGCGCGCATGGCCGGTATTCGTTTTTCATTACAAACGGGTAGATATCCTGAATCACAATTATTGCTGCTTTCCTGCTCTTTAAAAGCTGTATTTTTTATTATTATAAATCAAGTATTTTCCCATCCTTCCGATTTACCTTCAACTTCAGAAAAGGGAATTTTTCATCAGGTTCCCGACAGTAGCGCCGCCGACGCCAAGCGTGATATCAGGGGCTATCCCGTTAAGAAAAAAACGGGACGACCCTTTTAAATAACGATGAAAAGGTATTCCTCCGGCGGAAATGTAGCGGAAAACCGCAGCAGTATATACGGCCGCGATGTATGTCTGGACGTATGTCCGTTTAACGTCAAAAAATTAAAAGGGGAGCCGCTATTTTACATCGGCGGCAAATTAAGCTGCGGCAAAATATCGTTGACAAGCCAGTCCGTCAGGAAATAAAAACCGACGAGCAAACCGATAAGCATTAAAATCACCAGCGTATGTATAATTATGCCCCATTTTTTCCAGGCGGCCAAAACGGCTTTATACTGTTCGACATTATCAAACCGCCTGTACCTCCAGGCGATTTCCGCACCGTTCTTTCCCAGATAAAAACAGGCAAAAAGCGAGGGAATGCCGCAAAACAGTATATTGAAAACAAACAACACTATACTCGTGGCATCCATCCTGAAAAAGGGCAGCCAAAAGCAGTTTAGAAGGAATGCTCCCCAATCCCAGTATCTTGTATACGGCAGGTAAGCGGGATCGTTGCCGGAAGGAAGCTGCTCCAAAGGAGATTTCGTGCCGGCAAGTTCAGGTTCCAGACGGCTCTGAGTATATTCGTTTTCGTGCATGTTTGTTGTCTTTCTATAAATTACATGATACTACGGATCATATCATCATCGGCGATAAAAGGCAATGTGATTTCATCCCTGCCCTTCATCTCTTCATTATACGACTTCGCCGTCTCCACGGAGTTGGGGTTCCTGGCCCAGGCCCTTCTGGCTACACCGCCCATAACATCCCACAGCATGGCGTTTTTAAGGATGGCATCAACCCTTTCCGAACCATCAAGCACCAGGCCGAAACCGCCGTTTATAGCCTTGCCGATACCGACGCCGCCGCCGTTATGCAGCGCCACCAGCGACATACCCCTGGCCGCATTGCCGGCAAAGCACTGGGTCGACATATCGGCCATAAAGCGCGAACCGTCATAGATGTTTGACGTCTCCCTGAAAGGTGAATCGGTGCCCGAAACATCATGGTGATCCCTGCCGAGCATTATCGGACCCACTTCGCCCTTGCGGACCATATCGTTGAATGTAAGCGCTATTTTCAGCCTGCCGAAGGCGTCCTGATATAAAATCCTCGCCGTGCTGCCGACGACCAGGCGGTTTTCCCCGGCATCGCGGATCCATTTCCAGTTGTCCAAATCCTGATAGCGCCTGTCTTTGTCAATACAATCCATCGCCGCCGTATCGGTCTTATGCAAATCTTCATTTTTAAGTGACAGGCATACCCATCTGAAAGGTCCGTAACCGTAGTCAAAAAGTTCCGGGCCAAGGATGTCCTCCACATATGACGGCCAGATAAACCCGTCCATCACATCAGTGCCGTTTTCGGCAATTGTACTGACTCCGGCATCAAAAACGGCTTTCATAAAGCTATTGCCGTAATCAAAGAAATAGGTGCCGGACGAAACGAGTTTTTTAATAAAATCAAAATGCTTGCGTAAAGAGCCGTTTACCAGATTTCTAAACTTGCCGGGCTCTTCCGCCAGCAAACGCGTTCTTTCCGCAAAGGAAATCCCGTAAGGACAGTAACCGCCCTCATACGGTTCGTGGCAGGAAGTCTGATCGGAAAGCAGGTCAATTTTTACGGAATTGTCAGCGGCAAAAGCAAGCAGCTCGACGACATTGCCGTAATAGGCAATGGCTCTCGGCGTTGAATCCTGCAGATATTTACCGGCGGCGGCAAAAGCCTGTTCCGGTGAATCAGCCACCTCATCAACCCATCCCTGGCTGAAACGCGTATCGATCCTTGATTTATCGACTTCGGCGATAATCGCCACACCTCCGGCAATCTTAGCGGCCTTGCCCTGTGCGCCCGACATACCTCCGAGGCCGGAAGATATAAAAAGCAAACCCGACATATCGGCATTGCCCGGTTTAATGCGCCGCGAAGCATTGAGCAAGGTGTTATAGGTGCCGTGGACAATTCCCTGGGGACCGATATACATCCAGCCTCCGGCAGTCATCTGTCCGTAATTAGCCACGCCAAGGGCCGAAAAACGTTTAAAATCGTCAAGATTATCGGCCATACCGACTGTGAGCCCGTTGGTAACAATTACCCTGGGAGCGGATTTAGGGGAATGGAAAAGGCCCAGCGGATGGCCGGATTCCACAACCAGAGTCTGTTCATCGGTAAGGATTTCCAGATAAGCCTTAATCAGCAAATACTGCATCCAGTTCTGACAGACCTGACCGGTCTCTCCGTAAGTAACAAGTTCGTAAGGATACAGCGCAACATCAAAGTCAAGGTTGTTGTCGATCATCAGCTGGAAAGCCCTGCCTTCAAGACAATTACCCTTATATTCGTGAACCGGCTTCGGTTTGATATTGCCTGCGGGGCGGAAACGGTAACCGTAAATCCTGCCGGTTTCCCGCAGTTCGGCCATAAACTCCGCCGCCAGATCGCGATGATACTGTTCCGGCACATAACGCAGGGCATTTTTAACTGCCAGAACCATATCCTTATCAGACATATCACAGCTGCGCCGCGGGGCTCTTCTGATCCCCTCGACGAAACCCGGAGCAGAGCCGGGAACATCTGTCAAATACATAAAAGCCACCCCCAAAAAATATCATTGTAATTTTTAAATAATTCCGGCAAAATAGAACACAATCCTGTAAAGTTATTTACAAAAATAGGGATACTTTTCCACGCCGGCTCAAGGCAGGGTCTTAGCGCAAAACAAATTCAAACGAGTATATGCTTACATCAATTATGACATATCTTATATCAGTTATAAAATTTATTCAAATCAAAAACATAAAGAGGAAAGATATAATTCTATCAAGAAAATTCTCATTATCACATAAAAATACATATGGAGGAAAAAATGAAAAAACTTTTGCTGACTACAGCGGCAATGCTTTCGGCAGTGATGCTGTTTGCATCGGGGTGCTCAAATTCAGACTGCAACACCTCTTACGGAGGTACACCGGTCCCGGTTCCCACACCAACCCCGACTCCCGAACCGGTGGCAAGGGGATTCGTCTACCAGGGCCAGTACAACATGCCGCCCGGCATAGCTCTGAGCCCGCTCAGCCAGGTACAGGCCGACGACCCGAATTCCCGGGGCAGCAATGAATTTCTGTATCTCTCCGCCATCAACAGGGAAAATATTTATGATTATGACATCATCAGACTGAACCTGGCTTCGGCAATATTCGGCACCGAGCTGATCGGAGAAATACTCCAGACTTATGAATGGGGATATGAAGCTTTCGGGTTTTATAAAATCCCCGGCGAAAACTCGTTCTATGCCTTTGATAATGCTCTCTACGGAGGCAAATATCTGAACATTGCATCAAACGGCGACAAAACCGAAGAAGATCTCTGGGATGAAGACGATTTATTTACCTTCTACTTCCGTCCGGAGACCGGCCTGATGTATACCATGTGCTATTATGAGGATTATATATGGATATTCCAAAAAACAGGTGAGGGCGCAGCGGCCACACATGAAATATTGGAAGAGATAGGCATCTATGATCTTATTGGTGAGGAACTCGACAGTGCCGATGATTATGGTTTAGGCGGGCTGATCGCCGATGAAAACGGCAACATGTATCTGGGATATTGGCTGGCTGCCGGCGTTGAGCCTGCATTCAATGCCAAAGGCCCTTCATTTGACGCTTATAACATTGAATACAAAATCGCCCGCATTATCGAAAGCGAAGACGGATACGTCTTGGACACCATCTGGACAGTCGCCTCACTTGCTAATATTCCAGCCGGCAATAACTTTGACTCAAGGCTTGCCTGGGGTCCGGACGGTACCATCATCTTCACCGCTCCGGCAGTCGACAGGGTTAAACTGCTGAATACCGCCGACGGCAGCGTCAGCGACCTGGTGATACCGGAAGCACAAATCGGCCAGGCAGTACATTACCTGTCCGCCAGCTACAACCCTACGACATCAAACCTCTACCTTCTGGCGGCTGCCGGCGCAGTTCCAGGCTGGGACGGCAGCGGAGAGTATACGCCGGTAATTTATACCTACCATTTCAATCCGTAAAACCGGCCGGCTACGGTAAATATACGGGCGCGGAAGCTAATTCCGGCCCGTTTTTTATTTGCCCGAATACCGGTTTATAAGACCCTAAAAAAGTAAGAATCCAATACGTGACTTGTGCATCTATACATAGACGGAATATTTACGGGACGGAAATCCCCTGAAAAAACCGCCATTAACAGTACGGCGAACAATTGCGACATAGCCAAACGACCGGTAAATTATTTTACCAACAAATATAAAAAGGGGTGATATTTATTTTAAGACGTCAGCTTTTAACTTTTGCATTGATGGTTGTCTCAATTGCCTCATTGTCGTCAATATCGGGATGTTCCTCCGGAGGCGGATGTTCCAGGGCCTTTTCACCTTCGGCGTCAACGCCGTCATCACCTAACCCGGACAATCCGCGCCATATCCGCAAGGAAGTTTCCGTGGAAGTCGTTTATCCCGACGGCAGCGCCATCAGCGGCGTCGAAATTTCGTGTGACAACGCCGCGGTGAAAATTGTCAGTGCCGTAACGGACGAACAGGGCAGGTACAGTTTCTATATTGATATGCCTGACGGAACTTCGTTCACGCTTAATTTTCACAAGGACGGATACGTAATCGCCTCTGTGCCGGTTACAATCGGTGAAAACGGAATTACGGAAGCGGACGGCACCATTTTGTATCAGGTAGCCACGGTAGGATACGTGCCTCTCAATAATGACGGAACCCAGGGTAAGATAACCGATTTTTTTGCCGAAAATATCGGGATTTACAACGGACCCATGGATATCGTTACCTCACCTGACTGGCAGAAAATGTATATAGCCGACAGTTTCAACCATAGGATAAGGGTTCTCAATACCTCAACCGGAGAGCTGTCCACACTTGCCGGGAGCGCTATTTCCGGATACCGGGAAGGCGCCGGCAGTGAAGCCCGGTTTTGGGAACCGCTGGGTATGGCAGTGACAGCGGACGGGAAAACTCTGTATGTATCCGATCAGGTGAATAGCTGTATCCGCAAAGTTGACACGGCAACAGGGCAGGTTTCACTCGTGGCGGGAACACCTGGAATTTCAGGACTGCAAAACGGCGGCAACTACAATGCAAAATTTAATCAGACGGGAATGATTGCGCTCAGTACCGACGAATCGGCGCTGTATGTGGCCGATTCTCAGAACAAAGTCATCAGAAAAATCGATCTTACAGGAGCAAATGGAGTAACAACTGTCGGATCGGCGTTTTCAAATTCCGTATACGGCGTAACTGTAGTAAACAACGGTACAAAGGATATGCTCTATGTGGCCGCAACGTTCGAACATAAAATATATTCAATGGATCCGGCCAACGGAGCAAAAACCTTTATTGCCGGTTCAACGCAGGGATATCTTGACGGTGCGGGAAACACAGCCCGATTTTACGTTCCCGTGGGAATAAGAAGTTCGCATAGCGGACGTTACCTGTATGTTTCCGACAACAGCAACAATGTAATCAGGAAAATCAATCTGGCAAACAACTATGTTTCCACGCTTTCCGGTTCAATGCCGGGCGGATACAGCGAGGGAACGGCTTCTATGAGCAAATTTCTGGCGCCGGCCGGGCTGATCATATCAAACGATGATCAATCACTGTATATAGCGGACACATCAAACAACAGAATCAGAAAGGTTGATACCGCCAGCGGAGAGAGCAGCAAATTCTCAGGAGGCGGCCGCGCCGGATTCCAGGACGGAGCGAACGGCAGCTCTTCGGTAGCCTTTAACGGCAACGTTCATGACGTTGCCGTTACGGCGGACTGCAAAACCCTTTACGTATCCGACATAAAAAGCATCTGGAAAGTTGATCTGGAGACAAAAAAGGCTGTGGAAATAGCTCCCGTCAGTTACATAGGAACGGCGTTTACATATAATCTTTCATACGGGTACTCCAACAGGGCGACATCACACAAAATAATACTTTCACATGACGAGAAAACCATTTACCTGGCCGACTCGACAAGCAATATGATCAGAAGCATCGACATACAATCGGGAAATTCGCTTATTATCGCGGGAAATACGGCAGCGGGATTTGCCGATGCCGCCATAGGCGCAAACGCGAGGTTTAACCAGCCGAACGGGCTGGCGCTGTCAGCCGGCGGTGATGCGCTTTTTGTAAGCGACGGCAACAACCACAGAATCAGAAAGGTTGTAATATCATCAGGCGCGACAACGACAATTGCCGGTTCTTCGGCAGGCTTCGCTGACGGACCGTCTGCTGCTGCAAGGTTCAATCTTCCCACCGACGTAGCTGTTTCTCCCGACTACACTTCTCTTTATGTCGCCGATTCGTATAACCACAGGATCAGAAAAATAGCTCTGGAAAACAATCAGGTAAGTACAGTTGCCGGAAATTCTTCCGCCGGACTAGAGGACGGAACCGGTTCTTCGGCGGTATTTGACGAGCCTAGAGGACTTGCCCTGACTGCGGATGGGACGGTGCTTTTTGTTACCGACTGCCGCGGCGGCAATATCAGAAAAATAGATCTTGCCACGGCAAAAGTAACGACATACGCCGGAGGAACACATATCGGTTATGCGGACGGAACAGCCGCAGACGCGCTGTTCTATAACCCTGACGGCATTGCGGTTACCAGCGATTCAAAAGAAATTTTTATCGCCGACGAATGGAACTCGATGATTCGCAAAGCAGTTGCGGTTTTTGTGACAACCTACTAGAATTTTTGACATAAAATCAGAACAAGTCAATTAAAAAAGGGATACGGGCTTAAGCCCGTATCCCTTAACATTACATAAGACTAAATATCGTCGTCATCGATATCAATATCACCGGCATAGCCGGCGAGCTGGTTTTCAAAGCTCACATCCTCATGTTCGGCAGCCTGTCTTACCTGCCGGCCCTTTTGCCAGATAATCTGTCTGGCTTTGAAGGCCCTTTTTCTGGTAATAAAGCTCAGTGAATCTTTTGACATTGCCAGCGGCAGATAGAAATCGCCGTAATCACGCGAAGTGACGAGCAGATCAAGATAGCCGTCTTTTGAGAAATTACTGCTCTCTGATGCCGTTTTGCCGGTGCCGAACCTCATATCAAAAATATTGTCCACCATATAGCGAATTTTCTGCGATTCGGCGGAAATCTCGCTGTATACAGTCGCAAAAATGGCGATATCATACTTTGTCTGAACATTTCTCAGCATGCCGATCGTAGCCGACATATTATCCTGCCCGGAACCGAAATCAAGGCAATTGGCAAAAATATGTAAAGAATCTATCACCACAAGCCCGCGTGACGTTTTGGCATTTTGCCGCATATAGTCAAGATGGCCCTTAAATTCTTTTTTATTCCTCGGCATACCGTCATTGCCGATGATAAAAATCTTATCTTTCATTCCGTTAACGAAATCAAGCGCCTGGAAAAACATTTTCAACTGCATCTCGGACAGTTCCTCAATCATTCCGCCCATTATATATTTGGGATGAACTCCCGATATTTGTGAAAGAAGTTTGCAGTAAAGCGCTTCCGGCCTGTTGTCGGTGGTGTAGTAAATAAGGAAGCTGTCATTATGAACGATTGTTTCAAAAGCCAGCTGCAACGAAAATGATGTTTTGCCCTTTTTGGGCGGTCCGGAAAGTATTGATATGCCGCTGAGGCCGCCAAGACGGTCGTCTATTTCCGCAAAGCCGGTTTTAAGCTCCGCCGCATACGGCTTTTTGTATTGCTTAAGTTTTGCACAGACATCGTCCCAGGAACTTTTTAAGGCATAGGGAGATTTTTCTTCATTGGTATCGTATAGTTTTCCGCCCAAATCAATGCGCGAAACTTTTTTCAGAGCAAGTTCCTGTCTGGCAATTTCTTCTTCCTTTTCCTGTAAAATCTGGGTTTTCGTATTCAGGCTCATTTCCTGTTCCCTAAGCGCGATTTCAAGGTTGGCAAGTTTCTGGTCCTGCTCGGAAGTAAAAGCCGATTCTATTCTGGGAACCGGGATCAGATTCTGAATTTCTTCAACCCATATTTTAGGTTCGATAAACCCCTGCTCAACCTGTGTTGTCAGTTCATCAATGGTATTTTTCCATAAAGATATCTTTTCAAGCGCCTTCCTATGGTTGAAGATCTTGCGCTTAAACAGTTCCAATGCGGTCTCTATTTCCTTTTCAGCGGGGGAACAGTCGAAAATAGGCAGCGATATCGGCTGGCCGAGAACATACTCCAAATTTTCACGGTTCAGCTCGGTATTGTTGTTGATGGAATTGAGGATCGCCGAATAAACCGGCCTGGCCTCCTGCGAAAAATCCGCCGGGACAAAAACGGAAGCGATATCGGTTCTATAAACTGAATTAAAAATAAGTGTCCGCAGCAGTGCTATTTCAATAGATCTTCTGCTGGGAAATAAACTTGCCTGACTGTTTTTCATAATCAAAAATTCTTCCCCCCATAAAAAATCAAAAAATTACTTGAACTAAAATTCTTTAAAATTCTCTTTAGGCAGTCCGCATATTGCGCAGGTAGGCGGCGGAGAACCTTCAAGCGTAAATCCGCAGTTTTTACAGATGTGAATTGCCGACAAGGTCAGATCCTTGCCTTCATTTATTGATTCCATCGCCCTTTCAAAAAGCTTTGTATGGATATTTTCGGTTTGCTGGGCACTGTGGAATCCGACAAGAGGGTCGATCTCATTCATCATTCCCGCAAGCTCAAACAGTGAAGGATAAAACTCCTCGGCTTGATATTTTTCATTTTCAAGGCAATACAGCAGATTTTCTTTTGTGGATCCCAGTTCTCCAAGCAATTTTAAAAATTTTTTGGAATGGATTCTCTCCGAATAAGCAATTGTCTGAAAAAGTCTGGCAACACTGCTGTAGCCTTCTTCCCTGGCTTTTTCGGCATATGTCAGGTAACGCGACTGATCAATACACTCCTGTGCAAGAGCTTCTTCAAGCTTCTTTCTGGTAATTTTCTTCATAACTGCACCTTATACATATATTTAAACAGATCCCGGACTTGCAAATATTTAAAAACTCATACTCTTTCATACTCTTATTTGTTTTTCTTATCACCAAAACAAATATCCTGCTATTTTTACATGAAGCGGTCAATTTTAATAAAAGGATTAGCAGCAGCGAAAAAGAATCCTACTTCAAAAAACACGAAAAAGGAAGGATATTCAAAAAATGATTGTTTATATTAACGGAAAATTTGTCGATTCTTCTCAGGCTCTCGTATCGGTATGGGATCATGGCTTTCTCTACGGAGACGGAGTTTTTGAGGGAATAAGAGCCTATAACGGCAATATTTTCAAGCTCCGCCAGCATACCGACAGACTTTACAAATCGGCAAAGTCGCTGATGATACCTATTGAGATGACGATTGAAGAGATGGAGCAAAATATCGTTGAGACCTGCAGGAAGAACGAATTAAAAGATGCCTATATCAGGGTAATTGTCTCCAGAGGCGTCGGAGATCTGGGTATTGATCCGAGAAAATGCTGCAGTCATTCGACAATCGTCATAATTGCCGGCACCATAAGTCTTTACCCGCAGGAAACTTATGAAAAGGGACTTAATGTTATCACATCAGCCACGCATAAAATGCCGGTAGCCGTTTTCAGTCCGCAAATTAAATCACTTAACTACCTGGCAAATATTAAAGCCAAACAGGAGGCAATCAACGCCGGTGCCGATGAAGCGCTGATGCTCAGCGCGCAGGGTTATGTAACTGAATGTACGACGGAAAATATTTTCATTGTCTCCGATTCCGTACTGATAACGCCGCCGGTATACGTCGGGCTACTTGAAGGCGTAACCAGAAACACGGTTATGGAGATTGCCCGCTGGAACGCCATGGTTGTCGAAGAAAAAGTTTTCTCAACCCATGACATTTATACCGCCGACGAATGCTTTGTTACCGGAACCGCAGCCGAACTCCTGCCGGTAACAAAACTCGACGGCAGAATTATCGGTGACGGCAAAGCGGGCCCCATTACTAAAAAACTGCTGGCCGACTACAGGAAATTAACCTCTGACGAGGGAACGGCAATTTAGTTCAATAATTATTATTGACAAATCCACAAGGATATAATAGAATAAGTTGACTGAAAAATAACAAGTCTTGTCGGGGCGTAGCGCAGCTTGGTAGCGCACAGTGTTCGGGACGCTGGGGTCGGAGGTTCAAATCCTCTCGCCCCGACCATTTTAAGCAGTTATTTCATAACGACCCTGTCGGGCAACCGGCAGGGTTTTTATATTCATATGCAAAAATCAGTTATCAGTCCAAAATTACGGCATAAGACGGAAAGGATAAAACAGATGTATATTGTTACAGGCGGGGCAGGATTTATCGGCAGTCATTTAGTGGAAAATATCAATGCCGGAGGGGTTAGCGATATTATTGTTGTCGACTCCATCGGTAAAGACGACGAAAAGTATAAAAACCTCTGCGATCTAAGCATAGCCGATTATTATGATAAAGACGAATTCAGCCTGATGTTGTCAAACGGCAAACTGCCGTGCAATATCAAAGCCGTATTCCATCAGGGTGCCTGTACCGATACGATGGAAACAGACGGCCGCTTCATGCTGGAAAATAATTTTACCTTTTCAAAAAAAATTCTTGAATACACGCTGAAAAATAAAATCCCGCTCGTATACGCATCAAGTGCCTCTACATACGGATGCGGAAAAAACTTTAGTGAAAGGGCGGAATATGAACAGCCGTTAAATGTCTACGGCTACTCAAAACTGCTTTTTGACCAATATGTAAGAAAACTTCTGCCCGCGGCCGAAAGCACTGTCATCGGCCTGCGGTATTTTAATGTCTACGGGTCAAGAGAAACATATAAAGGCAGAATGGCTTCAATGGTATACCAACTCTACCGCCAGCTAAAAACAACCGGTAAGGCAAAGCTTTTTGAAGGCAGCGGCGGCTACGGCAACGGAGAACAATGCCGTGATTTTATATCCGTCAGCGATGTTGTAAAAATCAATATGTTTTTTGCCGGGGGCAAGGTCAAAAAGGGAATCGTTAACTGCGGTACAGGCAAAAGCCGCACATTTAATGATATAGCCCAAACAATCATCTCCATAATCGGCAGCGGAAAAATCGAATACATAGAAATGCCGGAAAACATAAAAAGTAAATATCAAAGCTTTACCGAAGCAGATTTATCAAATCTGCGCGGGCTAGGTTATACACAGGAATTCGCATCACTTGAAGAAGGTGTAAAACAGTGCGTTGAATACTGGAACCGCTGAGCCTTAAGTAAACCGCAATGTCATCAAGTTAGTATTTTTCATAGCCGATTTTGACATCTTTGGCTCTCTCGCAGACCACGGAGGATAAATGCCGGTTAAAACCTCGTTTACTGAAAAGAGCTGCCCCGTTAGAAGAAAACGGGACAGCTCTTTTTTATTGACCAATGCCGAAAAAAAATCGTGCCCGGAGCTCTAAGGGGACTTTTTGGAGGGGTATACCCCTCAGAGCTTTTTTCCAGGGCACGTAGGCAAAAAACTTAGACTGTAACATCAGTTGCCGTATAAGTTAGAAGAATTTTAGAGTAATTGCTGCTAAATAGATTGCATATGTTGCTACGTAATAGACTGCTTATGTTAGTGGTTATAATGGATGATTCCGAAATATATTGCTGAGTCTATTGCTGTGTCGATGCTGCGAATATTGGTATCTCTTAAGCTTTTGCCTTAAACCGTATAATAAATTAATGATTACTATGTTTGTATTATAACCCATTTGTAAACAAAATGCAATAGTTTTTTAAAATATTTTTAACATAGTTAACATTTTGTTTACAAACATTATGATAAAAACATCTTTATTTATTATGCTATACAAATTTCTATAAATTATTATAACCTGACCAAACGTACAAATTAAAAGAGGCGGTATCAAAGTAGTTTCCGTATGTTTCTCACAGAGGGAACAGAGGATAAATGCCGGTTAAAACCTCTCTCTGTTCTCCTCTTCTCTGTGAGGAACATTTCCATTATTAATAAAAAAAGAAGCTGCCTTGTTTCCTTAACGAGACAGCCTCTTTGAGAAACCCCTGAAAAAATAATGTTACTGAATTTTTACGATTCTCTTATAGACGTATGATACGCCTCTGTCAAAAAGTCCCGTATCGGTTCTGAACTCTCCGCCGGAACAAATCCATACGACTTCTTCATAACCTGCAGGGAGTAAATTTCCATCGGTTGTTTTGGCATAAGGATTCGTTAAAATTACCGTAGGATAATTCTGTGCATAGCCTTTAGGATTTGAAGCGTTTATATCAACAATGGATCCGTCGCCTTTAAGCAGATATACACCACCGCCGCCGGCTCCAAAAGAACCGGACAAAGATGCATAAGCACCAACGACTGTAAGGCCATACTGTGAAGGCACCATTGAAAATATGTGGGGGCTTGAGGCCTTGGAGTAAACGGTAGAATTAGTCAATTCGGTATCAAACATTCCGATATAAGCTCCGTTAGCCCATGTCGAGTAGTATACATCGCCTAAATAGGTAAACATAAACACCGGGAATGTAAACTCCGTGCCGTTATCCTTAACGAGATCGGAATTAGGTATTGTACCGGGAGAGGCAGCGGAATCCATCCAGAAAACGGTTTTTTCATTTATGCACGGGGCAAACAACAATGTCGAACCGTTGAAGCAGTATGCGATAGGATTCGCAACTGCAGGACCGGGAGTATTAAGCCTTGCCTGCGCAGGAGTAAGCGGCAACCGGCTGTCGGATGTTGAAAGATCGAATCTTGATACGTAGCCCGGATTTGAATATTCCGTCCAGAAAATAGAATCGCCGTTCTTACGGATGTAGCAGGGATTGGTAAGAAAACCACCCGTTCCGCCGCCGCCAACAACATTGATCGCCGAATCCGCAGCAGGAAGAGTCGTTCCTGCAGGAACAGTCACCCTTTTAATGCCGTCATTGCTGCCGACTCTTGTTGAGAAAAAGATATAATTGTTTCCGTCATCGGTTACATAGCAAATGGAAAAAATGTTGTTTCCCTGATAGAAAAGAGTCGGACTCGCATCGCCTACGGCCATGCGGTAAATTCCGCCGCTCGGATCCGATGCAAAGTTTGTCCAGTAAATATATCCGTCTGAGGCAGCGCAAACATCGGTATAGCTTGCACCGGCTGCACTGACGGCAACCTGTTTCAAAGTCGTATCGACAGTTGAATTACTGCCGCCGCCGCCGCCGGTACTGGTTTGAGCACCATTAAGATTAAGTTCATCGGCACCACAGCCGAAAAGCGTAAAACTGAAAAGCAGAGCAATCGCCAAAAGCCCTAATTTGTTAAACTTCATTAAAGAAACACCTCCTAAAAAATACGTAAAATAAAATTTCGATAAAATACCGTCAAAACCTTTCCAAACACATAAAAAAGCATGGAAAAGCGGGTTTCTTCACCTTTCCATGCTAAAAGACTAAGCCTCTTTATCTTTTTTGTATGCGGCAATAATTCCGTCGGCAATCTGGGCCGGAACTTCTTCATAATGTGAGAAGGACATTGTGTAAACGCCTCTGCCCTGGGTCATGGAACGCAGATCAATCGCATAACGCTGTATTTCCGAAAGCGGAACCTGAGCTTTTACTTTTGTAAGGCCTTTCGACATAGAGTCGCTGCCCATAATACGTCCGCGCTTTGAACTCACGTCACCGTAAACATCGCCCATATATTGTTCGGGAACGATAACATCCAGGTTATAAACGGGTTCAAGCAGGCAGGGCGAAGCATCGGCCATGCCTTTCTTTAAACCCATGCTTCCGGCAATCTGGAATGCCATATCGGAAGAATCAACCGTATGGTAAGAGCCTTCTATTACGGTAACTTTTACATCACAAATGGGATAGCCGGCAATCGCACCGTCTTCCATTGTTTTTCTGATACCTTTTTCAATTGAAGGTATGAAGTTTTTCGGAATACATCCGCCGACGGTTTTATCAATGAATTCAAAGAATTTGCCTCTTTCAAGAGGTTCGATATCCAGGACGCAATGACCGTACTGACCTTTACCGCCGGACTGTTTTTTATACTTGCTGTCAACTCTGTTGACAGCTTTTTTAATCGTTTCCTTATAAGGAATTCTCGGAGCAACCAGGTCTACTTCAACGCCGAATTTTCTTTTAAGTTTTTCTTTGGCAATTTCGATATGCAGCTCGCCCATGCCGCTGGCAATAGTTTCTTTTGTTTCGGGATCGCGTCTTACTTTAAAGGTAGGATCTTCGTCGCTTATTTTTGCCAGACCGGTGCCAAGCTTATCCTCATCTCCTTTGCTTTTCGGATAAACAGCCATTGACATGACCGGAGCAGGGAATTCTATTTCAGGGAATTTCACCGGTTTATCCTTTGCGCAGAGCGTATCACCAGTTGTGGTGTCGGTAAGTTTCGCCACAGTTACGATGTCACCGGCAACAACCTGATCGATGGAATCCTGATGTTTGCCTCTCATAATCATCAGGCCGGCAATTTTCTCTTCTTTTTCTTTATTGGAATTATAAGCCATAGTGTCGGAAGAAAGCTTGCCTGACATAATACGCATAAAAGTAAGTTTTCCTACGTATGGATCGGCTGTCGTTTTAAAAACAAGAGCTGAGAACGGCTCGTCGGCAGTTCCTTTTCTTTCCGTTTCCTGCTCTGTTTTTATATCCAGGCATTTATGAGATTCGGTATCGGCCGGGGACGGGATAAAATCAATTATGGTATTCATCAACGCGTCAACAGCGATGTTTTTAGTTGCGCTGCCGCAGACTACAGGAAATGTTTTCGCCGATTTAACCTGATTTTTCAGACCTTTGATGATTTCGTCATCCGTCAAAGTTCCTTCTTCAAAAAACTTTTCCATCAGTGCGTCATCACCCTCGGCAGCGGCTTCAATAAGAGCGGCACGGCATTCATCAACCCTGTCCTTCATATCAGCGGGAATATCACACTTTTGCGCTTTTCCGTTTGCATATTTATAAGCCGTCATTGTTAAAAGGTCCACATATCCGCTGAAGGTATCAAATGCACCGATCGGCAAATGAAGCGGAATAAAATTCGGAGAAAGTTTTTCCTGAAGATTCTGAATTACTTTGTAGTAGTCGGAATTTTCTTTATCCATTTTGTTTACAACAACAATTGCCGGCAGGCTTTTTGTTTCAACCTCATCCCATACGCGTTCAAGACCGACCTCGAGGCCGACATTGGCGGATGCAAACAAAACAGCGCCTTCAACAACGGCAACAGAACCCTTTATCTCGGCTACAAAATCAAGGAAACCCGGGACATCGAGTACATTTATCTTACAGTCTTTCCACTCACAGGGAGCCAGAGAAGTATAAATGGACATACCGCGTTTCTTTTCATCATCATCAAAATCCAGGGCGGTATTGCCGTCTTCTACACGGCCCATTCTGTCCAAAACCCCGGTATCAAAAAGCATTGACTCAGCCATAGAAGTTTTTCCAGTGCCTCCATGTCCGTAAAAAGCAACATTCCTAATCTTGTCGGTGTTATATTTTTTCACCTGAATAAACTCCTCCTTAAATTTGCTATAGAAAACAAAATCAGACAAAAGAAACCTTTTGTCATGATTTTAAATTTACAAAATACTAAGCTTTTGCTTTATACTCTGCAGGAATTTTCTTGCCGCTTTTTTCGGCACATTCCTTGTGCCAGCGCGCTCCGCCTATACGAACGACGTCCCTTCCCTCAAGCATTCCGTAACATCCCTTGCATTTAGGCTCTCCCGGTTTTTTTGCAGAACCTTTTCCCATAAAAAACACCTCTTTCAGCATATAATTAAAAAAATCTTATGGAATAGATTTTATAAAACAGACATTAACAAAACTATCCCGAAACTACAATTTATTCTATCTCAAAAATCAAAACCCTCTATATTGTAAAAACATCAATCAAAGTGATTCCACTGCGCGGTCAAAAACCGAAATATCATCGACATTAAAAGCCATCTCCGCATGTTCGCTCAAAATGCCGGCAACCGAGGCACCGAGCATTTTACTTATTCTCACTTCAACTTCAGGAACCGTCAGCTTATGCAGCAAAAATTTAATAATCGTAATCAGTCCCAGTTTTGTTGCCAGGCCTAAAATATTTTTCCTGGCGTTGGACAGCGATCTGAAAAGAGCCTCGCCTTTAGGAAACTGCTCTTTTCTTATCAGTGCAAGGCTGCCGCCGCAAAAAATTCCTTCCTTAAGGCGCACATATGTGTGATGAAGATCCGGATAAAGCTTTTCCGAGGAATCACGCGATACGAAGCTATAATAAAAATCGGCGGAGCGGGTTGAACATTTATTCAAAAAATCGTTTATTGATGCAGTCGATATCAGCGGAACATCACACGGCAGAACAAGAACGTATTCCGTATTGCACAATTCAAGAGCATTTTTGAGTGAATCCATCATGTTCACACCGCCGAGACAAAATCCGTCTACCATCGAATCAAGGCCGCCGGGAACATTATTTGACGGAACAGCCATTACAATTTTCATGACCTTGGGAACATCCCGCAGGGCGCCGATGACATACTGAACCATCATCCGGTCCTTAAGAGGTATATAGGCTTTGCTTTCAGCATCAAATTTTTCCCTGAGATCCTGCTCCAGTTTACCGGCTGCAAGAATTACAACATCGTACATTAAAAAAACCTCCCTGCCGTTTCAGTAAGAATTATGTCCCCGTAACCATTTAAAAATTCATCAACGGCACATTTTTTTGCCTTGTCTCCGGAATCAAAATAACCGCACATACATGAACCGCTGCCGGTCAAAAGAGCAGCGGATGCCCCCAACAGCGACAAACGCCTCTTTATATCGGCAAGAATATTGTAGCGGGGAAACAAAACCCTCTCAAAATCATTATAAAACAGTTCCGGCACCGATACCGGTTCAAAACCCGATTCGTCCCAGGCTGCGTAAGCCTCAGGCGTGGAAATTGCAAAAGACGGCTTGACGACAACGACATGAAGCCGGGAAATGTCATCAAGCGGCGTCAGCAGTTCTCCGCGCCCGGCTGCCCGAACAGTCCCTCCATAATAAAAGAAAGGAACATCCGAACCAAGCTTTAAAGCCAGCGAAAGATATTCCTTTTCAGATAGATTAAGGTCATAAAGACGGGAAAAGGCCCTGAGCATTGAAAAAGCATCACTGGAACCACCGGCAAGCCCTGCTCCCGAGGGAATGTTTTTCACCAGTCTCACCGACAAAGGCTTTCTTCTCCCGGTAAAGTCACGCATAAGTTCCAGAGAACACAGCACAAGGTTTTCTTTTCCGGTGGGGACAGCGGAGTATGTTCCCTCTACTTTAAATGATTCTACAGCGGCATGCTCAATATACAGCTCGTCGCACAGAGCAAGCGACTGCATAACGGTATCAATTTCATGATATCCGTCATCACGTATTCTACCGAGATGAAGCGACAGGTTAACCTTTGCAAATGCTTTTTCTGAAACTGCGGCAATCATTTTTTTATCGGGTTAAGTAAAATTTTATCCTGTCTGGCTTTTTCCGATGCATCAAGAATCTGCTGCAAAAGAGGCATGTCCGCCACATCTACAAACACGGTTTTAAGAATCATACGGCTGTAATAATAAATACCCCGGTCATTTTTATCACAAATAACCTGAAACGAGCCGATTTTATTATCCACATAAATATTTTCCGGAATAGAAGCAACATTGAAGTCATCGGCAATATTTATACGGAAACGACGGTCTTCCTGAACAGGCGAACCGATATATATCGGATATTTACGTGAGGAAACATTTTCTGCGATTGCCTTTCTGACGTCACCGGACGCAATAACCGGGAAAGGACACACAAGCCCCTGATCGGTTTTCTGCAAAGTTTCAAAAGCAATATACCTTGTATAGAACGCAAACGGATTCTTCCCCTCTTTGGGAACGTTTACCGAACTCTCCAGAACGGTAACACGCGGATAAACACGGTTAAGTATAACTTTGGCCATGTTCTGCTTCTGCACGGCATTAAGCTTGCCATACAGCTCACGCCACATAAAGTTGTTGGAACCGAATAAGTCAAGCTTTAAAATGCATTCTGCCGATCCGTCAGCCGTAAGGCGCATTTCTCCGGTAACCTCTTCACGGTTTTGCTGCGGAGACAGCATCGGCGTTACCGATATTTCGGATTTACCGGCTCCAAGCATAAATGCCGGACGGGCCTGGAACTGGGCAGGCAACTGCATCATATTGCCGGTTATATTCGCCGGATCAATCCAGATATTACTGTCGGCTATTCCTCTGATCACCACAAGCAGCGTATCAAACTGCAGCGGAGCGGCAACTTCTTTTGCCACATCACCGAGGCTTATTGAGGAAACAAGCGCCAAATCGGCGTCAAAACCGGCTTGCCGGTAAAGGGACACGAGCAGCAGAGCCGCATCATACGAGGTCATTACCGGCGACTCGTAAAGCTGCGCCGCTTTGTTTAAACGGTAACTCGTCATTCCGTATGAAAGAGGGATAATCTCTTTTTTATGAGTAACGAGATCGTAGATCTTTTTAACTAAATCGGCCTTTGTGGAATCAAGCGCCAGCTGCCTGAGATCGTTTTTCATCCGTTCACTGCATTCCATATTGTCCTTCATCAGCAAGTTTACCATTGACGCAAGCTCACTCCAGGATGAAAATGAACTGACAATGACTTTAGAAGATATTGACTGAGGCGGAGGCATAGCCACTTCCTGTTTCATCGGCTCGACATTCTTAAATTTCCACACATAATTGTCATAGCCGCCGGAAGTTTTTTTGGACGGTTTTGCCATTGGATCCTTATGGCCGGGAGTGGCATAATAAAACTTTTTGTCCTTCGGCACCGAAAGCAGTGTCGACGTTTCTTTTATAGGTCCCATATCCTGGGAAAGCGAAGCTTCCCAGAACGCACCGTTAGGATAAGGTACAAAATATTCATTTTTAATATAGTATTCTATGGTGGAACCCGGTTCTATTCCGGAAAAGTCAATGACGACAACACGGAATGAATCATAAAGAGGCGTTTTCTTCAGGGCATTAAAACTGCTGTCGGTAATCGCCGAAGCAGGCAGTTCAGTCTTCTGGCCGTCAGGTTTTATAATCAGAGCTTTTGTTACTTCCATCTTACTCATAGCGGAATCATAAAATCTTATAACCTGACTGTATCTTGCGACTCCGTCAGTTGTAAGAATCTTGATCTGCTCGTCTTCGGTCTGCGTCATACAGCCTTTTTCATCGACAGTCATACCGATTACATCACGTTTGACTTCCATAGCATAAGACGGAGCAGCGGGAGATTCTTTCCTGGAATCATCCTGAGCAAAAACCGCAGCGGATAAAAATAAAAGCATTAAAAAAGAAACAACAATTTTCTGCATAAATGAAAAGCTCCTTTCGAACCTTAAAACGCTTTAAAAAAGGAATTATACCATATAATAACATAAAAATCCAATGAAATAAAGTTTCTATTACCTGAAAAGTAAATCCTGTATAACGGCATTTTCTTTTGCGGAAGAAAACAAACGGGCGACGGGCTTTACGGACCTCAGGAATAAAGATGGCAGGTAACGATATGGCCGTCTTTTTTTCCCGGTTCCGGAGGATGCGATGCACATTTGTCAAAAGCCTGCGGACACCTGGCCCGGAAGACACAGCCGGCCGCTGAAGAGACAGGCAAAACATTCACCGAACCGTCCGCCTCCGCATCACGGTGCATTTCCGGCACCGACGAAAGCAGAAGCTTTGTATAGGGATGGAGCGGGGTATTGCATAAGCTTTCGGCATCCGCTTCTTCAACGATATGGCCCATAAACATCACCGCTATTCTGCGGCTCATATATTTAACAACGGAAAGATCGTGCGATATAAAAAGAAACGAAAGAGAGAGTTTTTGCTGCAGCTCTTTAAGCAGGTTCAAAATCTGGGCCTGAATGGACACATCAAGAGCGGAAACAGGCTCATCGGCAACTATAAACGAAGGATTCAGGGCCAGAGCACGGGCAATAACAATCCTTTGCCTCTGCCCGCCGCTGAATTCATGGGGATATCTTTTAAGACATTCTTTCGTAAGTCCGACACAGTCCAGCAGTCCCAGAATATGCTCAGCCCTGTTCTTCTGCATATATTTATTAATTACAAGCGGCTCATTTAAACTCTGTTCGATAGTCATCCTCGGATCAAGCGAAGAATACGGATCCTGAAAGATAATCTGCATATTCCTTCTCATAAGCCTCAGGTCTTTGCCGGACAATCCGGTGATCTCGCGTCCTTTGTAGTAAATTGAGCCGGAATCAGGCTCAGTCAGGCGTAAGATTACACGTCCAAGCGTAGACTTGCCGCTGCCGGATTCACCGACCAGACCAAGAGTTTCACTAAAGCCTACCGACAATGAAACGTCATCCAGCGCCCTGACAATATTGCCTTTTGCAAACAAGCCGTCAGGTTTGCCGTAATATTTTTTTAAATTTTTGGCTTCAACAATAGGTCCGCTTTCTTCACTTTGCATATAAATGGCACCTCACACTGTGCGCTCCGCCGACACTGCGCATTTCCGGGACATGAGTCTCACATTCCGGCATTTTGCGGCTGCACCTTGGATGAAAAAGACAGCCCTGCGGTTTAAAAAAAACAGAAGGGGGCTGACCAGGTATGGAGTCTATTTTCCCCGATGCCGACATCGAAGGAAGGCAGGAAATAAGTCCTTTCGTATAAGGGTGAAGCGGACTTGAAAAAACAGCCCCGGAAGGACCCGTTTCCTGAATCATACCGGCATACATAACGGCCGTGGAGCTGCAATACTGTTTAACAAGGGCAAGATTATGGGAAATCAGCAGCAAAGCCATCTTCTCCGACTCACAAAGCTCTTTTATCAGGCGCATCACAGAAGCCTGGACGGTCACATCCAGTGCGGTGGTGGGCTCATCGGCAATCAGCAAAGAAGGACTGCATGAGATGGCAATGGCGATCATTACCCTTTGCCGCATCCCACCGCTCAGTTGATGGGGATAGTCATTGATACGTGAGGCTCCGTCGGCAATGCCTACTTTGGACAACAGGCCGGCGGCAGTATTGAGGGCCTCTGCCGGCGAAACTTTTTTATGAAAAACGATATTTTCGGCAATCTGGTTGCCTATCGTCATCAAAGGATTAAGAGCCGTCAGCGGATCCTGAAAAACCATGCCCATCTTTCCGCCCTTAAGAAGACGTCTGGAAGACGGAGGTATTGCGGAAATATCAAGCGAATCAAAAAAAATAGAACCTTCCCCAACAGAAAAATTATTGGGTAAAAGATCCATTACCGCAAGAGATGTAATACTTTTCCCGCTGCCTGATTCGCCTACAAGCGCAAATAACTCACCTTTCCGTATCGACAGTGAAACGTCATTCAAGACTTTAAATACACCGGTTCCGGTTTTAAAAAACACTGATAAATTCTTAACATCAAGCAGAGGAGACATACTTATAAAATCCTCTTGGACGTTTAAACAAAAATAAGATTATTTTCCCAACGTCCAATTTTCCACATTCCACATATTGGAACCAAATCCCCTTGGAAGAACATTTTCCAGTCCTTTTTTGGCAGCACAGCTTTCGATATCAAAAAACAAAGGAATAACAGGGAGTTCACGGCTGACAAGCTGCTGATGCTTTTTGAGCAGCTCCCGGCGCTCGTTATCATCAAATGTCGAGATATAGGAAAGGTATATTGAATCATTCTCAGCCGATTTCCACAAAGACCATGACGGTTTCCTTTTGGGAAAAGCGGCGGACACCTTGGGTGACGCCGAGTAGAACGCACTCAGATGATCGGCCCATGGCGCCGTGTTGACAACATCAATGACCAGATCCGGCCACAAAGCGGTTTTTCTGCTTTTTTCAAAGCTGACGTTTTCAGTTTTTATCCCGAATTTATTAAGCTGACCGCTGATATTTTTAAATATCGCCTTATTAATGGAATCATTCCTGCAGGCTATTTTAAATGTCAAGGGTTTACCGTCCTTACTCCAGGAGTTATCCGGCTGCCTTTTATAACCGGCAAGCTGCAGATATTTTTCCGCAGAATTAACGTTCATTTCCGGCGGCTGCTCAAAAACCGGCAAATACGCGGCATCGCGTTTATTTACATAATTTCCGGCCACAGAAGCTTTGTCGCCGTAAAGAGAAACGGCAATACTTTTACGATCCAACATGCTGAAAAGGGCCTTCCGCAAATTAAGATCAGTCAAAGTCGACATA
Source organism: Candidatus Xenobia bacterium (assembly GCA_031551355.1). Lineage (GTDB taxonomy): Bacteria > Vulcanimicrobiota > CADAWZ01 > CADAWZ01 > CADAWZ01 > JAVBNT01. Next base: position 30,775 of record JAVBNT010000009.1, on the reverse strand, counting down.
TTAATAAACAGAACATGAAGCCAGGTGTTCTCATAATAATGAACGTTAAATTTATCGTTGGATTCCAAAATTTTAGCCTGCTCCAGCGTAAGTCTGGGAACAAAATCAAATGATCCGGAAAACAGGGCCGCCTCAAAGCTCTCAGCCGGATAATATGAAAATTCCATCGAGTAAATATCAGGTCTTTTTTTAGTATATTCGGGATTACGCGTCAAAACCACCTGTGAGATATTTTCCTTTGACATCACGACATTTTTCAGCATATAAGGCCCGCAGGAAATATTGGCAAGACGTGAAGGAGAGAAAAGATAAGAGCCTACCTTACCGGAAAAACCGTCTTCCATTGCATAATGAGGAAGCGGCTTGAAATTAGGTACAAAAGCAAAATCGGTCATATTGGCGGAAAACTCAAGCCTATACTCGGAAGGACTCTGCAGCTTGGAAATTCCCGACGTCCACCATGTATTTCTGGAATCTATTGCCGGGTAGGAACTTACCTGACTGGCAAAAACGAAATCACCGCCGGAAACGTATAAACCGTCAGACCACCTGGCGTCGGGGCTGATACTGAAATTCATTGATAATACTCCGGGAGCGGATTTTATTATATCACCGTTTTCCGTTGTCGGGATCCTTAAGGCCAACTGGGGAAACCGATTCCATTTATCATCCCAGTCAAAAATACTTCGGAAAAGAATATCTCTTATTTCAACTGCATTCTGCTCCTGAGCGATCAGGGGATTCAGTGTTTTGGGTGAACCCATAATACCTATTTTTATACTGGAACCGGACGTATCTTCAGGTGTTTTGCCGGACTGTTCACAACCTGCGGCAATAAGAAGGATTAAACAAAATATTATATTTCTGAAAACCACTTTGTTCACAAATAGCCTCCCAATCCTAAAACATGGTTTATCTGCAATAAAAAAGGACTGAATAGTTCAGTCCTAATGTTTTCGAGAAAAATGTAGCGTAACCTGCTTATATTCCGTTATGATTTATAACATAGCAGATAACGACCGACATAAGTACAAACACAATTGCTACTGCGGACGTTATTTTGGACAGTTTCTGCTCAACGCTCTGTTTACCCCTGAAAAGGTTCTGCATGGAGCCTCCCATGATACCGGCCAGACCTTCGGCTTTAGATGTCTGCATCATAATAAGAATTATCAGCACCAGACAAAGAAGCGCGTATACAACCTCGAAAAAAATCAGAAGCGGATTAGCTCCGACAGGCTTAGGCAACGGAATATCTGTCGCCTGAGTTACCGGCACGACATTTGTAGCCTGAACCAGAAAAAAATTCGCGAAGTTATAGAAAAAATCGGTAAACATTAATTAATTCCTTTCAAAAACAACTGATTCCAAAAAACAGGAAAAATCTATGCCCATAAAGGACACTATTAAACTGCATTCTATCACCATATGGTAAAAAATGTCAAGAGGTGCAGAAATAGTGACATCCACATTCATCAGTGTCTGCAGATGTCACACATCCATAAACAGCTATTTCTGTTCGAACTTGACTATTCTGGCAAAACTTTCTGCCGTAAGGCTTGCCCTGCCGACCAAAGCACCGTCAATATCACGCTCTTTCATATAGGCATCAATATTTTCCGGAATTACGCTGCCTCCGTAAAGAATACGGACTTTATTTGCCGATTCATCACCGGTCATTGAGGCAATAATATTTCTTATACCGGAAATAGTCTGCTGTGCAGAGGAAGGGTTATCGCTTTTGCCGGTGCCGATCGCCCATATAGGTTCATAGGCAATCACGACTTTCTCAATTTCCGATGCCAGCAAATCCTTAAGAGCTCCGGCAGTCTGGCGGCTGACAACATCAATAGTCATGCCAAATTCCTTGTCCTGAAGGCTTTCGCCGACGCATATAATCGGAATAAGTCCGGCTTCAATGGCTGCCTTGACTTTTCTGTTGACAATCACGTCCGTTTCACCGAAATATTTACGTCTTTCGCTGTGTCCGATGAGAACATAGGAACAGCCGACATCTTTAAGCATAAGCGGCGCTACTTCGCCGGTGTATGCGCCTTTCTCTTCAAAAAACAGATCCTGAGCACCAAGTTTTATGCTTTTGTCCTCCAAAAGTTTGGCTACAGGATAAAGTGATGTAAAAACCGGCAGTACAACGACTTCACGATCGTGTATCCGGCCTATGAGTCCATGAATATTTTCAACAAGTTCCTGAGCTTCCCTGACAGTATTAAAAAGCTTCCAGTTACCTGCAATTATAGGCATTCTCATAATAGATTATCTCCTTTTATTTATCATTTAGAATTGCTATTCCCGGCAATTCCTTGCCCTCAAGAAATTCAAGGGAAGCACCGCCGCCGGTGGACAGATGGGTCATTTTATCGCCAAAACCAAGCTGTTTTACAGCCGCAACCGAATCGCCGCCGCCGATACATGTAAGACCGCTGTTGGCGGCAATTATCTTGGCAACTTCAAGGGTTCCTTTGGCAAACTCGGGAATTTCAAAAACTCCTACAGGACCGTTCCAAAAAATAGATTTGGCATCCTTAAGGTATTTTTCAAAAAGTTTAACCGTTTTCGGACCTATGTCGACACCAATTTTGTCCGCAGGCACATTTTCTACATCAACGATTTCCGCAGCAGCACCTTCTTTTACCTCGTCAACAACAACAATGTCCTCGGTCATGACTATGGGAACGTTTTTCTCTTCGGCAAATTTAAAGATCTCATTGGCCAGATCAATACTATTGTCAAGAAGAGATTTATCGACATTCATACCCCTGGCCTTGAGGAATGTAAATGCCATTCCTCCGCCAATCAGCAGCGCGTCCACTTTAAGCAGCAAATTTTTAATAATCGCAACTTTATCCTTAACTTTCGCTCCGCCGAGAACGGCGACAAAAGGACGCTCAGGATTATCCACAAGCCGGCCGAGATTCAGGAGCTCTTTTTCCATCAAAAAGCCGCCGACGGCTACCGGCAGAACTTCAGCAACTCCGTAAGTTGAGGCATGGGCTCTGTGTGCCGTTCCAAAAGCATCGTCAACATAAACATCGGCAAGCGACGCCAGTTTTTTGGCAAACTCCGGATCATTTTTTGTTTCCTGTTTATAGAAACGCAAATTTTCAAGCATAACAACATCGGAAGGATTCATCGCCGCAACGGCCGCTTCAACTTCCGGCCCGATACAGTCGGGAAGCATTTTTACTTCCTTACCTATATATTCGGACAACCTTTTGGCAACCGGAGCCAAGCGCATTTCCTCGACAACCTGTCCGTCCGGACGCCCCATATGCGACGCCAGTATTACTTTGGCACCGTTTTCAATCAGATATTTAACCGTGGGAACGGATTCTTTTATTCTTGTATCATCTCTTATTACACTGCCCTTAAGCGGGACATTGTAATCAACCCTTACAAACACTCTCTTACCTTTAACATCAATATCCCTTATAGTTTTCTTAGCCATAAAATCACCTCCGTTAATACTACTGTTCAGGGTCTGTTAGCCCTGTTAAAACAACGGATCAAAGATCCATTAATGGCGCAGTCCATTTTTTAGAATGTCCTGCGCCATTTTTTATATTTTCTTATAATCTAAAACATCTTACCGTATTAAAGACCTTTTTTAGCCATATACATAACCAAATCGGTTACTCTTACCGAATATGCCCATTCGTTGTCATACCACGTGAAAACTTTTACCAGATTTCCGTTCATAACTTTTGTAGAAAGGGCGTCAATAATGCTGGAGCGCGGGTCTTTCTTGTAATCTATCGATACGAGAGGCTCCTCGCTGTATCCGAGAATACCTTTCATCGGTCCTTCGGCGGCAGCTTTAAAAGCCGCGTTGACTTCTTCGACACTTGTTTTCTTGGAAACGGTGCAGACAAAATCAACTACCGATACGGTAGGAGTAGGAACTCTGACGGCAAAACCGTCAAATTTGCCTTTAAGCTCAGGTATTACGAGAGAAACGGCTTTTGCTGCGCCTGTTTTTGTAGGGATCATGCTGAGGCCGGCTGCTCTTGCACGTCTGAGATCGCTGTGCGGCAGATCAAGAATTTTCTGATCGTTAGTATAAGCATGAATCGTTGTCATCAGGGCCGCTTCAATTGTAAAGTTGTCGTTGACAACTTTAGCCGCCGGAGCAAGACAGTTTGTCGTGCAGGATGCATTGGAGATAATATGATGTTTGGCAGGATCATACCATGATTCATTGACACCCATTACAATTGTAACATCCTCATCCGTTGCCGGTGCCGAGATAATAACCTTTTTAGCTCCTGCTTTGAGGTGTGCGGATGCTTTCTCAGCCTTCGTGAATGCGCCGGTTGACTCAATCACAATCGAAACTCCGAGCTGTCCCCACGGAAGGTTTGCCGGGTCCTTTTCGCTTAAAATTTTAATTGTTTTGCCGTTGACGACAAGATCTCCGCCGGAAACTTCAACCGTACCGGCAAAGATTCCGAAATTGGAATCATACTTAAAAAGATGGGCAAGTGTTTTTGCATCGGTGAGATCGTTAATAGCGACAACCTCTACCTCCGGGTGATTCTGTGCGAAAATATGCAAAATTTGTCTTCCAATTCTTCCAAAACCATTAATACCAACTTTAATAGACATTAAAAAATCCTCCTTTTATACATTTAATTGAACGGCAAAGCTTTTTTAGCAGCTTTGCCAATTAAACCCTTATTCGTCATCCTCATCAACGGACAGATCTTCAGCTTCGTCCGTTTCGGAATCCAGGGCATCCATACCCTCTTCCTCGCCGATATATTCTATTTCGCCCTCTTCGGGAATATTTCCTGATTCGTCAAGGGAAATCTCTTCCTCGGCACTCTTTGACTCCTGCTGGCTCAAAACCGCAATGCCGGAAACCAGGTCCTCACCGGAAAGTCTGATAAGAATATTACCCTGACGGTTACGGCTGCCGCTGGGGATCTGACTGCTGTCGGTTCTGACTACCTGTCCCTCACGGGTAACAACAAGAATCTCGTCATTATCGTTAACGACCGATGCGGCAACAATCACGCCTTTTTCTTCAATCAGTTTCATGACTCTGATGCCTTTTCCGCGTCTTCCCTGAACCCTGTATTCGGAAAGAGGTACCCTTACCGAATATCCGCGCGAGGTAACAACAAACAAATCGGCGCCCTTGCGTGTATCAACCATCGCGACAAGCTCATCGCCGTCCTGAAGTTTCATTGTCCTTACACCCATCGTTTTGCGCCCGGTCGGCCTGACACTCATAGCATCGAATCTGATACTCATTCCCATACGGCTTACAAGCAGCAATTCCCGGTTACCGTTTTTAGCCATCAGCGCCGCGCCGATAAGCCCGTCGGTTTCTCCCAGTTTTATTGCATGTATACCTGTCTTGCGGACATTTTTATAATCCATCAGCGAAGTCTTCTTAACAAAACCTTCTCTAGTGGCCATCACAAGATAATAATTGTCCGAAAGTTCTCTGATTGCCACCATTGAGGTAACCCTCTCGTTAGGCTCAACCGGCAAAAGGTTGATGATTGCCGTTCCCTTGGCCTGACGGCTGGATTCCGCCACCTCATAGGCTTTCAGCCGGTACATTTTTCCCAGACTGGTTATAAAGAACAGATAATGGTGAGTAGTCGTCACACAGACATGATCCAGAAAATCCTCTTCCTTAAGTCCGGCGCCGATAACACCCTTACCGCCGCGGTTCTGCATTCTGTAGTTATCAAGCGACATTCTCTTGATATAGCCGGAATTGGAAATGGTGATCACCACGTCCTGCTCCGGTATTAAATCCTCAATCTCAAATACACCCGGACCCTCAAAGATAATCTCGGTCCGGCGCTTATCTCCGTATTTAGCTTTAATTTCAAGGAGTTCGTCCTTGATCAGCGCCATTATCTTATGTTCGTTTTCAAGCAAATCCTCATAATAAGCTATACGGGCCATTAATTCCTGATATTCTTCTTCCAGTTTATGCCTCTGCAGACCGGTAAGCCTCTGCAGCTGCATCTCAAGAATGGCCTGCGCCTGAATTTCCGAAAATTCAAAACGCGCCATTAAACTTTCCTTGGCCTGCTTGTTATCATGCGAAGAGCGTATTATATTGATAATCTCATCAATATGATCAAGAGCTTTCCTGAGAGCTTCAAGTATATGCGCCCTGTTTTTAGCTTTACGCAGCTCAAACATCGTTCTTCTGATCACTACTTCCTTGCGGTGATCCAGATAGTGCGCCAAAATCTCCTTAAGAGACAAAAGCTTCGGTTCACCATCGACAAGTGCCAGCATAATGATGCCGAATGAGCACTGCAGATTGCTGTGCTTGTAAAGCTGGTTTAAAACAAGCTGCACATTGGCATTCTGCGAAAGCTCAAGCACGATACGGATACCGCTTCTGTCGGATTCATCCCTGAGATCGCTGACATGGCTGATCTTTTTATCACGGATCCTGTCGGCAAGCTGTTCTATCAGTCTTGATTTGTTTATCTGATACGGTATTTCAGTCACAATCAGCGACTGGCGTCCGTTTTTGCGTTCCTCCACTTCAATGCGGGCCCGCATTGTCACCGACCCTCTGCCGGTTCTGTATGCCTCACGGCAGCCCTCTATTCCCATAATAAGTCCCGCCGTCGGAAAATCAGGGGCTTTTACAATGCGTATCAGCTGTTCATTGTCCGTTTCAGGATTGTCGATCAGTTCGGAAAGGGCATCAATAACCTCACTCAGGTTATGAGGCGGTATATTGGTGGCCATACCGACGGCAATGCCGGTTGAACCGTTGACAAGCAGACTCGGTATTCTCGACGGCAATACCGTCGGCTCCTGAAGGCTGGCATCAAAGTTATCCCTGAAATCGACCGTTTCCTTATCAATATCACCCAAAAGCTCAAGGGCTATGCGTGACATTCTGGCTTCGGTATATCTGTATGCAGCGGCCGGATCCCCGTCAAGAGAGCCGAAGTTTCCATGTCCCTGTACAAGAGGGTAGCGCATATTGAAGTCCTGCGCGAGCCTAACCAGGGCGTCATAAATGGACTGATCACCGTGAGGGTGGTACTTACCTATAACGTCACCGACTATTGTCGCTGATTTTCTATAAGGCCTGTCCGGGGTCAGGTTCAAATTGTCCATTGAGTACAAGATACGCCTGTGCACGGGTTTAAGCCCGTCACGGACATCCGGAAGGGCCCTGGAAACGATCACGCTCATAGCATAATCTATATAAGAGTCCTTCATTTCATATTCTATTGCTACCGGGGAAATTTTATCCATTGACATAATCTAAATCCTGGCTTTCTATCAATTCTGCATTGCTATATATCAAGATTTTTAACTTCTTTAGCATACTTTTCAATAAAATCTCTTCTAAGTTTAGGATCCTCACCCATCAACCTGTTAAACGTATCATCAGCCAGAAAATCATCCTGCAGGCTGACTTTACGCATAAACCTGTATTCCGGATCCATAGTAGTTTCCCAAAGCTGATCAGGGTTCATTTCACCGAGACCCTTATATCTCTGGATGGAAACTCCGTCGCCGCCCATGGAAGCAATAACGGAATCTCTCTCTCCGTCACTGTAGGCGTATACTTCATTCTTACCTTTTTTCAGCTTATAAAGCGGCGGCTGTGCTATATACACATGTCCCTGCTCAATAAGATTTTTCATATATCTGTAGAAAAACGTCAATATCAGCGTCCTGATATGAGAACCGTCGACATCGGCATCAGTCATTATTATTATTTTATGGTAACGCAGCTTCTTAACGTCAAAATCTTCATCAATCCCGGTTCCCAGAGCTGTAATCATTGTCCTGATTTCATCATTCTTGAGAACCTCGTCAATTCTGGCCCTCTCAACATTGAGAATCTTACCCTTAAGCGGCAATATTGCCTGGAAATGCCTGTCACGGCCCTGTTTGGCACTGCCGCCTGCGGACTCACCCTCAACAATATAAAGCTCGCTTTTCTCGGCATCCTTTTCACTGCAGTCGGCCAGTTTTCCGGGCAGCGAAGTTATGCCGTCAAGAATCCCTTTACGCCTCACGGTTTCCCTGGCTTTTTTAGCGGCTTCCCTGGCTTTATAGGCATTCATTGATTTATCAATAAGATTTTTTGCAAAAGCCGGATTCTCTTCCAGGAAAGTATCAAGCTTCTCTTCAAGCACTGATTCGACAACCGATCTTATTTCAGGGTTTCCGAGTTTCGTCTTTGTCTGGCCTTCGAACTGCGGATTCGTAAGTTTAACGCTGATAACGGCGACAATACCTTCTCTGACGTCCTCACCGCTGAAATTGGAATCCTTTTCCTTAAGCCAGCCCTTACGGCGGGAATAACTGTTGATACATTTGGTGATCGCCGATTTAAAACCGACAAGATGGCTGCCGCCTTCCTGAGTATTAATGTTATTGGCAAAAGTATAAATGACTTCGGTATAGCTTTTATTCCATTGGAGAGCCACTTCCACTTCGGTAGTGTCTCTTACCGTATGAAAATAAATCGGTTCCGGATAAATTGGTTCCTTATTATTATTCAGATGAGAAACAAAATGGACGATGCCGCCCGCATAAACATATGAATCGGATTTGCCGTCTCTTTCATCTTTTAAATTTATCGTCAAACCCTTATTTAAAAAGGCAAGTTCACGCAAACGCTGAGCGAGAATATCATATTGATATACGGTTTCCGTAAAAATATCCGTATCGGGTTTAAAGGTTACTCTTGTACCTGTTTTATCAGACGTTCCGGTTTCTGCAAAAGGCTCGATTACATCACCCTTGGAAAAAGCCATTGCCCAGGATTTACCGTTTCTCCAGACTTCAACTTCAAATCTGCTGGACAGGGCATTCACACAGGATACGCCAACGCCGTGAAGACCTCCGGAAACTTTATAGCCGCTGCCGCCGAATTTGCCACCGGCGTGCAGTTTAGTCATCACAACTTCAACACCGCTTTTGCCCTCGCTCTGAACGATATCCGTAGGAATACCTCGTCCGTTATCGACACAGGTTATTGAGTTATCAGCGTGTATGGTAATGTCAACCTGAGTGCAGTATCCTGCCAGCGCTTCGTCAACGCTATTGTCAACCGCTTCAAATACCAGGTGGTGCAGTCCTTTTTCACCGGTACTGCCGATATACATTGCCGGGCGCTTCCTTACAGGCTCAAGCCCTTCAAGAACTTGTATATCTCCGGCGCTGTAATCGGATGCTTCCGTCAAAACTTCACAAAAAGCCCTGGTATCGGTAATTGAATCACCAATAGGATTCACAAATTCACTCTGATTCGTATCCATAAAAATCCTCCAGACAGTTAGAAAAACTGAGTTTAATCAATGCCGTTTACAATATAACAGACCCTAGAAATCATCTTGTTTTTTCTTTATGGCTGTAAATACACGTCCAAATATAAATCCTAAAATGCCGCCCGCAGTAAGACCGGCCATTCCCCCTAAAAGGGCACCGGTAATTTTTCCGATCGATCCGGTTAAGCCATACTGGGCGCACATACCGTCAAAAAATATCACGCCGCTTACGACACCGGCAATCAATCCAAGCACAAGAAACGGAAGACATCCGGAAAAACAACCCTTTTCATCGACTGTTTCTGCAAGCATCAAAATCTCCCATTACATAATAAAATCATAATTTCGGAGGCATTTTTATGCACCAAAATTATGTGTAAAATAAAAGTATTAAAATCTCAAAAACTTTTAAACCGTTAAAATAGTTGTCAAAGTTTAAATTATTTTATTATAATTCGCCGTTTCTAATGATTTACCTTTTTTTTAGCAAAAATGAATTATTTTCAATTTTATTATTTTAACACAAAATAACCGCTATGCAGAGAATTTTGTATATAATACAATGAAAAACGGAAAAATTCAGTCATTACCGGCATCAGGCATTTCTTTTAAGCGGGTGGAATTATCATGTTTTAATATAATAAGAAAGGTCAGTGTGACGAGTAAGAAACCGGTAATCAGAATAACATTCCAAAAAAAATCATTAATTTCAATGCTGAGACTGCCGAAAATACGTGAAAAAATCAAATTAGACAGGTTGAACATAATATGACTCAGGATTGAGGCCCAGATATTGCCGTATTTCCAATAAAGAAAAGCAAAGAAAAAACCTGCAAAAAAAGTATAAAATGACTGCAGGGCGTTAAAATGAAAAAGGGCAAATATTACACTCTGGAGAAAAATAGCAAGCCAAAAAGGTGTGAAACGCTGTAAACGGTTAAAAACAATTCCCCGAAAACAAATCTCTTCTACAATAGGAATAAGAAAACATGTACTTATAATTCTTATGATAATATTAAGCGAAGTAAAAAATGCCGAAACGCTTTTGTAACTCTGCACATAAGGAGAGTAATAAACAACAATCACAATAATAATCAAATTAAGACCCAGGGAGAATAAACTGATCGTAACGAAATCGGCAAATCTGACTTTTTCGGAAAAAATAGACCTGACCGGCACACCGTTGACCATCAGAAACAAAGGAACAAATACGCCGAGAGAAAAAACTGTACTTACTATCAGGGAAATTCCGGCAACATCGGCAGAGTTCATGTTTCTGCCGATGTTAAAAATTTCAAGGTATGAAAATAGCGCACTTACGCCGATTGAAGTTATAAACTGCAAAGCTATATAGCAAAGCGGAGGATACGCAACGGACCATATATTTTTAAATGAAAGATTATTTTCAGGCATGATTGTCGGTAAATTGCTTCTTATATATTTATGAACAATATAATAGCTTTTATCTCTTACGCTGTAATAAACACATTTACGCCGGGACCTAACAACATAATGTCAATGTCTATTTCCAGCCGCTACGGATTCAGAAAAAGTCTGGAATTCAATTTAGGCGTCGCCGCAGGATTCACCGGCCTAATGTTGATATGCGGCCTGTGCTTTTCGGGCCTTGAAAAAATTCTGCCGGCAATAAACGGTATAATGAAAATATTGGGTGCCATATATATATTATACCTTGCTTTGACAATATTAAAAAGCAGTAATAAAAATAAAAAAAATGAAAACAATGACGGTACATTTATTAAAGCAGTGCTGCTGCAGTTCATCAACCCCAAAGGAGTTATTTTCAGCATTACGGCGGTATCTACTTTCATTATTCCCGTATATCATTCCGGGTCAATGCTGCTGCTATTCTCACTTGCGATGGCCGCCCTTGCTTTTATATCCACCTGTTGCTGGGGTATTTTCGGTTCGGCATTCAATAAATTTATGGCCAAACACCAAAAAATCATTAATATAATGATGGCACTGACGCTCGTATACTGTGCTGCGTCCCTGTTTATTTAGGCGCAGAAAATATAATACAAAAACAACTGTCCGAGTTAATGATAACCCGGCAGGAATTTTTAACGGGAGCCTTCAAAAATTTATATACCGCGCTTTTCCGGAAAGATATTGAGCCTCAAAGGCAATTCATATATGATGTGGACATAATTATTATATAAATGACAAACTATACAAAAGACGGCCATCGTGCCGATTCAAAAGAAAAAAATAATAAAAAAGTTATCATAATTATGACTGCTATTATACTTATAGCCGTTTTTGCGGCAATCACAATTTCAGTGGGAATCGGAGCTTTCATTTATATCAAAACAAAAGCCGTAACGGAAAAAACAGCGGCCGGCATAAAGACGGCTGACAACAAAAAAATAAACGCAGCCATTGAAAAGCTTAAAGCGGAAACTTCGGCAGATGTTCTGGAGCTTGATGCGCAGCGTGCAAAAACGGACGTATATGACAGTAAACTGGGAGGTATTCCCTACTTACCGCCCGGATTTGACTATCCGCACAACAAAGCCCCCAAAAGCGACGGCAAACCGCTTAAGCTTTTGGCACAGCTTAACTTTTCAAAGCTGCCTCACATAGCGGACTTTCCCGAAAAAGGCATACTGCAGGTATATGTAGCCTATGAAGAAAAGGAAGACTGCTATGGCGTAAACTTTGACAACCCATGCGAGCAGCAAAGTTTCAGAATTATATATCACGAAAATATCGTCGATGACCGCTCACAACTTGGGCAGCCGCCAAAATTTACAGACGGAAACCTTCCCTTTGAAGGCGAATTTCTCCTCAAAGCTGCAAAAACAAAATGTGCTATGGCACCGGACGATTTCCGCTTCAATGATTTGTTTATGAAAGACTTTGATGGTGATGCAAATATTAAATCATATTATGATCTTGACGACGATACAATCGATTTTATACACGAGTCGCTCTCATCTTCCGGGCACAGAATCGGCGGTTATCCGTTTTTTACCCAGGAAGATCCCAGAGGTTATGCGGATTCCTTCAAGAATCACACGGTCCTACTTCTGCAGATCGACAGCATCGGGGAGATCATGTGGGGAGACTGCGGAGTCGCCAATTTTTTCATTACTCCGGAAGACCTGAAAAAATGTGATTTTTCCAATGTCATCTATACCTGGGACTGTTACTAAATTAGTTTGCCATAAACCCATAAAAAGCCTCAATACAACATTAGATTCCTACCGGTGTCATTAGAGCAACTTGATTTAACATAGCTGATACCCATCATATAAAAACTATCCGGTATTTTTACAGTGATAATTCTTTTTTGCAAATCATTTGATAATGGCACGGCATATTTGTATTCTTCACGTGCATTATGAAGTATTGTCTACATTTGTGCAGTTTGCTCTAAGTTAGTATTTTTCATAGCCGATTTTGACATCTTTGGCTCTCTTCACAGAGGGCGCAGAGGCACGGAGGATAAACGCCGGTTAAAACATCCCTGTGTTCCCCTCTTCTCTGTGATAAACGCTTTTCTCTTAACTTACGACATTGAGATATTCCTAACAATATGGTTATTCGTTTTTCACGGAAGAGACAAGAAGCATTATCGGGCGTCTCAGCTCGTCAGCCATACCATCAATATGCAGCAAATCATCCGGAGGCATCGGTTCAACTACGGACATGATTCTAAATCCGGCTGTTATAAGCCCGTTTAGATAAGACGTCAGGGTGCGGTGGTATTTCAAAACTTCCTCTCCCAAAAAGCCGGTAGTCCGCAAACCTTCATTAAAATAACCATCAACAGGCCAATGCAAAATACTGCCGTCGTCACCGCAATACCATTTCTGAGAGCCATGTGCCGTGAAAACCGGATGCTCAACAGAAAAAACAAAATACCCGCCGCTCACAAGCAGCCTTTCCACCAAGGCACATATAAAAGAAAATGATTCTATATAGTGAAGGGCCAGCGAACTGATAACGATATCAAAAGAATCGCCGGCAAAATCGATGTCTTCAAGCGGCATACATAAGTATTTTATTTTTTTCGAAGGCGTTTTCGCTCTTGCCGCAGCAATCATTTTCTGCGAAATATCAATGCCGGTAACGCATTTTGCGCCGTTTTCCGCAGCATACCGGCAATGCCAGCCAAGCCCGCAGCCTAAATCAAGGACTCTTTTATCTCTCAAATCAGGCATCATTTTTCTGAATTCAGGCCATTCACCGGCAAATTCAAGACCTTTCGAGCGCTCCATCAGCAAATATTTTTCAAAAAATACCGGATCATCGTACTTATTTTGTTTCATAATATCAAAATCTCCAAAAACTTGTCACAATATTACTATCATAATCAACCGTTTTCGACAATAAAATACTGTTAACAATTACTATTTGTTAACAAATTGTAAACTATGTTAAAATAATTTTAAAAAAATGTTAAAAAAGTATTGACAATTGTTAACAAATAGTTTACAATCACACTTGTCAGAAAAAAACAACAGAAAAATAAACATAACAACAAAACCTGGAGGGACTCACAAATGTCAGTAAAAACAAACGGAAAATATAACACAGTAATATTAGCTCTGATAATCAGCATCTGCCTTACGGCATCAGCTTTTGCAAATACATTAACGGTAAAATCGGCAAACGGAAAAACTGTAGCGTCAGTTGAAGAAAACGGCACTGTAAAAAATGAAAACGGCAGCAAAATAGGTTTGGTAGATGAAAACGGTACCGTACATAATGAAACAGGAAAAACAATCGGCCGCATTGACAAAGACGGAACAATCAGAAATTCAAACAACAGCGTCTGCGGAAAAATAGAATCGTCAACAGGTATCATACAGGACCACAGGGATACGCTCGTCGGACTTTTGAACAAAGGCACAGTCATCAATCTTTCCGGCAAAGAAGTCGGTTCATACTCCGGTAATTCACTCATAAAAACAGCAGCGGTAATCTTCTTCTTTGACAACAGTTCAATGCTGCCCTGCTCCGCAGTTTCCGATGCTAAAGTATTCATCTACGACAAAGCAGGCAATATCAAAGGTTCTTTAGTAAACAACATCATCAATGATAGCGGCAACACCAAAAAAGCTTCAATCGATAACAACGGATGTGTAAAGGATGCGGCAAACAATACAATCGGCACGATTGCTGCCGACGGAACGGTAAAAAATGCCGGCGGACAGACAGTGGAAACTTTTTCACCAAACGACCCTAACTTTATGGCAAAAGCTATTTACACGCTCGTATTTACACAAGTTTCGGCAGACCAGAGTGCATCACTCTAGAAATTAACAACAAAACCAGCCAGTCCGCTTCCGCCTTGATAAGCCTTCTGTAAGGACACTCACCTCCTCCGGTGCCCTGAAGGTTCATCAAGGCGGAAGTTTTTGCGTAACTAAACATATTTATTCAAAAACCGCAGAGTTTCACGGAGTGAATCAAGAGCCGATTGCCTGTCCATTATAAACTGATATTCGTGATAAGTTTTTTCTGTTTCCACGGGTATATAGTATTCTTCGGCAATGACGCCCTTTTCCCTTAACAAAACCGCCAAATCCCTTGCATGATCCTCAAAGGACCAGGTATTGCCGTCGGTTATGAAAGCCGGAGGATAATCATCATGAATAAAATTCGGGGCATCGATCTGCCCGGCATAATATCTAGCCCAGTCTTTTCTGCCGAAATATGCCCAGGCCGCGGATCTGAGCAAAAAACCCATAAAACCGGGAACAGCCATTATTTTTTCAATGTAAAAAGTACCGCAGTAAAGCAATACGGCTTTGATAGTAGATGGAGGAACCGTCCGTGGTATAGCCATTTTTTCAGAATACTCACACGATGTCTGGACGGAAATAAACTGTGAAGCAATTTGTGCTCCCGCCGAGTCGCCGGCAACTGCAAAGCGGCTCAAATCAAGCGAATATTGTTCAGACACGGAAACAATCCACTGATAGCACTCCGATATCTGTAAAATAGGTGAGGGATAATTAGCCTGCGGCGTCAGCATATAGTTGGCGGAGACTACGGCATAACCTTCGGCAGCCAAAGAAGATGAAAAAAATTCGGCATCACTCTTATCACCGCCGGCATATGCCCCGCCATGAATCCAAAGTATAAGCGGAAACTTTTCACCGGGAACTTCCGGCAAAAACAGATCCAGCAGGTTATTACCAAATTTTGACGGATATTCAATATTTTTGCGGATATTTATCTTACGGAATACTTCGTCATAACTTTCCGGTCTGGGAAAAGTTATTCTTTCCAAAATTTTCCTAATCACAAAAGCCGCGGGTACAGGCGTCAAATTTAATATAATTATTAAAGCCGCAAAGGAAACTACAAAAAATATTACTGTAATGTTGAGCATATCATTTATTACCTAAAAAATATTAATGATGGTGTTTTAAAACTGCAAATATAATATATCAATCTTCAAGCTAAACAACAGCAAAGACAAATATTAAAAACGGGCAGACTTCGTCATAGTAACGAAGTCCCGTAAGAATTATCAATGGCACAAAGCCACTTGCCGTTAACGAGTCTGTAAACGTAAGTAGCCCTTCTATCCATTGAAAATTCGCTGTCGGACTCATTTTCTGCGGACAAAACAGTCTGCGAAAGTACAAGCACGGTATCACCGGTCTGGAGCATGACCATATTTCCCTGTTTAGGGACGATACTGTGATTGAAATACTTTGAAATAGCTACAAAGGCGGATTTTATCTCCGCTTTGCCTTTGGCTAGTTTTCCGGGCTTTACAACAAGGACGGCATCTTCGGTATAAAATTCGCAAAGCCTGTCAAACTGCTCATTTCTGATCGCTTCATCAGCCAAATCTATTAAGTTTTTTATCTCATAATTAATTATCATGGTTTTCCTTTAAAATAATTCCGTGCCGCCTACAGGACGTGAAGATGAAAAATTTTTGAAAGTCCGGTAATAACAATTTGTATGCCGATACAGAATGTAAAAAATGCCACCAGCTTGTTGAGCACAAGACTGCCGGAATGCCCCAAACGGTTGGCCAATTTGTTTCCGCGCGAAATCAAAAAATACAGAATTCCGCACAAAATAGCAATAACCAGAGCAATAATAACGTAGTTGATGCCGGTAGGCACCCATCCTTTTACCGACGCTCCGGCCATCAGGGTAAAAATAACCGATATACTTCCCGGTCCGAAACAAACAGGGAAGGAAATAGGGTAAAATACCTGCTGTTCAATTTTATACATATCAATACTACCTAGGGCATGGTGACCGCCACCGTTTTCATTTCCTGCCGGTCCGGAAAGCCAGTCAAAGCCCATTTTACCGATCAGAATTCCGCCGGCAAGCTGTATGACCGGTACCGCCAGGCCAAAAAGCAGTAATATCAGTTTTCCGGCGATCAAACTGCCAAGGCCGATCAATAAACAGTTTAAGGCAATTTTTCTAACAATCTTACTGCGCTGGACTTCATCCAGGCCCTCAAGAAATCCATTGACGACAAAGGCATTGCCTATCGGGTTGAGCACAGGGAACAATGCCATAAAAGATGCTATAAACGTATAGACAAAATCATTAATTAACATAAATCCATACATCCTCCCTATATTTTATATTAAATCATTTAAATAAAATAAGACAATAATAAATTTACATGAGTCATATCACACAAAAAATTAGTCAACCACACACCGGCAGCCAAAGAATTTTTTAAGAACTCTCCTAATTATCTGTGAGGAATATTTCCATTGTTAATAAATAAGGAGCCATCTTGTTTCCTTAACCAGACAGCCCGCTTACTGAAATTTAAACTGAATATAATATTAATCGTGAATATAATATTAATCGAAGTCAAAAAGCTCCTCAAGAAAACTTCCTCTTCTCTTTTTCCGGCCATACTCACCATGATATCTCTGATCATTATGATAACCATGATCACTGTGATGTCTTTGATCATGGCTATGCGGGTAATCCTGATGATCGGGAACTCTTGCAACCCTCTGTTCGGCAGGCGGTGCGACACCGGCTGAGCGCTCAATGATTTTATCCAGTTCCCCGCGATCCAACCAGATTCCCCGGCATTGAGGACAATAATCTATCTCAACTCCCTGACGGTCACTCATCATCAGATCCACATTAATGCATATCGGACATTTCATTATAATACCCCCCTTTTTTTATATTATTAACACTATAACATAACGTTACATTTGAAACTATTTTATCTTGTTGATAACGGCATGATAAGTCTAACGGCAAACAATTTTTTTCACCGGAAAGGGCTGAAAGAGTATTTTTACGCCAGTAATTGTTTTTAATGTAGGTATGGTGATATGAGCAACCCGCAGCCGCTTAATATGCCTGGAATGGCTTCGAAGAATACTCAGATAAAGGATAGGTATTAATTGTTGTTTTACCTGTAATATTTTTTATAGAATTTTACCAGACGAAATTCTACAAACAATATTACCAACAAAATTATACGGCTGTCAAGGCAAATACATTTTATATCTTGCAGTATGATTCAATCTGCAAAGATCTTGTAAAAATAAAATACGCCCGATTATCAGGTAATTTGGCGTATCTGTTATGGTAATATGTGGCGGAGAGAGAGGGATTCGAACCCCCGAAGACCTTTCGGCCTTTCTCGATTTCGAGTCGAGCGCTTTCAACCGGACTCAGCCATCTCTCCTTCTTAATTTTTTAAAAAAACTTTCAAGTATAAAGGAACATTCACGTTCCAAAATTCCGCCCCTGACATTAACCCGACGGCAGAGACCGGGATAATCGGCTATATTCATTACTGAACCGCAAGCGCCCATTTTACGGTCATAAGCTCCAAAAACAACCGTATCTATAAAAGATTCAATTATGGCTCCTGTACACATCGGACATGGCTCAAGCGTCACATAAAGAGTACAACCCGTAAGCCGCTTGCTTTTTCTGACAGAAGACGCTTCCCTGATAGCGTTTATTTCCGCATGACCAAGAGGAGTCTTTTCAAATTCTCTGGTATTAAATCCACAGGAAACAATTCCCGTTTTATCGGTTATGACGCATCCTACAGGAACGTCTTCCCTGGATAAAGCAACAAAAGCCATATTAATGGCTTCGCGCATATATTTGTAATCATACCTGGAATTCATAACATTATTGCATATTGCCGGTTAAAAAACACGCTCGAGAGGGCTCGAACCTCCAACCTTCGGCTCCGGAGGCCGACGCTCTATCCAATTGAACTACGAGCGCATGAACGCAGCGTATTTTGCAATTTTTTATAAAAACACGCTCGAAGGGATTCGAACCCCTAACCTACAGATCCGTAGTCTGTTGCTCTATCCAATTGAGCTACGAGCGCTTACGGGTACGGAGAGAGTGGGATTCGAACCCACGGTAAGGATTAAAGCCCCTACAAGCGCTTAGCAGGCGCTCGCCTTCAGCCGCTCGGCCATCTCTCCATAAATCCACGCGAAAAATATTCTATCACATTTAAAATAAGTTGGCAATATCTTTTTAAAAATAGTAGATATTAAATGTCGTCTTTTATAACTATCGGCATTATTACACATATGTAATTGTCCAGCAAAGGATCCTGTAAACCCGGTTTTATAACTCCGGGAGACACTTCGTCAGTAAATTCAAAAACAATATCCTCACCATGAAGTACACTCAGGACATCAATAAAATACTGACCGTTAAAAGCCATCTCTACAGAGTCACCGGTAAAATTACAGGCAATATCCCTGAAAGCACTTCCGAGATCGGGAGTATTAGATCTCAAAGTAAGCTTATCCTGAATAAACTCAAGTTTAATAAGCTTAGGAAAGTTTTTTTCCTGAGCCATAACCAGTATCAGTTTTAAAGCGGAAATAAAATTATTTCGGTTTATGGAAATTTTATGTTTGGAATTTGAAGGTATCACCTGTTCAAACTTTGGATAATTACCCTCAAGAAGTCTCGATATTACGAAAATATCTTCCATTTTGAAAAATATCTGCGAGTTTTTTACACCTATGGCAACAGTTTCGCCGGGGTTTTTTACGGATTTGGCTATTTCAGAAAGAACCCTGCCGGGAACTATATACGAATGTTCACCTTCAACCTGAGAAGTTATCGGCGCGTCAACCATAGACAGTCTTTTTCCGTCCGTTGCTACAAACCTTACGGAAAAATCCTTAACAATCATCAGCATGCCGGTCAACACCGCTCTTGTCTCTTCCTGAGCGGCAATTGAAAAATAAATACTTTTAATTGCATCCCTAAGATCTTTTTGCAGCATTGTAAATAACGGTTCGTCATCACTGCGTGGTATTATGGGAAATTCATCGCTGTGAAGAGTCATTATTTTACAGGAAGAATTATCGGAAAATACATTCAGATCAGCGGAATCATTTTCTTTGGAAATATTTACATTATCGGTATCCATTAAACCGATGATATCCTGAAATGTTTTAGCAGGGACCGTAAAAGAACCTTCTTCCTGAATTTCAGCCGGCATGGATACTTCAATACCTACTTCCAGATCAGTTGCCGATATTTTTAAATTACTGTTTTTTGCCTCCAGAAGAAAATGACTTAGAACCGGGAACGGGGTCTTTGGACTTATAGCCTTAGATGCCATAAGCAATCCGTTTTCTAAATTCTTTTTTGGTAAAATTACTTTCATTTGGAGCTCCTGTTCTTAACTAAAATTTTATACACGGCTTTTCTTCTTTGATAATTATTTATATTTTTTTATTTTATCCTGTTAGTATTAATAGTAGTTGGTGTGGAAAATGTGTAAAAGTATTACTTACTGGTATATAGAGCCGTTATTGTATAAATATTAGTGTGTATATTTTTTAACGATTATCAACATTATCCCTGTTCATTAATCTTACAGCTATGTTATCAACAGTTTTTCCACTCTGAGTCCACAATTTATCTACATACTTACTTACATTTTAAATATTGCTATTACAGTCTTTCTTTTATGTTATTTTTTATATTATCAATATTAATTTTTGTTCTATCCGAAGAAGTTTCCATTCTGGATACTATTTTATCATAACCATGTTTAACGGTCGTATGATCATTTTTACCCATTACTCTGGCTATATCCAAATATGACATGTTTGTAAGCTCTCTGGTCAGATACATGGCTATATGTCTTGGATATGCGTATTTCTGATCTCTTTTTGAACTGCTCAGATCACTTATTTCTATACCGAAATACTGTGCCACACATTTTTTTATTAGTTCGGGAGTTATTTCTCCTTCTTTGTTGGGAAGTATATCTTTAAGGGCAAAATGTGCGAGTTCTATATCTACTTCCTTGTTTAAAAGTGAAGCTCTGGCTATTACTTTTATGAGTGCTCCTTCAAGTTCCCTTATATTGGTGTTTATCTGTTCGGCAATATAGGATATTACTTCAAACGGAACTTTTATCTTTTCCGATTCCGCTTTTCTTAATAAAATAGCCTGTCTTGTCTCTATATCCGGTTGCTGTATATCCACCGTAAGGCCCCATTCAAATCTTGATCTCAGCCGATCATGAATGTTTGGTATTTCTTTCGGCAGCCGATCACTGCTTATAACTATTTGTTTGCCAGCCCCATGAAGTTCATTGAAGGTATGGAAAAATTCATCCTGGGTGCCTTCTTTTCCTATGAGAAACTGGATATCGTCTATAAGAAGAACATCTACACTGCGGTATTTTTCCTTAAATTTTACTATTTTACCTTCCTGCAGATGGCGGATCATTTCATAGGCAAAACGCTCGGTTGATATATATTCTATTTTGCTTTTAGGATTGTTTTTTGTTACCGTATGTGCAATAGCCTGCAGTAAATGTGTTTTTCCAAGACCTACTCCTCCGTATATGAACAGAGGATTATATGCTTTTCCGGGTTTTGTGGCTACGGCAAGACTGGCACTGAAGGCCAGATTATTACTGTCGCCGACAACAAATGTATCGAACGTATATTTAGGATTAATTATCAGTGAGGAAAAATGGGACTTAGCCTTTTTTTCTCCGGCAAGTTCTTTGTCATATTCTTCTTTTTGTTCTTCGTCCGGAAATGGTGCTGATGTTATTGTGTACTCTTCTTTTTCATACTCCTGTTTTTGTCCGGATTCCGTAATATCCACAACACATTCGGATGATACGGTATTTTTTACTACTTCTTCAATGAGGTTTATACATTCAGGCTTTTTCTTAAGAAGATTTAATGCAAAGGCATTTGATTCCAATTTTAATACGTTACCCTCCAAAGATACGGGATACATTGGTTTTATACACATTTCAAAGGTTGGTTTTTCCAGGAGTTTTTCCAGGAAAAATGTGCATTTTCTCCATACTTCCGTGATATAACTTTGTTGTGTATCATTCATAGCCGCATATGTCTCCAGGGTAATTTTAATTTCAGAGATCATGCAGTTCTCATTGTTTTTAAAATATCCTCTACAATTTTTTATACACATATCCACATTATTATGGCCATGACTGTGGATAAATATAAACTTTCGCTATACCAACGGTAATAAAAAATTATTTGAATATTTTTGATGGTTTTTTTTATACACATATTTAAAGTAAAATAATTTATATAATATAATTAAAATATAATGTATAAACATTTTTTAACCATTTTTTACCGTTGATTTTTTTGCCTGAAATTTTAATATTGACATTGCTATTTGCGGGAGTTATAATATTGAGACTTGATGGTTTTTATTGGCACTGCCATAAACTTTTTCAGATAGTTTATGGTAAAGGTGCCTGATTTATAAAACTTGAAGATTGTTTTAAGTTTAAAGAGGGCAATATTTATGAAAAGAACTTTTCAACCTAAGAATAGAAAAAGAAAGAAAGAGCATGGATTTCTCAAAAGAATGTCCACGGGAAGCGGAATAAAAGTTATAAAAAGAAGAATGCGTAAAGGTAGAAAAAGGCTTACGGCTTAATGTCTTCTTTTAATATCCTTAAAAAATCAGGCGAATTTTCCTATGTTATGAAAAATGGTCTGATTTTTTACCATAGTCTTCTGATTATTTATGTCCTTAAGAATGAACTGCCTCTTCGCTTTGGTCTGTGTGTTGGCCGGAAAATAGGCAATGCTGTTGTAAGGAACAGAATAAAAAGAAGATTAAGGGAGATAGTACGCTATATTATTTCTTTTATGAATTTTAAAGGTACGGTAGTTATAGTAGCCAGAGCTTCCTCTAAGTTTGCGGATTTCAACGAGCTTAGGGAAGGTTTTTTTTCTATTTTTAAAAAATCCGGCTTAATTGATTGATATTTTCCGCGTTTTGTTTACTCGAATTAGTGATATAATGTAACTATGCCTGTTAAATTATTTGTTCGTATGATTGAGATTTACCAATCCGTGAAAAGGAATTTTCCTCCTGTCTGCCGTTTTGTGCCGAGTTGCTCTCAATATATGAAAGAATCCCTTATTAAGTATGGTATTTTCAAAGGTTTGTTTAAGGGTTGCTTAAGGATTATGAAGTGTCACCCTTACCATAAGGGCGGTTATGATCCGCTTGATTGATTTGTACCCCGAATGGAGTGTGTTGATTTTTGGTCGAAATTTTTAATAAAATTATAATGGATTTTATTAACATAGTTTATACGGTAACCGGAAACTATGGCTGGTCATTGATTTTTCTGGCTCTTGTGATTAAATTGATCCTTTATGTTCCTACTAAAAAACAGTTTGAAGCTATGAAGAACATGCAGGTTGTTCAGCCTGAAATGCAGAGAATTCAGGAACGCTATAAAGATGAGCCTGAAAAATTGAACAAGGAAATAATGAAGCTATATAAGGAACACAATGTAAATCCTTTAAGCGGTTGTCTGCCGATGCTTATTCAACTCCCTATACTTTGGGGAATATGGCATACAATAATGAGTTATCAGAATGTTTTTGAAAGATCTTATTTTCTCTGGATGGGAACGCCTCTTTCATATAAGTATCCGGAGATATTCAGTAAAAGCCTGGCCGGACAGGACATAGTAATTCTTCTTATTTACGGTTTTACGATGTATCTTACACAAAAGACCACTACTCCTCCGTCTGATCCGAAGATGGCTCAGTCCCAGCAAATGATGGGTACTTTTATGACTGTTTTCTTTACTTATATGATGTGGCAGTGGAAATTTCCATGTGCTCTGATGATTTATTGGCTTGTTTTCAACGTATTCAGCATTATCCAGCAGTTGATAATAATGAGAGATAAGTCTCCTAAACCTAAACCGGCGGTTTCCTAAAGTTTGTTTTTAGGACTTTATATGATTTTACACAATATTTAATTCTTGGTTTTTTATTTACATTATAATAATTATAAGGGGGCATTATATGAAAGTCGCTGAAGAATATGCCAGAACAGTAGAAGAAGCAAAAAAAGCGGCTCTTGAGAAGCTCGGTGTGGGTCAGGATGATCCCGGTGTTGAGGTAGAGGTTCTCGATGAAGGCTCTAAAGGTGTTTTTGGATGGGGTAATAAATTTGCCAGAGTCCGTGTTATGCTTAAGAACGGTCCTGAAGATAAAGTCGAAGAGGTTCTTTATGAAATATTAAGACATCTTGACTTAACCGGTGATATAGAAAAAGAGTATACGGATGACAGTTTGCTGAGACTTAATGTTGTCGGCGGGGATATGGGATTGCTGATAGGCAAACGCGGACAAACTCTTGATGCCATGCAGTTTCTGCTGAATCTGATTCTTAACAAAAACAAAAAAGACAAAATCAAAATAGTTCTTGATGTTGAGGGCTATCGGCAGCGCCGTGAAAAAAGTCTTCAGGATCTTGCCAAAAGACTTGCGGAAAAAGCCAGATTCGACAAAAAGAATGTTATTCTGGAACCGATGATGTCGAATGAGAGACGCATCATACATCTGACGCTGCAGGACAATCCTCATGTGGATACTTTCTCACAGGGGGAAGAACCGCTGAGAAAAGTTGTAATATCTCCCAAACAGGATTAGTTTCCCCTATTTCGAAAGATACCGGGAATTTACAGGATTTGATGAAGAATATACACAGGGGCTGTCTCGTTAAGTAACAAGGCGGCTCTTTTTATTAACAATGAAAAGGTTCCTCACAGAGAAATGGAGAACACAGAGAAACTTTTTGCTACTTAGAAAGAATTAAACGAACAGGCGGAAGAAAAAAATATAGGCGCAGCAATTGAAATTAATGAAGAACCGGATCCGGGACTTCTGGAAGAAGTTTAATAACCTCTGTTTTTTTAATAACTACTAATATATCTAAAATTATCAGATACGCCATATGGTTTAGTTTTGAATTTTAATAAAAAAAATTGATGGTATGAAAAGGATAAGAAATGGGTATTTATCTCTGTGAGCTCTGTACCCTCTGTGAGAGACAGAAATTAATGTGAGGTCCCCTTTCTTATAAGATTATGAAATTTTTTTATAAAGAAGATACGATAGCAGCTTTGTCGACTCCGCCTGGTGAAGGAGGAATCGCCGTTATCAGAATAAGCGGTTCCAGGGCCTTTGATATTGCTCACAGGCTTTATAAAAAACCCGGCGGCGGCTGTGTTAAATTTGAGCATTTTCATTTTTATTTCGGCCATGTAGCCGATCCCTGTGATGGCAAGTTTATCGATGAGGCTCTTTTTCTGATCATGAAATCCCCGCATTCCTATACCAGGGAAGACGTTGTGGAAATTCAGTGTCATGGCGGAATGACTCCGGTTATAAAGATATTGGAGCTGATTTTTGCCATGGGGGCGCGAAGTGCACTGCCGGGAGAATTTACGAAAAGGGCTTTTCTTAACGGCAGGATAGATCTTATTCAGGCCGAGGCGGTAATGGATATCATCAGGGCCAGAACTTCCAAAAGCCTTGAAATTGCTTCGACACAGCTTGCCGGTAAATTTTCCGCCGAACTTGCGGATTTTAAGGATAGAATACTTGATCTTATTGCAAAGATCGAAGCGCCTCTCGATTATCCCGATGAAGATTTATTTGCTTGTGATCCGGCGGAGCTGGCCGCTTCAATAAATTCTCTTTTATCTTTGGCTATTAAAATGAAATCCCTTTGTGAAGGGGGCCGCCTGTACCGCGACGGCGTAAAAGTAGCCATTACCGGTAAACCGAATGTCGGTAAATCCTCAATATTAAATATGCTGCTTTGTGAAGACAGGGCTATTGTTACGGAATATGCCGGGACCACCAGGGATATTATTGAGGAAACATGTGTGATCGACTCGATTGCCATAAATTTGTGCGATACCGCGGGACTAAGAGATACAGATGATTTTATCGAAAAACTCGGTGTTGAAAAAACCAGGGAATCGATTGAAAAAGCCGATTTTGTAATTGTTGTGCTTGATATATCGTCCGGGCTTGATGAAAATGACGAAATAGTTTTGCGGCTTGCGAGCCGGTATGAAAAAGATTTTATGATTGTCTTTAACAAGGCTGATTTGGAAGCGCAGCTTAACCCTGAGGAGATAGCGGTTAAATATGCTGTGGACAGTGCGGTAATATCTACCGTTTCCAAGGACGGCGGGGACAATTTTAAAAATATTCTCGCCGGTAAACTTAAAAAGGTATATAAATCAGACGCCGGCGCCGTTTTTCTTGCTTCCCAGCGTCACAGAGAGGCGATAGCTTCAATAGCCGACAGCCTTGCGGACGCTGCCGTTACCATAAACAGCGGTTATCCTCACGATATGCTGCTGATATCTTTAAGAGAAGTATTGGCCGTGATATCGGAACTTTGCGGTGAAAGTTTTGATGAAGCCGTTCTGGATAAGATATTCAGCGAATTTTGTATAGGTAAATAATTATGGATAAGTATTTACAGGATAAATTAATTAAGGGAGCGCAGGAGTTTGGCTGCGCGGTATCTGCTGACCAGCTTGAACTTTTTGATCGTTATGCCGAAGAACTGCTTTTCTGGAACAGGATTGCCGGACTTACATCCAACAGGACTTTGCCGGAAATAGTCGATAGCATGTTTCTCGATTCGCTCTCGTTTTCATTGCTTGACTTTCCTCTTTCCGGGCTGAAGGCATGTGATTTCGGTACCGGCGGAGGATTTCCGGGAATTCCTCTGAAAATAATTTATCCTGATTTGCAGATAACACTTATTGATTCTAGCAGCAAAAAATGCGGTTTTTTGGAGAAACTTTCCGTAAATCTGGGATTTAAAGATGTTGCCGTTGTTTGTGCCAGAGGTGAAGAGCTTGCCGGCAATGATAAATTCAGATCGTTTTTTGATCTGGTTTTTACGCGTGCGTGTGCTGATATGGCAAGTCTTATTGAACTCATTTTTCCGATAATGTCGCCTTCAGGAACGCTGGTTGCCTGGAAAGGTCCCTTGTGGATTCAGGAACGCAAAAAGGCGGCGGCAGCTATGCGCAGGTTTGGCGCAGTTATAAATTTTTACAGGGATTATAAGGTTGCGGGCACTGATGCCGTTAAGACATTGGTGGGAATAAAAAAGGATTTTTGAAGGAATTGTAAACTTATTGTTTAATTGACGGATATTGATAATTTCTGAGGGTATTATATAGATGGAAAGTATTTCCCTTTACAGAAGGTGGAGATCTCAGACTTTTTCCGAGATCGTGGGACAGAAGCATATCACAAAAACGCTGCAGAATGTTCTGAAAAACAGAAAGTTACTGTCGCATGCCTATCTTTTCTGCGGTCCGAGAGGTACCGGAAAAACGAGTATGGCGAGGATTTTTGCCAAAGCGCTCAATTGTACCGGTAACACCGATGAACCGCCATGTAATGTTTGTCCGTCCTGTATAAAAATTACCAAAGGTCTTTCCATGGATATCATGGAAATAGACGCGGCGTCCCATACGTCAGTTGAGATGGTCAGGGAATATATTATCGATAAAGTAAATTTTGCCCCGATGGAAGGCCGCTTTAAGGTGTATATAATAGATGAAGTACACAAGCTTTCCAATTCATCATTTAATGCTTTGCTGAAAACGCTCGAAGAGCCGCCGTCGCATGTAATTTTTATTCTGGCAACGACGCATCCGCATGAATTGCTGCCGACAATACTCTCAAGATGTCAGCGGTTTGACTTTAAGAGGATTTCGCAAAATGATATTACCTCACACTTACGTGACATATGTCATAAGGAAGGATATGTGGCGACCGAAAATGCCCTGAACCTGATTGCTTCCGTTTCTTCAGGGGCTCTCAGGGATGCACTTGTGATTCTTGAGCAGTCATTTTCTTTTTCTGACGGTGAAATAACACCGGCACATATTACATCTTTACTGGGAATCTCGGAGCGCAGCCTTTTGTTTACCTTCAGCCAGTTGATTGCCGAAGAAAAGATCAAAGACATATTATATACCGTTGACACAATGTTCAGGGAAGGCAAGGACATATTTCAATTTGTTAAGGATTTAACCGAGCATTACCGGTGTATACTGCTGGCAAAATTTCTTGCCGACAGCTCCGGTATTATTGAAGCTACCGAAGAAGATCTAAGCGCTTATAAGGAACTTTCGGCTCTTTATACCGAAGCTGATCTGATGAGAATTATCAAAATTGCCTCAGATCTTTTGTATACTCTGAGAGATAGTTTTTGTGAACGGCCGCTTTTGGAAGTTGCTCTGATCAAAATGGCTTCAAAAAATCTTGATGTATCCATGACTGCTATGAAGCAGCGGATTGATGCTCTTGAAAAATCGCTCAAAAGTCAGCCGAGAGTTGATTTATTGCCTGAAAATACAAACAGGGAACCGCTGCAGAATATTCAGGAAAAAAAGGATATCGGCGCCGTTGAGATTCAGACCGATTCATCTTCGGCTTTGTCGGTGCCGGAAATGTGGCCGAAAGTACTTCAGGCTGTAAAAGCTTCAAGAATTTCAATTCATGCCGTTCTGATTGATACGAAGCCTGTCTTTGTTAATGATGATGAGATTGTTCTTCAGGTTAAAGACGGTTTTAATTTTCATAAGACCCAGATAGACAACAATCTGGAATTCATAGCGGACATAGTATCGAGGTTTGCCCACCGCAAAATCAGGGTCCGCTCCGCTTTTACCGGCGGCAGTGCCCCAGTACAGGAAAATATAGCGGCGACTCATACCGATAATCACAAGGATTTTGTCAGGGATGTTATGGATATATTCGGCGGTAAGCCGGTTTAGATATTATATTTTTGGGAGGTAATAATGACTAATGATGTTAAGAAACTGATATTGATAGTAGATGATGAGGAACATATTCTGAATTCTTTAAAAATATACCTGAGTATGGAAGGTTTTGATGTGGCTACAGCCGACAGAGGGGCAAAAGCTCTTGATTTGATGAGAGAAAATAAGCCTTCTCTGGTACTTTTGGATGTTATGATGCCGGAAATGGACGGTTTTGAGGTTTTGGAAGCCGTAAGAAAAGACGAACAGCTTAAGGATTTGCCTGTTGTTATGCTGACGGCAAAGACGCAGGATGTTGATATTTTGCGGGGGTATAATGAAAAGGTTTCCTCATATATGACAAAACCTTTTAATTTGGATGAACTTGTGGATACAATTAATATGGTCCTTAATTCTGCAAAAAAGTAGAATAGCCGTAAAAAAATTAAGGAGTTAATGATATGTCAAGACAATTTATGCGCCAGATGCAAAAAAAGAAGGGCGGTATGCCCGATATGAGCGGTCAGATGGGCAATATTGTGAAAATGCAGGAAAAGATTCAGGAAGAATTGGGCAGCCAGGTTGTCGAAGGCATTGCTGCCGGAAATATGGTTAAAATAGAGATGACCGGCAAGCAGGATCTCGTATCGATCAAAATAGATCCTTCCGTAGTAGATCCCAATGAAGTTGATATGCTCGAAGATCTGATAATGGTTGCTTTTAAGGACGCGATGGACAAGTCTCAGCAGCTGGGAGCGGAAGCTATGAGCGCACTGACCGGCGGTCTTAAGATACCGGGCCTTTTTTAATTATTTTTTTGGAAGTGCAAAATGGATGTTTTTGCCAAACCTTTGGAAGCTCTGATCCGTGAATTTATGAAAATGCCTTCGGTTGGTCCTAAATCGGCCCAAAGAATGGCATTTTATTTCATGAATCAGCCTTTTTCTGAAATTGAAAAAATGTGCAGGGCGCTTAAAGATCTGGAAAATATCAGATCCTGTTCGCTCTGTTTTAACTTTTCCGAAGATAATTTATGCCCTGTTTGTTCAGACCCTTCGCGTGATTCCGGTTTGATTTGCGTGGTATCCGATTTCAGGGATTTGGCCGCCATCGAGAGATCCGGTAATTATAAAGGCGTTTACCATGTTTTGGGAGGACTTATCTCTCCTATGGACGGTATCGGTCCGGAAGAATTGACCATCCGGCCTTTGCTTGACAGGGCGGCAAAGGCATCGGAAATTATTCTGGCTACAAATCCGACGGTTAACGGTGAAACAACGGCGCTATTTATCCTTAGGCAGCTAAGAATGAACTCTGAGGTTAAAGTAACAAGGATAGCTTACGGCATACCAGTCGGTGCAAATCTGGAGTATGCCGACGGAATAACGATCTCCAGAGCTATTGAAGGAAGAAGAAATATATAGTGATTTATTATTTCATGACAGAAGGTAAACCGGCCATGGCGTAGAATTTTTTAATAAATTTAGTATTAAATTTTATTTTTTAAGGAGTGTTTGTTTATATGCTGAAAAAATCTTTGATTGTTTGTGCTATGCTCGTGCTTGGAGCAGCAGCCGTAAATGCTGAAAATATCAAGGCCGATATCCAGTATTCGCCGATGAATATCAGTATGAAAGTTCCCTGCAACACAGCCGATATGACAATGCCGGTAATGAAACTTGGCGTTGAGGGCAATGTTTACCGCGGTGCCAAGCTTGGTCTTCATTATGAGACGACACTAGGCAAAGGCGACGGCTCTTTCGGCTGGGGAACAAATCCCAGTGTAAATAATGTCGGGCTTACGGACGTTTCCTACAGTAATTTTGAAATCAATGCCAAACTGCCGCTTTCAGGCGACAAATGGGCAAAAGATTATGCGAGCACTTCAACGAGAGAAAATAATTTTTATTTCAACTTCGGCTATAAGTGGAATACCCTCAAATCAAAAGTTCATCCCCACGTAGGCGGAGCTTTTGACAAAGCATGGGAAGAAGGAAACGGATGGGGAATCGGACTTGGCTATGACGGCTATTTCCTCGGCAAATTCGGTTTTAATGCCCTGGCGATGTATTATCCCTCAATGACGTCCACAGTCGGCGTAGCTCCGTATGATTCATCAAGCTACAACACTTTCCTTTACCGCCTTGGAGTTAAATATGATATCAACAATGCCTGTTCGGTAAAACTCGGTTACGAAGGTGAAAATCACAATTATAAGAATGACATCCACGTTCAATACAATGGCGTAGTTTTCGGTCTTGAAGGCCGCTGGTAATTGTAATTTATAGTAAGAAGCAAACAAAATGAGTCTGTCGTGGGGTTGGGCCGATGAAGCCCGAAAACACGCCAGCCGCAAGTTTTA
>JAVBNT010000041.1:0-57148 GCA_031551355.1 Candidatus Xenobia bacterium | reverse complement strand
TTATTTTTTTGAGACATAATGTACTCATTCACACTCTTTTTTAAACATTTTGTCGATATTGCCATTTATGTTGACTGTGTTTTTGCGCAGTCTGGACATGCGTTTTGATGGAATCAGATCAGAATTTGCTTCCTTAAGGGGCCCGATTCCTCACGCGATAGGCAAAAAATCAAGCAAACAAAACCAACTTATCAAAATTCAAATTGTCATAAATAAATATTCCGCTAAAAAATAAATAGGTTCAAAAAGACGGAGATGCTAAGGCAAAGCGGATTTTGACGAGCGAGACGCAGCAGGACTGCGGTGAGCGAGCAAACATCTGCTTTGACAACGCAGATACATATATTTAATAATATTCCGCTAAAAAATAAATAGGTTCAAAAAGACGGAGATGCTAAGGCAAAGCGGATTTTGACGAGCGAGGCGCAGCAAGACTGCGGTGAGCGAGCAAACATCTGCTTTGACAACGCAGATTCGTCTTTTTCAACCTATTTAAACTCGAGCATGTTTTTGCGGTATCGCCTTGGCAACATCCTGTTCTGAAGCTTCGGGTTCTTCCTCGAAGCTATGGATACAGAGTCAAAAAAAGTTTTCCACAGTAACTCGACATCATTCTCATGCTGCGAAAAAACCGGGGACTCTTCCTGCAGAACATCAACAAACTCCACCTTTCCGTTTTCATAGATAGCGGCCCGTCCCCTTTTGGCATCATGAAGAACCCAGTTTTTATTGCCGAAACGTTTTTTGAAATGGGAAACAATCAGGGGAAGCACAAAATGATCCGGTTCTATCCGTGAATAAAGAAAACCGTTTTTCAACTCGGAAAACCTTATAAATCCTTTTAGGTTGTGCGCCTCTTTGAATACTTTTGCAGTTATGGCACGAACTCTCGCCACTGAGTCGAGATGCAGATATTTTTCAATATCTTTGCCGATTTCAAAGCCGTCGGCAAGATATCTGTAAAGATCCATTTCAAATTCGGACAATTCCGAAAGAAAAGCGGCATATATAACTCTGAATACTGAAGGAGGGAAGGAGGACTCCAGCAAAAAAGTAAAATCCTCGGCCTTTTCCGGCGAAGTAACAATCTTTTTCAATTCCGCAAAAAGATCCGGGACATATTTTTTTACCGATATTGAAACCGGAGCATTTTTCAAAACAAAAATATCATGAAAAACAGACAAAAGCCCGGTAAAAGTCCCGTCATACAAATAAATCACTAGAGTTCACCGGTCACAGACTGCCTAAAAATCTGCGGAGTCAGTTGATCGAACAGCTGAAGCTGCAAATAAGATGAAGAGGTCCTTTGTTCAAGATTTCTTCTCACGGAATCAAGCGACAACTTCAATTCAAAAGCCCCTCTGCCCTCAGCTATAATGAAATATCTGGCGCGCTTCATAACGACTCCCAGCTTAGCCAAATCCTCAATTCTCAACTTTTGCAGCCTTCTCGCCACCATAATACGTTTCGCACTTCTGACCCCAAGTCCGGGGATACGCAGCAGCATCTCATAAGGGGCATTGTTTATATCAACAGGGAATACTCCAAAATTATTAAGCGCCCAGTTAGTCTTAGGATCAATTCCTTCCGGAAGGCTATCCGTATCGGAAGCAAGTATTTCCGATGCTCTGAAATGATAAAACCTCAAAAGCCAGTCAGCCTGATAGAGCCTGTGTTCCCTTAATAGAGGAGGAGTTGAAAGCTGCGGCAGAAGCGGATGAGAAAGAACCGGCACATAAGCGGAATAATACACTCTCTTAAGCGAAAACCTGTTGTAAAGATTTTCGGACAGAGTTAAAATTTTCGCGTCACTTTCCGGAGACGCCCCGACTATAAGCTGCGTACTCTGTCCGGCAGGAATAAACATCGGCGTTTTCCTGAACTTTTTCATAGAATCACGGTTTTCTTCGATGGAAGACGTTATCTGCCTGAATGAGGTCACGATTGCATTTTTATGTTTTTGAGGGGCCAGCCTGTGCAGGGAGTCACTTGACGGCAACTCAATGTTTACGCTCATACGGTCAACATATTTTCCCGCCTCATCCATAAGTTCTCTGCTGGCTCCGGGTATTGCTTTTATATGTATATATCCTCCGAACCTCTCCTGAGTCCTCAGTCTTTTTACAATGGCCGCAAGGCGTTCCATTGTAGAGTCGGGATTCCTTTCTATTGCTGAAGAAAGAAACAAACCCTCTATATAGTTACGGACATAAAAATCCATCGTCAATTTAACAATTTCATCGTTGGAAAAAGAAGCACGCTTAACATCCTCACTGCGTCTGTTAACGCAATAAGTGCAATCATAAATACAGTCATTTGTAAGAAGTATTTTTAGAAGTGATATACAGCGTCCATCGGAGGAAAAACTATGGCAAATTCCACTAGCATGAACAGACCCTATTCCTCCGTCAGAGGCTTTACGCTTCAAACTGCCGCTTGAAGAACAGGAAACGTCATATTTGGCTGCTGCAGACAATATACTTAATTTCTCTGCAAGTTCCATTTCTCAGGCACCGAAAAGAGGGGGACGGCATAAGTCGGTTTTTGTAAAATACGTCATTTTATGCGTAAGTATTCTGCCGTCATAGTCAAAATCCGTATTACCGCCGGTTATATGTTTGATAATAAAAAGTCCGCGGCCGCGCTCTGAAAGAAGCTGCTTAAGAACACTGTCAATTTCAGATTCGGACTCCGCCGGAGACAATACGTTAATATCTTCACAAGCAGGAGCCGGACAATTAAGAGAAGCAAGCAGCAAATCATACTTATGTTTGTGAACAGGGTTCTCTATTGCCATTTTCCTAAAAAGTCCTGCGAGCTCAGTTTTATCGGCACTATTTCCGATTTCCGTAGAAACAATAAAATCCACCCGGTCATTAAAAACAGAAATAACGACCGATATTTTTTGGGAAGAATCATATTTATGGGCATGTTCCGCCATATTTGAGACCGATTCGCCTAAAATCAGCATTTGATCTTCAAGGGATTCGCCAAATGAATATGTCTCCATTACCAATCTTAGCTTTGATAAAAAATCATGCACTCCGGCGGCATCGGCAAAGCATGAAAATTCATAACGAAGACCGGGAGCAGTGGTATATTCTTTCAAAAAACCAATATCATTTGCAATCATAAAAATCATCCCAATTATATAAATACTGAAATAAATCAGTCAAAACTAATACCCTGGGCACTGAGTAAATCTTCAATCGTCCCTGAAAGGCATTCAAATTCAGCAACACTCATTTCCAAAGCCGCATTAACAAGCTTATATCCGCGTTCGGCCATTTTAAGTCCCTCTTCAAGTGACTGCTCCGAAGCATTATTTTTCACTATATGCTCAACAGCGGCAACGATGGTGTTTATTCCCAGCTCTCCTGATGCCATTTCCGCATCAAGACTGCTCTCAAATCCTTCCGGCATGTCTATCTGCCTGATTTCCTTGAACAGAGACAATATCCTGTCCTGTTCCTTATGCAGTTGGTTAAAAAGTTCGGATAAAGTAATCTGCCCCAGACGGAACCGGGTCACCGGCGCCAAAACATTTATGGAACCGGGTGAAAAATGCAAGGGTATATCGGCATTCATAAAAAGACCACCATCAAAAAATATTCATTAAGAACCTATATTATTCAAGATAATAAAAAGCAATACCTCTTAAAATTTGACACATCATTCAAAACGGAGCTATAATTTAAAAAGAATATCAACACTAAGGAGCCTTGGGCAATCTATGGATAATGAAAAAGAAGAAATAGTAACTCTTGATGAGGCTGCAGTACTATTGAAAATGTCGAGAGAAACTCTCATCGGATATATAAAAAACAAAAAAGCACCGAATTTTAACCCTCCGGAAACAAATGGACTTAAGACAGAGACAGGAATGTTCGTTACACTTCATAAAAACGGTCACTTAAGAGGATGTATCGGATATATTATCGGTAAAGATCCTTTATGGAAAGCGGTTACCGAATTAACGGTATCCTCGGCGGTAAAGGACACTCGCTTCAGGCCTGTTCAGGAATCGGAACTGGAAGATATTGACATAGAAATATCGGTTTTAACCCCGCCCGAAAAAATATCTGATCCGCAAACGATTGAAATGGGTATTCATGGTGTAATCGTAAAAAAAGAATTTAATCAGGGAGTATTTCTGCCCCAGGTAGCGACGGAAACAGGCTGGGACAGAGAGACGTTTATGAACGAACTATGCAGTCAAAAAGCCGGACTGCCCGAAGATGCCTGGAAAAAAAATGATGTGGAAATATTCATTTTCACCGCCTCGGTATACTCGGAAGCTGATCCAAAAATAGCTGCAAAATTAAAGGGATTAAAATAAAACAATCGAAAATATTTACAGAAAGTATCAAAGAAATTTATACTATCCAAAGTAATCACCCAAATCCGGAAGGGGGAGATAACAGTGCTCTGTCTTATGTGTGGTCAGGATAATTCCGATGAAATAACCACTTGCCCTAATTGCGATGCTCCAATGCCCAAAAAAAACGCCGGCATATCCTCAGCTCCGCCTCAAAAGGTATATGAAAGATATAATCTGATTAAGTCATATGCGGAAAAAATACAAAACGGCGATATTTCAGATGAAGAATACACCAAATTTATAAGAAGCACCAAAGAAATTTTTGACTCCAAAGAAAAAGATATCAGAAGTATTGAAATTCCACAGGAATTTTACAATGATTTTCTTGACGAAATGGAGACAGGCTTTCAGGGACTTGAGCTTATGCGCCAGGGACTGGATATGATGATTCAATATATAGCAATCCGCAGCGATGAAATACTCTCTCAGGGATTGGCGTTTGTTTACGACGGCAATGAAAAAATAAACGAAGCTATGAGCATTAACAGAGAAAACAGGAGACAAATGGAAGAACTGTACCTGGACTCTTCATTTATGTAACTCCGGCAAAAAACAATTAAAACTAAAAAGTGGCGTCCCGTTAAGAAGAAAACGGGACGCCACTTTTTAATAACGGTGGAAAGGTTGCTTGCAAAAGAGAGGATAACTACCGGAAAAATCTATGTGTTCTCCTCTCCTTTGCAAGCAATCCTTTCTTTTACTTTGAGCATGCAAAAAGGGGCTGTCGTGCTAAGCGGGCCTGCAAAGCCCCGCTTAGCACGACAGAAAATGGCGAAAAATAGCTTGCTTTATAGCCTTTTGCTATTCTTTTCCTAATTTTTCACCATTTTTACAATTATATTTGAACCGGCCAAAGCCGGTTTTGCCGGGCTTAGCCCGGTGATCGTTATCTTTTATTCTATGTTAAAGTGGCCGCTGTTATCACGATAGCTCCGTCAATTTTTATATCCGGATTTTTTATATGTCTGACAGTTATTGGCCTAGAGCAATTTGCAATCAAACTGTCACAAAAATTACATCCGTGGCGGGGCAACATAAAATACTGGTTCGCCACAGCGGAGTTTATCCCCGCGATGACGGCACCCGCCTTATCAAAGGACGTTTAGTGACCATATAAAATGCAAACGGCTCTAGAGTCCGTCGTTTTTCATTTCTTCAAGAATTACTGAGTTTTCAAATTTATTGAAGCATCTCCTGGCATTCTCGGCTTCTTCCTTATAGTCCATTTTTATCTGTTTTAAAATCTTTGCTTTTTCGTATGAAGCAATTCCTTCTTCGAATACATTGCCGGCTTTCTTAAAATTTTTACTTGCGGACTCGAGCAGCTCCAGTGCCAGCTGACTGTTTCTCTTGCTTCTGTGAATCATTGCCTGCGTCATTATCATTATATTGTCAACAAAAGAGTTTTGGCTTTGTTTTTTTATCATCAGCGCCTTGTGGATATTTTGTTCTGCCTTATCATAGTCTTTTGTAACCCTGTAACTGTCTATTTGACCGGCTATCGCCAATAGCTGGCCTTTAATATAATTATTTTTTTCGGCGCGTTCTATAGCTGTATCATATGTCCTGATTGCGGCTGCCGGGGAGACATATTTTTGGGCTACACCTTTTATAATGTAAAAATCTGTGATCAGTTCATTGTCTTTGACTTTATGGGTAAGCTTTTCGCTTGTCTTCAGCTCCTCCAATGCTAACTGAGGATTTCCGCGCTTTATTTCCAGTTCTGCATTGATGATCGATTTCAGCATCAGCAGTTCCGGTTCCAGATTGTCGATATAAACGCTGTTGATCATCTGATCCGCCTGTTTTATCTCTCCCAGGTTTATACATGCCTGCGCTATTATCAGCGAGAACAGTGCCGATGTCTGGAAGCTGGCATAGTCATATGCGGTTGAAAGGCCTTTTTCCGCATATTCCCTGACTTTCTGCATATTATTGCCCGGATATAAAAACAGTTTTGACAGTTTTTCAAGAATTTCCAGTCTTTTAGATGTGGAAATTCTGAAATTCAAAGTATTGCAGAGAAATATCTCCGCCTGAGTTTCCTTATGCTGTGAGATATACATGTCAGCCATAAATTCGGTCATTTCAATGATTTCCTGTATATCCCTGAGTTCTCTTGCGATGTAAAGTGCATTTTTTATATCACTGATAGCGTCATCAAAGCTGATATTTCTGTATGAGTTTATTGTGGCAATAAAGGCGCGTTTAGAAAGTAGTTTGCTTTTCCAGATGCTGTCCCTAAGAGTTTCTTTGTTAAGTGCCTTGGTGATGATTTTCTCAGCCGCTTCCGAATCGTCGTTTGAGAGATATATGTCAGCCAGATAGAACACGCATTCCTGAAAGGCGACAACATCATGATTGTTTTCAGCTATCTCTGCTGCCATTTTCAGATATTTTTCCGTTTGTTTTTTCTCGTTTATTCTGATTTTTATCAAAGCCAGTTTGTGCAGACAGTTCCACAATTCCCTTACCATGTTGCTTTGGCCCTCGATGGCCTCAATGATTTTTTCATACTGTCTTGAAGCCACGCTGTACAGCCTGAAGATTGTATTTTTTTCCGCCATTTTCAGGAGATATTTTATAGCTTCACTATTTTTTTCGGACTTTGAGAAATGCAGATATAGAGTTTCTGCTTTGAGGTGCGGATTATTTATTGAGTCTTTTTCAAGCAGATCGGCAATTTTGCCGTGTATTACACTATGTTCTCTGTCTGAGGAAGATGAGTAGAAAATTTGCTGGTATAGAGGGCTGGTAAAGTAAAAATTATCCGATTCGGCATCCTGTCTGTGAATTTCCATGTTTTTGAAATTCGTGAGCAAGTCCTGTATAAGTGTGTCAGGCATGTTGGTTATTGCGTCACATAAAGTTCTGAGATCAAATGACAGCCCGATACAGGAAGCCGTTTTATATATTATTTGCAGTTTTTCCGTGAGTTCATATAATTTTTTATTAAGTAAATCCCTGAGAGAATCCGGAAGTTTTAGAATATCGGTTTTGTTGGCATTCAAAGTTTTTTTATCAATGGATACTTTGCCATGCTTTATTAGATATTTTATCGACTCGCCTATATACAT
Organism: Candidatus Xenobia bacterium; assembly: GCA_031551355.1. GTDB lineage: Bacteria > Vulcanimicrobiota > CADAWZ01 > CADAWZ01 > CADAWZ01 > JAVBNT01. Next base: position 49,690 of record JAVBNT010000041.1, on the reverse strand, counting down.
TATATTTCCGGAAGATTTTTCCCAAAGGGCATCGGATATTTCTTTAGGCACTTCTTTGCAGGAGGCCGTTTTTTTGATCAGCTCCTCCGTTTCTTCCGCAGTAAGCGCCGGCAGGTTATAAAGATTAAAATCTATTGATTCCGGCATGTTGCTGATCTGATATTCGCTGTCATGTGTTGCGAGGATACTCAGGTAATTATTTGTTGAATATTGTAGGTACTCGGAGATTATTTCCAGGGAGCCTTTATCCACCCACTGTATATTTTCGATGATCAGGAAGATGCTTGAGTCTATGATTTTGTCAAGAAAACTGATCAGTTCCTGTTTGAGATTGTTTTGTTCCTCGTCGAACAGGTGGCAGATCTCGGACTCTATTGTTCTGAAGTTTCTTTTTCCCATAAGGATCGAGATCATCCATGGAACGGCCGGTATTTCCTCTTCATTTAATTCCTTTTGTTTTATTATACTCGAGCATAGTTTTGTAATTGTCAAAAAAGAGCGCTCGGCAATAGGGCAGCAATTGTGGGTAATTATAGTCTGTCCTTTTTTTTCATACTGGCGCAGTATTGATGTTATGGTTGTTGTTTTTCCTGAACCGGACGGTGCTGAGAGGATTGAGAATTTTTGTTTTGATTTTGCCGAGAGGCAGTTTTTGATATTTTTTTCGATTTCGCCTCTTTTAAGAACCTGTTCGGATTTTTTGACTTTGGTGTTTTTTTCTTTTGATACCGCTTCCGGTAAATCGACTGCTTTTATTGTAATAAACAGCTCGTCGAGGGCGGAGCGTATTTCATCAATGCTGAAGAACCTGTTTTCCGGTTTTGAGTCAAGCAGGCGCGATACTACGTTTTCAAGCTTCAGGTTTACATCCGGATTTATTTTGCACAATGACAGAATTTGATTATTATGCTGGGCATTGAGAATTTCATCAATGTTTTGCCCGCTGAAGGGAAATGATCCGGAAAGCATTTGGTAGAGCAGTGCCCCTAGCGAATAATAATCCGAGGTTATATCTCCGTCTTCTCCGTCTGTAAGTTCAGGAGCCCTGTAAATGGTTGAGAGCATGTCGGCATAACTGCTTCCCGGTTTATAGTCCGTTAAAGGATATAGCCCGAAATGTGTAACTCTCAGATTGTTGTCGGAATCCACAATGACATTGCCCGGTTTTATTGCCCGGTGAATGATATTTTTTTCATGATAGACATTAACTGTCGTAAGGAGTTTTCTGAAAAGTGAAAGAGCTTCATTTAACTGAAAACTGTGCAGTCCGGGCAGCAGTTGCTTGCCCTTGAAGTAATCAAAAATCATGAACGGTACGGAGTTTTCCGTCGTATTGCCGTCTTCACCCTCATACGTGGTTAATCCCGAATCGATAGGACTAAGAATGTTTTCGTGATCTATGTCGAGTAATTTTCTGAAGTTTTGGTAGAAATTGTTGAAGATGTTTGATTTGTCGATTAACGGTGACGAAACTATCTTTATTGTTACTTCTTTTTTTATTGCTCTGTCTACACAAATGAAAGTATTTCCAAGTAAACCTTCCCCAAGTTTAGTTCCTATCATATATCTTTGGGCTATAAGTTTATTTATCATTTTTTGGTTTTACCGCCTAAGTTATGTTTATTGACCGCAAGCCGCTATTCTATTATTAATTGTCTTTTTTCCAGAAATGCCCTTCCTAACCCTTTTTTAGTTTGTTTTTCGGGATAAAAAATTTTAAACGGCTGTATTTTGTTGGAATGAGTGATTTTTTTATGAAGGCCCTTGCTTTGTTGCTATAGAATATTGGAAAAAACTTTTATTTTTAATATGTAAATGATATCTATTTCTCGAAAAACGGAGATTATTTTATGTCAAAGTCCGCAGCATCCATTAAAGTTGCTTTAGGCAGAAATTATGTATATCTGATAGATTTGGATTTGACCCGCCGGAATTTTTTTCATGAGAAGCTCGACAAACTGCGATACTATTTTTGTCTGAGTTACGGTTTTAGGCTTCCCGAAGTGAAAATTGTTTATGACAATTCTTTACAGAAAGATGCTTTTTGCTTTTTTTTCAATGAAATAAAAAAGTATGACGGGGAAGCAAATCCGGACGATATTTTTGCCGTTTCCGATGACAGTGACTTTGTTTTTAGTGCGGAAGAGTATATTTTATTCGAGTTATTTCAGGCATTATCAATGTCTGCTGCCGATTTTTTTGACAGGGAAGTTTTTCTGGAATGGACGGACGATCCTGCTTTTTACAGAGACGGCAAGTTTCAGGGCCGTAATGATTTATATGGCTTACTAAAGTCAGCTCTTACTAAAAATTTACCTGTTTTCGACAGGCAGGCGTTCCTTGCCGGCAAGTTTGATTTTCTAAGCGGCATTGATGAAGACAAGGAAATATTTGACGCCGATTCGCAGAAACTGCTGCCGTTTATACTTAAAGCTTTGTTTTTGCTGTCTGCCGGTAAAATATCGAAATCTTTCTCCATGCTGGAACCGTTTTCCGGACTTGATGCCGGTAAAGATATTCATCTGGTATTGCATTTGTATGCAGAAATATTTTTGTATCAGGGACGCAAAGACGAGGCAATTGTTTATTTTAAGAAATGTTCTGATTTGTGCGTGAATTATAAAAACGTGCTTTACATGGCCTCTTTGCTCGCCTTTGAGTCGGGAGATCCGTATAAATGCAACCAGCTTATTTCATGCGCCAATGAACTGTATCCCGGAGATATGATGTTTGGTTTGCTGTATTCCCGGCTTTTGATTGAAACAGGGCGTGCTTCAAGGGGAGCCAGGGAACTGGAGTTTTGGCTTGAAAAAGCGGATATATTTCCCGGAGCCCTGTGTTTTGGAGCGTCATTTTTTATTGATGATTATGAGAAGGCTTTTTCTTTGCTTAAACAGGCCGGGGAGATTAATCCTGATCACTTTCAGACCAGATTTATGCTTGCCTGTCTTTTCTATATAAACAACATGTACGGGGAGTCTCTGCATGAACTCGATCAGCTTCTGGCCTCCGGAATCGAAAATGCGGAAATATTTAATCAAAGAGGTAAGGTTCTTTTACAGCTTGAGTCTTTCGAACAGGCAGAGCTGGATTTGAAACGGGCCGCACTTATGGATGAGGAGTTTATCTTTTCTCTGGCCGAATATTATATTGCCCTGAACGATTTTAACAGAGCTGCCCCTTTAATTGATGAAACGCTTAGGAATGAACCGTTCCACATTAAAGCCAATGAGTATAAAGCTAATTTTGCCGTAAATTCAGGAGATTTCGAACAGGCTTTGAAAATTTATGCCAAACTTCAGTTTATCTGTCCCGACAATTTGGAGTATATGCTCTCCGTTGCCGAACTGAAAATCAGATTAGGTGAGCAATCCGGTGCCCAAGATTTACTTTTGCAGGTTAAGGAAGTTTCACCGGACAATGAAATTCTGGCAGAGCTTTTAGGCTGGCTTTATCTGGAACAGGGGAGCCTTGATAAAGCTGAAGAAATTTTTGACAATATAATTTCGCTAGGTGACTGTGAGAATCTTTTGATTTTATATGGAAAAGCCACTGTTGCCTTTAAAAGAGCCCTTTATGAGGAATCCAGGGCGTTAGCCTTACGCTGTATTTCAATTGCTCCCGACTGTGACTCGGCAATGTATCTGATGTCAAAATTGTGTAGTATTTCCGGGGATAATAAGGAAGCGTTGAAATTTATCAGGAAAGCCCTGAAGCTCGTCCCGGGGTCCTCAATTTATTTGGAGCAAAAAGCCGCTCTGATGGAACATTGATTTTTTCAAAGACTTTGCAGGTATAATAATTCCTTATATAAAATTAAGCTATATGGCTATATTTATTAGGTTTAGGGAGGGGGAATTTTGTGACTGAAAATAGTAACGATAATGGCTCTGATTTGGAAAAAGGTGCTGATACCGCACGGCTGTCTCTGGATTATTCGGAAAGATCCGCCGACAAAATTTTTGTTTTGCAGGGTGTTTATAGAATCGAGCGTACTTTGGAAAAACTTGATTATAGCACGGTATATTTTGCAGTGGATCTTGAAAAAGAGGGTTCCGAGTATGCTATTAAGGCAGTGCCGGTTAAGTTTGGCACCAAAGCTCTTGCTTCGCCGGAGTTGAGAAAGTTCAGTGAACTTGCCCAGGAGTATATGAATTTATTTCATCCCTACCTTACAAAAATAGTGGACTTTTTTTATGAAGACGGGTTTGAGTATATTGTTATGCATTACGTTAAAGGCCGCCGTCTGCAGGAGGTTATCGATGTGCGTAACGCTCCTTTTAAAGAAAATGACGTTTTAGATATCGGCCTTATGATTGCCAGCGCGCTGAATCATATGCATACGGATAAGAAAACTCCGGCATTTTTCAGCGATTTGTTTCCTTCAAATGTGATAATAACTCCTCTTGGGGGTATTGAACTAACGGACTATGGACTGGGCAAATATCTTGCCGGCCGCGGAAATGATGTTCCTTACCGGGGTACGGTAGGCTTTGCCGCTCCCGAACAATATCATCCCAACGATATAATTGATGTGCAGACCGACATTTACGGACTTGGCGCCGTAATGTTTTATATGGCAACAAACGTGCATCCGGCTACAGTAAAGACCCGCCTGCCGAATGTCAGGACAATTAATCCTGATATCAGTGACAAGCTGGCCAATGCCATTTATAAGGCAACAGAAGTAGATCGTAAGCTTCGCTATACGGCCGTGAGGCAGTTTATTGAAGATGTCGTCAATTACAAGGATTTGCGCCCGGAGGTCCCGCTTTCCAGCACTGCAAAGATGAAAATGTGGTTCTCGAATCTGATAAACCGTAAGAAGGTTGATATATAGTTTTACAAAAACAAAGAGGTTGTCTTTTTTGACGGTATTCGCGTCAGACAACCTCTTATCTTTTTCTGTCTTTTGCCAAATCGACTTTTAACTTGCGTCCGGAAAAATCATATCCGTTAAATTTGGCAATCGCTTCCGATGCTTCTTCCGGTTTTGAAAATTCTACGAAAGCAAATCCTTTTGAAGAGCCGTCGGCTGAGTCCCTTGCCAGTTTTACGTCGGTTACGGTTCCTACTCCTGAAAAAAGTTCTTCTATATGTCCCTCTGTCATTTCATATGGCAGGTTACCTACATATATTTTTTTTATCATTATGTCCTCCGTATTTTTACAGTTATTAGATTTGTCGTATTTTTTAATTTGCATGATATAAAATTTTAATTTCTAAAAGAATCTTCTTAATTTAATGTTGGTTTTCCTCCATTTTTTGATTAAATTTGGTGATTTGGAGGATTGAAGGTCTTTGCGGATAAACTTTATATATTAGCTCTTAATCTGCTGAAAGAATATAATATGGAAAGGTAGATAAAAAATTTAATATGCGTATACTGATGAGTTTATTTCTTTTTTTATTTTTTGTTTCACCGGTGTTGGCACAGGACGTCAAGTTTGAGAATAAGATGATGTGGATTCAGGTGGGTAATCAAATTAAAGATGTTGACGATAATATGTTCTCTAAAATGGAAAAGGCAGGGTTTAACAAGATAGTCCTTCTTCATTCTTCGGTTAACGATCAGGGATATTTTCCCAAACTGTCGTCAATAGTCAAAAAAGCCCATCAACGTGGAATGAAGGTTAGTGTCGGGACTTTGGTCTTCAAGGATACCTTCCAAAAAAGGTATTGGCAGAAAAATCCTTCGCTGAGACATTGCAGCAAAGACGGTTCCTATACCGACAATAAGTATTATCATTACCAGATTTGTCCTAACAACCCGGTAAATCATGAATATATTGCTTCTTTGATGGTGTCCAAAACCAGGAATGCCGGCGCCGATGAAGTTCATATTGATTATGAAATCGTTCCGTGTTACTGCCCTTATTGCCTGGAAAAATTTAAACAGGATACCGGGCTTGATGCGCGTGAGGTGGCGGAAACCGATAAAACCTGGATGACCTGGAGATCACAGAGCACACGTGACTTTTTTGCCGTGCTGGCAAGAAAGGCCAGAAGTGGCGAGCAGCCTATTGCGGTCTCGGCTACGGCGCCGGTTATCGGTTATGCCGGCGGTTTTTCGGCATACAGCACCGATTTAAGATATGAGGATCTGACTTTGTATGTCGATGAATTTCAGCCAATGGTGTATATTTCCGTCAAAAATCCGTCTTCGATGGCCGGCGATAAATATGAGTCGATAAATATCAGGGTTCCCGGCAGGGCAGTTGTTCCCGGCATTATCATTAACGAAGAATTTACAACTCAGATAAAGACTGCCGACAGGGTCATGGAGGAGCTTAAGTCCGTATATGATAAAGGCGCAAGATCGATTGCCGTTTTTGAAATACGCTATCTTAATGATGAGCTGCAGGAACTTTTTGAAAAAATTTAATAAACCGGAGGAGGGATTCTTTATGTCCAGAAAGATTGTTATGGGTATTGTTTTTTTGTTTTTACTGTCAGGCTCTTTTGCCATGGCACAGGGTAAAGTAGGTAAGGTCACCGATGTTAATTTTAAAAAACTGGTTCTCGATTCAAAAACACTTGTTATTGTTGATTTTTGGGCTACGTGGTGCGGTCCCTGTGTTAAACAGGGTCCTATTCTCGAGTCTGTTGCTTCGAAAACAGACGTTTCCAAGGTTAAAATTTATAAAATGAACGTAGATGAAAACACCGTAGCACCTTCAAATTATAAAATCCGCTCAATACCGGCCCTTGTTTTCTTTCAAAACGGCAAGGAAGTGGATCGGCTCGAAGGGCTGACCCCGGAAGATGAGCTGATGAAAAAAATATCATCGTATACCAAATAAGAGTCCTGATTGCGGGTCAAGCCGTCAATGACGCATAAGACAAGAACAAGGGCTTTTTTGACGCTAACAATAATTTTTAATACTTTTGCGGGGGCTGCCGTGCTGATTTTCAGTGCGGCACCCCTCATATATTTATAGCAGGAGAAATATTTTTTATGGCAGTAAAGGTAAACGGCAATACTTCCGGTTTAAAACCAAAACAGCGTGAGCTTCTGGAAAAATTATATGAGCGTAAGGTGCCGATGGATAAAGTCATTTCCAATGAACTGGCCAAGGCTCTCTGCTTTGTTTCCCGTGAAACCGGGCGCCAGGTAGGTCTGTTGATTGATCGCCGCGGGCGTGTGTTTGATGTGTTTGTCGGCGACGCCAAAGGTCTTGAGATTACTGATTTTGGGCGCTACAGAGCGGGACAGTCCCGACTCAGGGGGCTGAGGTTTATACATACGCATTTGTCACACTCTGAGCTTAATGCCGATGATTTGACGGATCTGGCCTTGCTCAGATTTGACCTGATTGCCGTGGTGGAAGCTCTTCCTTCAGGTCTTCCCGGACCGATACAGGTTGCTCACCTGCTTCCTTTCCGTTATGACGACTCTCTTTACGAGATTTTTCCTTTTGTCCCGCTTTCCGAGCTGAAATTGGATTTTACCCGCTTTATTGAAGCTTTAGAATCGGAGATGAATTATTATGTCGCCAATAAAAAGACTGACGATAAATCCAAACGGGCAATACTTGTGCATGTCACAACCAGGAATACGGAGTCATCTGTCGATTCGATGAACGAACTTATTCTTCTTGCCGAATCGGCCGGTGTTGACGTGCTTGATACAATAATTCAGCGCCGGCGCGAAATAGACGCGCGTTACGTTATGGGACAGGGCAAAATTAAAGAACTTTTTATCAGATCTCTTGAGCTTGGTGCCAATACGATTGTTTTTGATGGTGAACTGTCGGGCTCACAGATGAGAAGCGTCTCCGAAGCTACAGAGCTTGATGTTATAGACCGAACCCAGCTTATCCTTGATATATTTGCCAGAAGGGCTAAAAGCCGGGAGGGTAAAATTCAGGTGGAACTTGCTCAGATGCGCTATTCTTTGCCAAGATTTGTGCTCAAGGATGATTTTCTGTCAAGAATAACCGGCGGTATAAGATCTAAAGGCCCCGGTGAAACGAAAATGGAAATTTTAAAAAGGCGTGTCCGCGAGAGAATAGGATTTCTGGAAAAAGAAATAGAGACTATTGTCAAGGGACGTGAAGAGCGGCGCAAAAAGCGCGAACGCAGTAATATTTCCGTCGTTTCGATTGTAGGGTATACAAATGCCGGGAAATCGACTCTTTTAAATGCTCTTACATCGAGTACAACGTTTGTGGAGGACCGGCTGTTTGCAACCCTTGATACAACCAGCCGTAAAATGCGTCTCTCCGGCGGCAAGGAGATTATTCTGACCGATACCGTCGGCTTTATAAAAAATATTCCCGGAGATCTTCTTGCCGCGTTCCGTGCTACGCTGGAAGAAATGTGCGACTCGGATTTGCTGATACATTTGTTTGATGCTTCATCAGAGGATTACCGCCAGCAAATTGAAGCCGTGGAACAGCTTTTGACGGAATTGGCGCTCGATAATATTCCCTGTCTGCTTGTCGGCAATAAATCGGATTTGCTCTCTGATGAGAGGGTTATGTCACTTGGCGGGGATTTGTCATGTTTACTGATTTCCGCGAAGAATAAAGATAGTTTCTTGATGTTGCTGGACAAAATAGAGAATGAGCTTGCAGCGAATGCTCGGGTTTGACGGCAAATTTTGATTGTTATTCACCGTTACAAATGGGCTGTCTCCAATGTCATTAAGAGTTAAGATAAAAGAGTTTCTCACAGAGGTCACGGAGAATAAATACCCGGTAAAAAAACTCTCTGTGTGTTCCTCTTCTCTGTGAGGAACTTTCCATCGCTATTAAAAAGAGGCCATCCCGTTTCTTCTTAACGAGACAGCCTCTTTTTGATTTTTCAAACCTGATTCTAGGGCGTTTCGGGCTTGTCTATTGCAAATACTTTTATGCTGGAATCCTCAGAGTAGCCGTTGGTAACTATTTTTACCGCTGCAGGATGTTCGCTGTATCTTGACAGATTCCAAAGCGTATACGGTTGATCGAAATTGGAGTTTGCTCCCTGAATCGTAAAGTCGTCCCAGCATGTTTTGAAGCCGCTTTTTCTGGGTGCCGATGCTTCCTCTGCTGCCATGGGGTTAAGTTCCTGCAGGTTCAATGTCGAGAAATTATATCTGGAGTCTTCGGTAACCCCGGTTCCCGACAGGACAACACATGCCGAGAAATTGTCGAAGATGCTGTCAAAATCTTCATAGGTTACTTTTTCTACGAGAGCGATACCGGTAGCCGGTGTTGTATAGATTCTTTTTATTGCGCCCATTCCGTATTGCTCCACCAGGTAACGGCCGAACAGAGCGCTGAGCGGTAAATTGTAAAATCCGTTCTGGCTCCACCAGGTCAGGGATACGGGAGCATTGAATAACTGAGGATTTCCGGAAATATTACACGGCTGGCTGATGCCGAGAGACAGCAGTTTGCCGATATCATTTTTCTGATTTGTATCGTAGCCGTTATAATATTCTGCGATCAGTGACAGTGCTTCGTTAAGCCACACATCGTTTGACTCTGTTATACCCATGTTGTATCTGGCGTCAAATAGCGTCATATGCTGCAGTTCATGTGCCAGTGTTCTGAGAAAATTGTATTGATTTTCCTCTTCATCGGCCATATTCTCGGTTATTGCCAGATAAATGATGTCCCCTTCATTGGAGTAAAACTGCGGAGAACCGCTGTCTGTTGATCTGGGGTATTTGTCGCAACTGTTGAAATAGCCGAAACTATCGGCAGCGAACTTTGCCGATATTACGATTTTTATTTTGCCGTTGCCGTCGGTATCGTTCGGATCCGCAAAGTAATTGCTGTTGTTGGCTATTATTCTGTCGATGTGGGACTGGTAGTTTTCGATTTTACTCTTTACCACGCCGTTATAATTTATATCGCTGTCCAGAAATATATCGGCTTTTTCGGATTTTGCCACACAGACGGTGTTGATCGCTATAAACGGAACCGTCTCTGCCTGAACTGAATCTGGGTTTTTAATGTAAATCCCGGTCCACTCGTATCCTATTTCACATGAGGTTATAACTTTGCCGGTATTTTTCTGCAGTATAGTCTGATCCGACAACAAAAGACCCTCTTCGAGTCTTGGTAATATATCATGTCTTTTTATTACATGCGGATCAGCACTGACGCTTTGCTGTTTTGCCGTATTATAAGCAGCATTGGGCGTGATTGGGTTTTCAAATACGTCTATGCTGTAATCAATAACCGGGATATTATCCTGCGGTGAGAGGCCGTTAAGGAAAAATCTTGTCGGATCGGAAAGGCTGTCAACAATATGAGAAGCTACGCCCTCGGTTCTGTTTTTTATGCCGGCCAGTACATATATATCTTTTCCGGCGGAGTCAAGGGAAATTTCAATAGTTTCATTATTGGCCCCAGCAATAAAAGGTGCAGGGCCATGTATAGGCAGAGGCCTTGTTGTCGGGATTACAACATCTGCAGTCAGGCCGGTTATTGTAATGGCAACTGTCACCGGCTTATAGCCTTCCTTTGATGCCGTTACCATATATACTCCCGGATCCAGATCTTCAATTGTGAACTTCCCGGACAGCCCGGTTGATGTTTCTATTGTTTCACTTATAGCCTGCTGATTGAGAGGTGATAAAGATATGGAAGCTTTTTCTATCGGCATACCGAATCCGTTCTCCCTGTCAAAAAAAAGCTGCCTGTCATCAAGATCAGATATATATCCTATAAGACATGCCTTTTTTACCGGAGCTGGTTCTGTTTTTCCCGGACGGATATAAAAGTTTGCACTGGCTCCTGCTGTGCCTGCGCCCTCAGTACACCCTGCGAGGAATATTGCGGCAAAAAGAATGAATGTCAGCAATACCGTTTTTTTGTTCATACACTCTCCTTATTTAGTAGGAATTTGGCAAATTTTAAAAATAAAATCTTTTAATTTTATGACCCGGTTGATTTTTCGTTTAAGGAGTTTCAATAATTTTTGTTAAGTCTGCCAACTTGCAAAATATATTGTAAAAGAAATATTATAAAAAACAAATCTTGAATAGATAAGAAAAACGATTTAACAGTAACTATAATATGATATCAAAATTTAATGAACCTGTCCAGTAGTTCTTTGGTGTTTTAATAAAAAATACGATTATTATCTTTGAGCAGAGGACTGATGGGCTGTTCTATCAGCCCATCAGTCCGGATTTTATGGTTTGGGAATTGTGAAAACTTTCATTGAGGCGTTCGTTTTGTTTCCTGACGTTGCTTCAAATTTTAAACTGACGGGATTTTCACTGTATTTTATGAAGCTCCAAAGAGTGTAACCCTGTTCATAGTTTGTTAAAGCTGCCGCACTTTGGTTATTCCAAAATGTTGACAGTCCCGATTTTCTGTTTCTGCCATTCAAAATTTCCGTTGATGTAACAGGATTGATTTGCTGAAGATTCAGGGTCTTAAAATTATACCTTGAGTCATTTGTGACACCGGTACCTGATAAAACTATACAGGCGGCAAAATTGTCGAATACGGTGTTAAAGTCTTCGCCGGTAACTTCTTCGACAAGACGTATGCCTGCATAGGGCGTTTTGTATATTCTTTTTATCGTACCCATACCGTACTGTTCTCTCAGATAGCGGCTGAACAGCGCACCCATGGGATAGTTGTTGTAAGCCGAAGAATTCCACCATGTCAGTGATACCGGCCCTAACTTTCCGCCGCTGTAGTTTTGAGCTCCGCCGCTTGCAAGCAGTGTTTTGATATCTGCGAGCTGTTTTGCCTCGTAACCGCTGTAATATTCGGCAATCTGCGACAGCGCTTCATTCAGCCAAAGATCTGCCGCTGAAGCCCCCATATTATATCTGGAGTCGAACAATGTCATATGCTGCAGTTCATGGGCAATGGTTGATAATACATATAAGTCGGTGTTGCTTCCCTGATCCGCGCATGAAACGTAAATGATATCGCCTTCATTGGAGTTGACAAAGCCGGAAGATGTAGTGGTCTTGTATTTATCAATACTGTTAAAATATCCCAGAACGTTTTCTCTGAATTTTTCTGTGAAAACGATGATTATTTTGCCGTTGGCGTCGGTGTCGTTGACGCTGTTGAAATATTTTATGTTGTTGGCAATGATCGCTTCTATCTTGCTGGCATAGCCGTTCAACCTTGTTTGCAGTGCCGGACTGTAATACTGGTTTTCAACAAAGAAATAGGCATTTTGCGTAACGGCTCTGCAGGTTGTGCTAATCTCTACATATCTGCTGTTATTGGTATTTGTCGAACTGGGATCGATTATTTTTACTTTATTCCAGATTGTACCGACAATTATGGGGTTGGGAGGAGCCTTGCTGTTATTACTGTTTTGAGCCCATTTTCCCTCCAATATATCCTGCTCAGTCAGCCTCAGCTCCGTGTCAAAGGATTGAACGCATTCCGTATTTTCGCCGCCGGAGAGAATTTCATTGACTGCTTCATGTTCCGCGATGCTTTTAGCCCCCGCCGTAACTTTATATGTTGAGTAGCCGGTATTTACAATTAAATTAAAATTAGGATTGGCCGCAGGGTTGGTATAACCGGTGACAATGCCTTCACTTTTGTCTTTTACCGAAGCCATTACATATACGTTTTTCGTGGTGTCGTATGTTAACTGGCAGGTATTGCCGTCCTTTAGTTCCGTGTACGGAGTCGTTCCGACTGCCGCCGGCTGCAGTGATGTTGGAATTACATAATCGCTCCCCAGGCTTGAAATGGTAACGGTAGCCTTAACTCCCGTGTAACCGGACTTGGATGCCGTTACCGTATATGTGCCGATCGGAACATCGGAAATTATGAATTTTCCCAGAGAGTTTGTCGCCGATGATTTGGCGGTTATTCCTGAGCCTTCAAACAGTATGGATGTGTTTTCAATCGGCATGCCAAAAGTTTTTTCCTTGTCGAAAAAAAGCTTATTATCGGTTAAGTCGGAAATATAGCCGATTACGCTGATGTTTTTCTGCGCTGTATTATTATTGTCGGAGCTGCCTGTACCGGAGGGTCTTATATAGCTGCCGTAATTACCGGAGCCCGAGACTGACGAACCTCCGCCTCCGCCTCCGCCGCTGCATCCGGCAAGGATGAAGGCTGCCAGAAAAATAACTGCCCAAATTCCCGGTATTTTTTGCATCTCTTGTCCTCCTAAGATTTTTTATCGGTTAGACTTTCATTATTATTAGGGTCATATCATCTTTCTGCTGTTGTCCCTGAGTGAAGCTCATTACTTCGGCAAAAACGGCATCAAGAATATCCTGTGCCGAATAGTCAACGTTGTTATTCACTACTTTTTCGACTCTTTCCAGACCAAAAAATTCATGGTTTGCATTTTCCGCTTCGACTATCCCGTCAGTCATAAATATAATAATATCTTTGGGGTATGTCTTAATTCTGAATTCCTTGTATTTTATATTGGGTCTGAAGCCGAGAATCGGTCCTTTGCCTTTTAACTGGCGCGACTCCATCTCATATGATCTTATCAGAAGAGGGGGGTTATGTCCAGCATTTGTAAAGATTAATGTCTTGTCTACAGGACTGTATGTACAGTAGAAAAGTGAGGCCATTTTGCTGAAACTGACAAAATCCTTATATAGGGTATTATTCGTTGAGGAAACCACTTCTGCCGCAGAGTTTAAATTACTGCCCTGCGATCTGACGACACTCCTTAAAAGTCCCATTATCAGGGCCGCAGCCATACCATGTCCGGTGACGTCTCCGCAGGCTATACCGATAGAACCTTTAGGTGTCCTGAAAAAGTCGAAATAATCGCCTCCTACTTCACTGGCTGGTATGCATCTGCAGGCAATATCCGCACCTTTTACCGGCGGCGGGGCTTCCGTCAGCAGTGCCTGTTGAATTTTACCGGCCAGTTCGGCTTCGACTTCAAGTCTATGTGAGTTTTTGAGTTTTTCCACCAACCGTCTGTTGTTTATGCTGATCATGGCTATTTTAGACAGAGCTGCAAGCTGTTTTAGCTCGAGAGCGCCATACTTTTTCTTCTGCAGTTTAAGTGTCCCGTAATAAGTGTTGTCCTCTCTTATAAGCGGGATCGCCAGCGTCATTTTTCCTAAGGCCGGTTCTTTTAATCCCTGAAGTTCTTCAATTTCTTCTTTGGAGGCTTTATAGGTATCCGACGGATAATAAAACAGAGTTTTGTTATCCTCCGCCTGTTCTCTTGATATAAGAAGTATTCCCCGGTGTATATCCAGCGGTTTGCAGATTAGTGCCAGCATAGATTCACCCCAGTCGTCGGCGTCGCTGTCTGCTATTGCTTTTTCAATTATCGGGCTGAATATTTTGACATTTTCCTTTATTAGCTGCTGCTTTTCATCATGGGTCAGGTATATATTTGTTAATGCAATTACGAGCAGAACTATAAGAAACGGAATTATTTCGAGATAAATTGACGCCGCCAGATAGATTGTCAGGCTTAAAAACAGATATATTGCTATTACAATAAGTATTAACCGGGTAAGTTTTCTTTGCAGTTTCAGTTTTGAATAGGCAAGTTTTGCCATGAAAAAAGCCAGCAATATCAGAATGCAGTAAACGGCCGGGCTAAGTCTTTTGAGCGTTTTATTTTCCGTTACCGAATAAATTGTTTGGGCAAGTATTTCACTTTGGCTCATAAAGCCGACGGGTGTCTGTTGGTAATTGCCGTTGATTGGGTTTGTAGCGCCCATTATGACTATTTTGTCTGTGAATTTTTTATTTTTTCCCGGTTCAGCCGCTTCTTCGGCAGTGTAGTATTCAAAGGCGGCCGATTTTTTATTTTTTCCCGGTTGGGACTGATAATTTATGTGCATCAGGTTGCTTTTGCCGAGCGGTATTTTCCTGATTTCCCCAAAAGAGAGGCAGCGAGCCTTTATCAGAGGTTTTTCTGAGTAGTAAAGCGACAGTGTTTCCACAAAAATGTTGTTGAACAATGTGTCCTTGTCGTATATTGTTGCATCTCTTACCGGCTGTTTCTGTGTCAGATTTATATAGCCTAATTTTTTATATTTTGAAATTTCCGGCGGCCTTCTGAGAATCTCTGTTTTTCCGGAACCCTGTGATATCATAACCGGCAGAATCAGTTTTTCTTTTGAAGTTTCCGTGCTTCTGAGGTTTGAAGGCATAAATGTAAAGACGATTGCTTTGGGATTTCCGCCGGCAATGTTATTTAAAATATTGTTGTAATCGGATTTGTAGTAAGGGCAGTCGATTAAAATCACCGGGGATTCGCCGGGCGTATTTTTGCCCGGCAGCCGGCAATTTATTTTGGTTATAAAGTCAAGCCAGATATTTTCGGCGGGATCAAAAAGATGAGCCCATACTGCAATGCAGACAGGCAATATTATCAGAATAAATAATAGTGCTTTCGGCTTTAATTTTATTTTAAATTTTGACATCAGCTTAAAAATTCTATTTCCTGAATGCAAAAACCTATCTTCTTCTTGATTGTATTATCAGATAGGCCAGCTGTAATATCGCCGTTATTGTGGCTGCTACATACGTTAATGCCGCGGCATTCAGAACTTCTCTTACGCCTTTTTCCTCTTCGGCCGTTATGATACCGTTTTCAAGCAGAAGTATTACTGCTCTTGAGCTGGCATTGAATTCAACGGGAAGGGTCAATAATGAAAAAAGAACGGCAACGCTGAAAAACAGGATGCCAAAATTGACTACCATCGCCATGTTTATAAAAAGGCCGATAAAAACCAGTACAAATCCCAGGTTACTTCCTATTGATGCGGCCGGTAAAATAACGGCTCTCATCTTAATCGGCGCATATTCCGAATTGTACTGGAAAACATGGCCGATCTCATGTGCTGCGACTCCGACGGCCCCGACGGAGTGACCATTGTATACATCCGGCGAAAGCACTACCAGTTTTTCCACCGGATCGAAATGATCCGTAAGTTTCCCGTTGCCCCTGTAAACGGAAACGCCGTTTATCTTTCCGGAATCAAGCAGCATCTGGGCGGCTTCCTGGCCGGTTATCTTTTTCCTTGTCGGCACCTTGTTGTACTTGTTGAATGTCGAACTTACTTTCATTTGAGCGTATCCCGATATTGCAACTGAGATTAATATTAAAAGCCAATAAGTTAAATCCCCGTAATAGTAGAAATCAATACACCCCTTTCGCCTTTTTAATTGCCTTATTATAAATCTATTATACTATAAATATCCTGTTACGTAAAATTTTCTTTATAATATTACAGTTATATTTTATCTGTCTTTCTCAAGTGATATTTTCCCTCCCAGTGAAATATAGCCGGCGTAGTCTTTTCTAGCTCTTATATATGTATCGGCGGCACAGACTCTGTCTATTTTTATGCAGGCCAGCGCCCGCAGATAATAGGCCTGCCTGAATTTAGGCGACAGCGAAATAGCTTCCGTACAGTCTTTTACAGCCACGTCATACTCGCTTACCGGTACTTTTCTCACTTCTGTGCCACCGAGTTTGGCATAATATTTTCTATACTCATTTTGAGGAATTTCACCGCGGTGAGTTTCATAATAGTCAGCCATATGATAATATATAAATGCTCTTGCGTAAAGGTAGTTCGCAAGTTTTCTCCTGCTGTCCGCAGTCTGTCCTGCTTCACCGTACATATTGATGACTTTGGTTATTTTCTTTATGCAGGGAGAAAATTTATTGCCTGCATCACTTCTCTCGACCATCATACGTAATTCGGCAGAAGCTTCCGCCTCGGTTTTTTTAAGCATTTTCAGAGCGTCAGCCATTGCTCTGCAGACTTTTGCCGCCGGTTCCTGCGGAGACTTTTTTGCCCCCATGTTTAATATTGGTATAGCTTCTTTATATTTTCCCGCCTCAAGTAAATTGATACTTTTTGTAAGGCAGTCATCGGCAAACTGAGCTTTTACCGGCAAAGAACAAAAAATAAGAAAAAGAAATACCAGCGGAATAAATTTTTTCATAAGAATTTACTGTCTCCTTTGATTTATTTTATGATAATACTTTAATTGCCGCACAAAATCCTATGTATTTTTTTTGTAAGGCAGGTATCTACATTGCTGACTGAAAATTAAATAATAAATATACACTACGATAAGCATCGCTGTGAGAGGCGGAGAGCAGTCTTTTGTCCGTGATGTTTTTTTGAAATCCAAGGAGGTAATTTAATGAGTCACATTGAGTCTATACAGGAAACACTGCGGGAAAGAAAAATTGACGGCTGGCTTTTTTGTTCGTTCAGAGGCAGTGATCCTTTTGCTCCCCGCATATTGAAGCTGCCTTCCCAGGGACATTCAACCAGGCGCTGGTTTTGCTTTATTCCGGCGAATGGAGTTCCGGTTAAAATTGTGCATATAATAGAAAAAGATAAGCTTGATGCCGTTGAAGGAGAAAAAGCCGTCTATCTGTCATGGCAGCAACTGCATTCGGCAATTAAAAAGGCTTTGGGTAAAAGCAGCAGAGTTGCCATGCAGTATTCGCCGATGAATGATATCCCGTATGTGTCATGCGTTGACGCCGGCACGGTTGAACTTGTCCGCTCCATGGGGGTTGAGGTTGTTTCCTCTGCGGAACTTATACAAAAATTTGAAGCAACTTTGTCCGAATTTCAGAAAAAAACGCATATTTATGCCGCGGAGAATTTGAGAAAGTTTGTGGATCTTACTTTTATGGAAGTAAACCGTCGTGTAAGTGATAATATCGCTATAGGCGAATACGATGTTCAGCAATACCTGCTGAAATTATTTTCCGACCATAATCTGGTAACTTCTTCGGCTCCTGTGGCAGCCGTAAACGAGAATACCGCCAATCCGCATTATGAGCCGCTTCCCAATAAATCTAAAATGATATCGGCAGGCGATTTTCTGCTTATAGACCTTTGGGCAAAAAAAGACGAGCCGTCTTCTGTTTATGCCGATATAACCTGGACTGCCTACATCGGTGCCGGTATTCCCGATAAGTATCAGAATGTCTTCTCAGCAGCCAAAAATGCCCGTTCGGCGGCATTGGATTTTGTCAAGAGCAATGTAAAAAACGGTGTGCCGATAAAAGGGTTTCAGGTTGATGATGCCGCACGTAATGTGATTGACAAAGCCGGTTTCGGTGATAAATTTATCCACAGGACAGGCCATTCCATTGGTGAAGAAGTTCACGGTACAGGCGTTAATATGGATAATCTTGAGACGAGGGATAACAGGATTATACTGCCCCACAGCTGTTTTTCCATCGAGCCGGGCATCTATCTTGAGGGCGACTTCGGCGTTAGAACCGAGATCGATGTTTATGTTGATGATAAAGAGGCCGTCTGTTATGGACAGCCATTACAAGACGCCATCGTTCGAATTTTAAATTAATTGAAACGGACGAATCTGCGTCGTCAAACGGAAAGTCCCTCATTCCAGCGTAGAAAACTACGCTTCACTCGTGGACTTTCCGTTTGCCTTAACATCTCCTCCCGTTTCAATTAATTTACTTTTTAGATGAATCTTAGTTGTGAATCCGGCCGGTTCTCTCGCTTGACGTAGAAAACTACGCTTCACTCGCGGACTTTCCGTTTGCCTTAACATCTCCGCCCATTTCAATTAATTTACTTTTTAGATGAATTTTAGTTGTGAATCCGGCTGGTTTTCTCGCTTGACGTAGAAAACTACGCTTCACTCGCGGACTTTCCGTTTGTCTTAACATCTCCGCCCGTTTCAATTAATTTACTTTTTAGATGAATCTTAGTTGTGAATCCGGCTGGTTCTCTCGCTTGACGTAGAAAACTACGCTTCACTCGTGGACTTTCCGTTTGTCTTAACATCTCCGCCCGTTTGTTTTTATAGGAATTCAAAAAAATAAGATACTGGCTCGCTACAGCGGAGTTTATCGCTCGCGAAGGCGGGGACCGTCGCAGACTGTTCCTTGCTTACTTTTAAGGATTTATAGTAATTGAATAATTGCGGATTTTTTAATATTGCTGTGTATGGGCCATTGTGTATATTATTAAAGTATATTTACGATGTTTCTTGAGCGAATCTAAAATGTCAATTTATTAGCTTCTTTCTCTCTCGCCGTTTGCGCCCGAAGGATTGAACCTGCAAAGAGCTTTCCCCTCTTCTTGTCTGTTGTTCATCTTTCTATATTAATGGCCATGGAGGTATGCCGGTAATTTTTATAGAATAATAAATGTTGTTTTTTCCTTACGAATGCGGAGGTTTTTAGGAGGTTAATCATGTGCAAATTTTTCAATATGCTGTGTCTTTGTTTTCTCTTGATGATATTTTTTCAGGCTTTTGCTTTTGCCGATACCCGGATCAATACGAGTAAGGATGCAAAAACGCTTACGATTACAAATTCGGAGGCCAAGGAAGCACAGCGTTATGTAAAAAGTCTCGATAAGGGTAATTCTTATAAAAATTACCGCGTTTTTACACCTAAAAAGCTTGAGACGATTGACCCTGCCGGAGCGCCGTCTTCTCCGCAGGCGTCCGCACCCGCTTACCAGCATTATGACGTATCACATGTGGCCAACGCCCATAAGATTCTCGGTCCGATTGTTGTTTCTGTTCCCGGTGGGGGCAATGTGGATATTTCTCCGATAATCCTTGCCGAATCAAGACGTCACAATGTGGATCCGGTTCTGGTGATGACGGTTATAAAATTTGAATCGGGTTTTTGTTCTTCCGCCGTATCCCCTGTGGGAGCATGCGGTCTGATGCAGTTGATGCCTGATACGGCCAGGTCTCTTGGTGTTTCCGACGTTTTCTCGCCGCATCAGAATATTGCCGGCGGGGTTCTTTATATCAGGAGACAGCTCGATGCTTTCAACAATAATGTTGCTTTTGCCTTGGCCGCTTATAATGCCGGTCCGGGAGCTGTAAGTGCTTACGGAGGTATTCCGCCGTATGCGGAAACGATAAATTATGTGAATATGATTCTCGCCGATTATACGAAAGGCGGCAGGGTTTCACTGAAGCAGCCGCAGGTCAAGGCTCAGGAGGAGCCGGAACCCAGAAATGTTGATATTTTTTCCACCCTTACAAGAATGAGAAATAAAAGCCATTCTTCAGATGACCGGTCTGGTCAGGAATAGTTCGGAGGTTTTATGCGACTGAAAATATTGGCTGTTATTGCTTTTTTTTGCTTTTTGAATTCTGCCGCTATGTGTTCTCAGGCAATAGAGCAGCCTGTAAACTCGTCAATATTTGTTACTATTGACGATAATAACAAAATAGGCGAGTTTGATTCTAACAAACTGGTTTTCAGAGACGGCAGTGCCGCTTCTTCCTGCTCTGTTTTGAAGATGAGCGTGAATTCTTTCCCGGCAGAGGCATTGGCCTCCTTGTCCGGCCGTCCGGTTTTTATACATTTTGAGATTCCCGAAAAACCGGCAGATTTTGACTCCTTCTCAAAAGAGGCCCTGCAGAATATCAAAAAGGCCGTTTTTTCTTTGAAAGCCGCGCAACTGAAAGGCATTTTATTTGATATGTCTCCCGATACCGCCGGCAGTCAGTGGGAAGAAGATATAAACGAATGTACAAAGCTTTATTGTATGCTGGCAAGGGAAATAAAAAATTATGACTCTAAAATTCTGGTCGGCGGCATGGGATTCAACTATGTTTTTGATGGCGAAAGTGAGGGAAATTTCAAAGAGGTTGCCCCATACATAACGTATTTTCTTGATTTCACATCAAGAGTGGGTGTGCCGTGCAATTTTCTTTATATAAAAAGTCCCGCACTTGTTCCTTACGGATATTTTTCCAGAATTTCTTTTCTGAAGAAAAATGTCGTTTCAGCATACGATCCTCAACCATTGATATACGCGTCAATTGCCGTTGAAGCTCAGGACTGTTCTTCGGAGTTTTTGAATGTTTCGGCATTACAGGCTTTTATTTGTGCGGTAAAGGCCAGAGCTGATTTCATTGAATTAAAATCAGGCGAACGTTTGCCGCAATTTTTTTCGCAGCTTGACGATACCCCGGTTCAGCTTGACACGGAAGGACTTGACCGGCTTGCTTTTATAGCAATGGCTGCCAAAAGTAAGGATAATTCCAAATATTATATTGCCGTTGCCTCTGCTAATCCGTCTTCCTGGCTGCTTTCGGACGAGGCGAATGTTTGCAAACAGATGTTTGAGACTGAATACAGAAGTTATGTCCACCGTTTTACCGACGGACTTTTTCCTCCTGCTTACAACCGTTTCAGAATCAGTTTTTCAAACATGCCCTGGGCAGGTAAAACGGTAAGAATGAAGAGATTTTCCGTTGCCAAAGATAACAAAATGGAGCTGATTGAAGAACGCGATTTTGACGGTATGAAAGATTTTTTTATCAATAAAGAAATAGCCTGTCCGCAAATAATGATCATAACATTTGAGAATATAGTTCCCGAAAGTAATGAGGAAAAGAGTGAATAACCGCGTTGTGAAAGGAATTTTATGAGATTTTTTAAGGCGATCGCCTATTTTTTCAAAATGGTTTTCAGTAAGGATTTTTTTAACCTTGTTGCCGATGCCGCCGCCGGAAAATACTGCCGGCCTTCATTGATACTGTCGATTTTGCAGAGAGAAGGCCGCTTTATTGATTTTTTGATGGAGGATATTTCATCTTTTCCCGATGCACAGGTAGGGGCTGTCGCCAGAACGGTTCATAAGGGATGTAAGAAGGGTTTGTTTGAATATATCTCCGTGGAGCCGCTGGCAAAAGAGAAAGAAAACGATAAGCTGACGCTGGCAAAAGGGTTTGACCCTTCAAGGTTCCGGTTGTCCGGAAATGTAAAGGGTGAGCCGCCTTTTACCGGCGTTCTGACACATCATGGATGGAGACTCTCCTCTGTCAATTTTCCGGTAATAACAGCAGTTCAGGATGATGCGGTTGTTTCTCCCGCCGAAGTAGAAGTGGAGTGAAATACCGGATTCATCACAGAGAAGAAAAGGACACAGGGAATAAAATGCCGGCTTTCCCGGCGTAGTGTATTCCTGTGAAGGCCGGAATCCACATCTTGGCAGCGTTTCCTCTATGGGAATTACAATAAAATACTGTATCCCCGCCTGCCCGAGAATGACATAGAATTCCCCGATTTATATAACCCCTCCGTGTTCTCTGTGAGTGAACCTCTTTATTTTTTGATTATTTATGAAAGGTGGTGTTTTTATGGATGAATCTCCATTTGTTATAGGCATAGATTTGGGAACTACAAATACCGCAATGGCTTTTTGTGATATGCGCTCCGAAAATCCCGAGTGTAAAGTGTTTGAAATCCCGCAGATTGTTTCTGAAGGAGAGATTGCATTGAGGGCGACCTTGCCTTCTTTTGTATATATACCGGGTGAGCACGAGCTTGCCGAAGGCAGTCTTGAGCTGCCCTGGGGTGAATACTCCTATGCTGTCGGCGAATTTGCCAGAGAACAGGGAGGAAGGGTTCCTCACAGGCTTGTCTCTTCCGCTAAGTCGTGGCTTTGCCATAGCGGCGTTGACCGGGAAAATCCAATTTTGCCCTGGACAGCAGATTCGGGAGAGGTTAATAAGATTTCTCCTGTTGAAGCTTCTATGCGCTATCTTATGCATTTATCCGAGTCATGGCATACAGGGCATAAGTCCGTGGGCGAGGAGAGATTTGCCGGACAATCAATTTTTCTTACGGTGCCGGCATCTTTTGACGCCGTCGCCAGGGAGCTGACGGTTAAAGCCGCTATTGCCTCTGATCTGGACGTAATTCTTCTGGAAGAACCTCAGGCGGCGCTTTATTCCTGGCTTCATTCCGTTGGTGACGAATGGCGTAATCTGGTTAAAGTCGGGGATACGATTCTGGTTTGCGATGTCGGCGGCGGCACGACCGATTTCAGCCTTATAGCCGTTGCCGAGCGTGACGGCAGTCTTGAGCTTGAGCGGATAGCCGTAGGAGATCATATTCTGCTTGGCGGAGACAATATGGATTTGGCTCTGGCAATGGCTGTTGCTCAGGAGCTTCGTGAAAAAGAAGGCGTCAAACTTGATTCCTGGCAGTTAAACGCTCTTGCTCTTTTATGCCGTAGCGCCAAGGAAGCGATGTTTTCAGACCCTTCTATGGAAGAACGTACGCTTGTAATACCCAGCCGCGGCAGTAAATTGTTTGCTTCAAGCGTGACGGCTGTGCTTTCAAGACAGCTTTTAAACCGGGTTGTTATCGACGGATTTTTGCCGGAAACTCCTCTCGACCATCATCCTGTAAGAAAAATCCGCCAAGGACTTACGGAAATCGGTTTGCCTTATGAACCGGAGCCGTCAATTATTGCCCATATGGCGAGATTTTTGTCATTACACAGAAATACCCTCAGACAGCGCGGTGCCAGTGAATTTCCTAATGCTATTCTGCTGAACGGGGGTGTTTTCAAGTCTAAAATCATCACCGAGAGAATTCTATCGGTAATCAGGAACTGGTACGGGGATTCCGCTTCTTCAGTAAAACTTCTCGACGGAGGCAATCTTGATTTGGCCGTTTGCCGCGGAGCAGCTTATTACGGACTTGCCAGACGCGGTAAGGGTGTCCGTATCCGCGGCGGTACGTCACGTTCATATTACATCGGTATTGAAAGTTCAATGCCTGCGGTCCCCGGTTTTGCTCCGCCGCTGAAAGCGCTTTGCCTTGCGCCGCAAGGGATAGAGGAAGGCACTCATGTGCCGCTGCCGCAGCGGGAGTTTGGACTTGTGATTGGTGATGACGCGGAATTCCGCATTCTTTCCTCATCGGTGCGCGGTCAGGATGCGGTCGGTGATATGATTGAAGAATGGGACGACGAACTCACAGAGCTTCCTTCACTTAAAACATCTTTGGCGTCAACGGAAGAAGCAGGTAAAGTTGTGCCGGTAACGCTTGAGACTCATGTAACCGAGATCGGGACTATAGAGCTGTGGTGCGTATCAAAGTCTTTGGATAAGAAGTGGAAGCTTGAATTCGATATCAGAAAGCATGATGAACCTTTGGAAGCAGCCGGTTAGAGCATAAAAATGCGCGATTGAAAGGAGAAAGTCTATGAATAGATTTTTGGTCATATCAGCGGTTATTATTTGTTTTTTTGCAATATTTGTTGGTGATGTTTGTGCAAACAACAGTGAGCGGGGACGTAAACATGCACAGGAGCTTGCCGATGGAAATTTTGAAGCAGTCTACAATGATTTCTCAACACGGCTTAAGGAAAAACTTCCGCTTGAGAAGGTCAGAGAGGTTTGGGAAGCGGTTACTAAAAATCTCGGCCGTTATAAGGGTATTGTCAGAGATGAAGTTTCAGCAAAAAATGGTCTGGAGCTTGTATCGGTAATTCTTGAGTTCGAAAAAAACGGTCTTAAGTCTTCATTTGTTTATGCCGAAGACGGCGAAATAGAGTCATGGATTATCGGCTTTTCACCGCTGGAACAGTCGCTTACCGTTAGTGACAAATTTGAAGAAGTAAGAATTTTTATCGGCGAACATAAGCTTGCCGGTGTCATGACTTTGCCGAAAGCGGTTAAGAATCCGCCTGTCGCTATTCTGATTTCCGGCTCCGGACCCAATGATATGGATGAAACGATTGGCGCCTCGGCCAATAAGCCTTTCAGGGATATTGCCCATGGATTGGCCGTAAACGGAATAGCTTCCATACGCTACAATAAGCTCACTTTTCAGTTCCCCGGTAAATTTAAGGAGAATGCAACTGTTCAAAGTGAATATCTGAATGACGCCCGGGCGGCGATAAAATTTGCCCGTGACAGTAAATCCGTCAACGGCAAAAAGATTTTTTTGTTGGGGCACAGTCAGGGCGGTATGGTTTTGCCTTATTTAGTCAGTGTAAATCCGGAGGTCACGGGAATAATTCTTTTGGCATCTCCGGCCGAAGGGCTTGAAATGGTTGGCTGGCGTCAGCGCC
Source organism: Candidatus Xenobia bacterium (assembly GCA_031551355.1). GTDB lineage: Bacteria > Vulcanimicrobiota > CADAWZ01 > CADAWZ01 > CADAWZ01 > JAVBNT01. The sequence goes on along the minus strand of JAVBNT010000041.1, from coordinate 24,912 downwards.
AGTCGGCGATCAATGCCATGGAGGATAAGTCACAGGAAGAAAAAGACGAGCTGCTTGCTAAATCTGCCGAGATCCGCGATGAAATAAAAAATTTAAAAAGCGGAGATGAACCTTCAGTTATCTTAGGAGTGCCTTCAGGCTATTGGATTAGCCTGAATGAAATTGATGTGAAAACTTTTGCTGAAAAGCTAAGATTGCCGGTTCTTGTGCTGATGGCCGACTGTGATTTTCAGGTGTCGTCAGATGTCTATTTTGAGATGTGGAAAGATACTTTAAAAAATGACAAAAAAGCGGAGTTTAAGCTCTATAAAAATTTGAATCATTTGTTCATGCCGTCAGACACAGGTAAAAAGAAATTTGTCGGTCTGGAAAATCTCAAGGAATATGATGCGGAGGCCCATGTGGATAAGGGCGTTATTGATGACATTTCGAATTGGATAAATAAATTCTGATTAATTTTCACCGGGGATTAAATTTTATGGCTAAATATTCCGTGGGCATAGATCTTGGGACGACAAATTCTTCACTTGCCTGGATTGATACGTCGCAACCAGTTAAAAAAATAAATTTTCTGCCTATTTCTCAGTTGGTCTCTGAAGGAGAGCTGACTGAAAAGGTTTTATTACCTTCTTTCATTTTTTTACCTCAGTCTTTTGAGATCTCTGAAGGCGGGCTAAACCTGCCATGGGACAGTAAACTTGATTATGCTGTTGGTGAGATAGGGCTCAGGCGATCGGTTTCCTCAGCTTCACGTGTCGTTTCTTCCGCCAAATCATGGCTTTGTCACTCCAGAGTTGACCGCAGGGCGGAAATTCTTCCGTGGGGCGCCGCGCAGGAAGATCGTAAAATATCTCCTTTGGAAGCCTTTGTGAGGTTTCTGACTCATATAAAAAACGCCTGGAACAGTAAAATGGCGTCTGAAGATTCGCAGTCGCTGTTGGAAAAACAGGATATTGTAGTGACCGTTCCGGCCTCGTTTGATGAAACGGCAAGGGAACTTGTTGCCGAAGCCGTGAGAATTTGCGGGATTACAAACTTTTCGCTTCTTGAAGAGCCTCAGGCCGCCTTTTATTGCTGGCTTCTGGAAAATGAATCGATGTGGAAACGCGAGCTGCGTGAAGTGTCCAATATTTTGGTTTGTGACGTCGGCGGCGGTACAACCGATTTTTCGCTGATAAATGTCGGCACCAATGATGATGAAGTCTTTTTAAAACGTGTGGCTGTCGGTGATCATTTGCTCCTCGGCGGCGACAACATGGATATGTCGCTGGCGCACAAAGTTGAACGGAAAACTTCAGGTTTGAGTGTTAAAATGGATTCGATGATGTGGGCTTCGCTTTGCCGGGAATGCCGCTATGCTAAAGAAAGGCTGTTGGCGTCTGATGAGACGGCGGATTCCGTGCCGATAACTCTTTTGGGGCGCGGCAGCAGGCTTGTCGGAAATTCTGTCATGACCGAACTTTCGCGTGCCGATGTAGAGTCGGCGATACTGGATGGTTTTTTTCCGGAGATTCCTTTTGATGAGGCTGTTTCTTCGCCGGTTGCCGGCGGACTTATGGAATGGGGGCTGCCGTATGAAAAGAATCCCTCCGTTACCAGCCACATGGTGTCCTTTATTAAAAATCACATAAAGGATGGAGTGCTTCCTGACGCGATTATGTTTAACGGCGGTGTTTTTACACCGAAAGTAATCCGGCAGCGGATTGTGGAACTCTTGCAGCGGTGGCGCGGCGACAAAGTGAGAGTTCTTGAAAATGACAGTCTTGATCTGGCCGTTTCTGCCGGTGCGGCATATTTCGGACTTGTAAAATCAGGGGCAGGGGTCAGGATTGGCGGCGGGTCTCCGCGCTCGTATTATGTTAAGCTGGACTCGTCGTCAGACGATACCTTCCTGTGCCTTATCCCCAAGGATCTGATGACCGAAACGGTCGTTGAGATCAAGGAAAAAGAGTTTATGCTGATGCTTGAAAGACCGGTCAGCTTCTCACTATACAGTTCAAATAAACGTTTTGAAGATCTCTCGGGAGATCTAATTAATATACCGGTATCCGAACTTTATCCGCTGCCGCCGTTGTTTACGGTTCTCAAGTCGTCCGGCTCCGGTAAAGACCGCACGGTTTTTCTGCGATCGTGGATCACGGAAATAGGCACGCTTGAAATGTGGTGTGTTGCCAGGGACAGTGACGAAAAATGGCAGCTGAGGTTCTCGCTTGACCGTTTTTCCGAGGCTGCGGAAAATGAGCCTGCCGCAGTGGTTGGCAGTACGCAGACACTTGATCAGGGAAAACTTGCGGAAACTAAAAAACTCATAGAATCGGCTTTTAGAAAAGGTTCGGATATCAAGCCAAGGGGACTCTTTTCGGCTCTTGAGGATTTATGGGGACAAAAGCGTGAAGATTTTCCGCTGTCACTTGACCGTAATATTTTTGATGCTATGCTTGCCGTTATCTCAAAAAGGCGCAGTGACGAGCTTTCCGAGTCATCGTGGTTTAATGTGGCCGGTTTTGCTCTGAGGCCGGGATTTGGTTTTCCGCTTGACGAATGGCGGATAGAGAGGGTAAAGGAAATTCTCGGCAAATGGCTTCAGTATAATAAAGATACCAAGTGCCGCCTGGAGTGGTGGATTTTCTGGAGACGCTGCGCGGCAGGTTTATCTGCCGAAGAGCAGGAGTTTCTTTTTGAGCGTATATCACCATGGCTTTTTGCGGGGCGAAAACATATTAAAACGTTTTCCGGTCCGCCGCCGTCGAAAATTGAGCTTACCGAAATTCTGAGAATGGCTTCTGTTCTTGAAAAAATATCGGTGTCTTCGAAAAAACTGCTTGGGGACTATATTTTTTCCGCATTGGCAGCCGGGCGCGATATTCAGTTTTTCTGCTGGTGCCTCGCGCGTGTTGCCGGCAGGGTTCCTTTTTCCGGACCTGTCAACCTTGTTATTGCCGGTGATGATGTGGCTAAATGGATTGAGTCGCTGCTGTCAATAAATACCGTGAACGACTCAATGCTGATGGCATTGTCGAGGATGTCGGCAATGACCGGTGACCGGCATAGGGATATTGGCGATGATTTGAGAAACCGTGTCATTGATTTCCTGAATGCAAACGGCGCACCGGAGTCATATATCAAACCTGTTGAGGAAATAGTGGAAGAAGAGCTTATTGACAGCGATGTGCTGTTTGGGGAGGCGCTGCCTTCCGGCCTGATCTTGAAAAATTGAGGCTGTGAAATTGGCGAATTCCGGCGCCAAACAGGATTTTGCTCGCGCCGCGCAGGAAAACTACGCTTTGCCCGTCGCAATCCTGTTTGTCTTAGTTACTTCACCAATTTGACAGCCTCACAATAGTTTTGTTTATTAACCCGTTAAAATTGATTTTTCTATAGCTTATGTTATCTGCGGCACCTTAACCGGTGCCTTTTTTATTTGTCCGGCTGCTTTTATCGCGGATGTTTTTCAACAGACTGTGATGTGTTATGAGATTAATGTGTTATATAATTGTCTAATATTGTGTAAAAGTATAAATATTGACATTTTAAAATATGTGATATAATATTAATTTATCTTTATTTGCAGGGAGGGCTTTTATGAAAATTTTTTTATTTTCGCTGTGTCTTGTTTTTTTTACGCTTTTTTGTGTTTCTGTATCCCAGGCCGCTCCGAGGACGGAGCAAGCATTTGTCGAGGCTGTTAGAGCGGCCGTTCAGTCAAAAAATCAGGCGGCCTTTTTGTCTCTTTTTAATTTTGAGGGCGCCGATCCGGAGATAAAAGCCCAGCAGATTGATGCGGTTAAAGATATTTTAAAATCAGGGGTGAAATCATTTACTATTGAACCTCTTGAACCCGGGTTTAAAGATGAATATGTTTTTGACCGATTCACTATAAAAGCAAATATGAAAATAGTCAAATACCTTAAGATGGATTTGAAAACAGACAGAGCCACAGAAACAAATAAAGTGAGCATTCCTTTCGGTATTAAAGACGGTAGTTATTATTTTTCCAGTACGGTAAAAAAGCTAAAGGGTAAAAATGCGGTAAAATCAGATCCTCTTTGCATAATATCCTTTTGTGGGAACCTTCAAGGTGATGTTGGTAAATTTAAAGGATCTTTAATTTACATCCAGGACGGAAAAGAAATAAGGGAGGATATTGAAGGAAAGACAGGTTTTCAGAAAGGCTTTAATGCTGCGAAAGTAAAGTATTGTAAGGTATGGAGAGTTTCGGGTAAAAAATATTGTTATTTTGTTATTGGACAGGGAGCGAAATATTTATACGAATCTCCCGACCTGCCGCTTGACGGCACTCCGGTTGTGTATGAAGACAAGTAAAATATAAATTAAGAAAAAATTAACGTCAGGATGCTTTTTAGGTGTGAGCTTACATTATTTTTGGTGAAAAACCTCTAAGCTGGCAGTAAAAAAGGGTGCAGTGCAAAACCGCAACCCCTTTTAGTCGTTTTAATGAGCTAAATAGGGTTTATCGACAGTCTTATGGGTTGCATTTTACTGCTACCCGTTTCTTTGTGTTTTTTAATCAATATTTTTCATTTATGAATGCTTATTGAGTTAGTTTTTTGTTTTTGCCGTTAAACTTGTAACGTTGCTGCTTTTATTTTTTACACTATTTTTTTATCTCAAGGAGTTTCCGTCTTTTTGGTGAATATTTTTTTAATGTTCTGTCATTGTTATATTTTAATAACAGTCCTGTATTTCGGTGTGACCGCATCACAAATAAATGACAGAATCCCCCGTTTTTTGAGTCTCTCCTATGGACGTTGCCGGGATACCTTTTGAAACGGGTATTTTCATTTCTATGTGGTGTTGCGGCACCGCAGGATGACTTATTGTGAGGGGTTATTACAGTTTGTAAAATATTTACAAGAAGATTGAAAATTACATGGCAAGAGCTGTATACATAGGCAGATACAAAGTTATAGAAGAGATCGGCAGAGGCGGTATGGGAATCGTTTACAGAGGCGAAGATCCCGTGCTTGAGCGTCCTGTTGCCATAAAAGTTCTTCCGCCCAAAAAAACGGCCCAGAAAAAGGCAGTTCAGCGCTTTCTCAGAGAAGCCAGGGTTTCTGCGCGTCTTGATCATCCGCATATCGTCAAGGTCTACGATATTGGTGAGGAAGATGGAATTTATCACATTGTGATGGAGTACGTTCCCGGCGATTCTCTGCGCGATATCCTTGAAAGGGAAATCAATGAAGATGCGGATGTTGACATCAGAGCGGCGTCGGCATTTTTCAGGCAGCTCTGCAGTGCATTGGCCTATGCCCATGGACAAAAAATCACCCATAGGGATATAAAGCCGGAAAACGTTAAAATAACGGAAGACGGTAAAGTCAAGCTGATGGATTTCGGCATAGCTGTTCTTGACGACAGTCATTCTATAACCGAAGCCGGTTCGATGATGGGGACAATTGCCTATTTCTCGCCGGAACAGGCAAGAGGCGCCGAAGCTGATTACAGAGCCGACATTTATTCCCTGGGCGTTGTCTTTTATGAGATGCTTACTCTTTGTCTGCCGTTTGAAGCGGCTTCAATTCCGGAAATGATCCATAAGCATTTGCATTCCGATCCGGTTAAACCAAGCAAACGTAACCCGGCAATACCCGAAGTTTTGGAAAAACTGATTTTGCGCTGTCTTGAAAAAGAACCGGAAAGGCGCTATCAAAGTGCTGCCGAGATGGAAAAATATATAACCGGCTATCTTGACGGAGTTTTCGATCAACCGGCCTCACCCCCGCCTGTTCTTGAAGATTTGAAACAGGAGTTAAGAGCACATCTGGATTCACTTGTGGAACCGGATGCGGAATCCAATGCTTACCAGAAAACTGCCGAAAGCTATAATTTAGAAGGAAAATTTTACAGCCATGACAGTGGGGACGATGACGATCCTTCACTTGATTATACCGATAATCCGGAGGAGTATAACCGGAAAACCGGTATTCCTGTGATTCCTCCGCTGGCAGGAACGATTCCGGCGGTACCGGTTGTTGCATCACAGCCTCTTGCCAGCAATGACTGGCTGGCGTCGGCATCCGGGCCGTCGTTTGAAAAAAAGCGCTATAATGAATTTCTCGACAAGATGAAAAAGGACGCCGCTTCGGTAAAAGAAACCGTTATGGAAAGTTCTTCGGTTGTCTGCACCGAATGCGGACAGGAGAACTACGCGGGACAGATAGAATGCAGCCGTTGTGCCGCAGATCTTACTGCAGCCCATTATAGCGGCCGCCGTGGGGCTCATGCCTATAACAGCCAGGGGATGTCTCTTCTTGAGTCCGGTGATTATAAACAGGCGGCAACTAACTTTGAGGAAGCCATCAAATGTGATTCCGAATTCGCACCGGCAAGGATAAATCTGGCGCGCGCGTTTATGGAGTCCGGTGATACCGACAAGGCGCTGACTATTTTCTCGGAAGTCCTGCAGCTTTTTCCAGGCAGAGCGGATACACACGTATACCGGGCGGAATGTTTCCGAAGACGCGATGAACATGATTTTGCAATAGATGATTACCTGAAGGCACTGACGATTGAGCCTAACAATATTGAGAGCAGGATAAACCTGGCTTTCCTTTATACGAACAAGGGCAAACTGTCAAAAGCGATCAATGAATACAGGTATGTATTGTCGCTGGACCCTGACAATATTGACGTCCATCGCCAGCTTGGCTATATATATGCAGGTCTTGAGCAGACGGATGATGCAATACGTGAGTTTGAACATGTAATAAGGCTTGATCCTGGAAACGCCCAGGTCTATACCTGGCTTGGCGATCTTTACAAAAAGAGGCGCCGCTTTGCTCAGGCTGAAAAGAGTTACCATACTTCGATTTCCATTAATCCTGAGGATATATCGACTCATAACGGTCTTGGAGATTTGTATCTTAAACAGAACCGTGACGATATGGCTTACAGGACTTTCAGAGAAGCGCTCTCCATCGAAGAGAACAAGGAAGCGTATCTGCAGCTTGCCGACATGTATGTCAAGCATTCCGACCCCGAGGGTGCTATATCCGAACTTGAAAAAGTTGTGCGGATGTATCCGGGCGAGTCTTCGGTACATCAGAAACTGGGCGATCTGTATATGAGTCTTGAGTGTTATTCCGAAGCGCTTGAACATTATGAAAAATCGGTGACCGAATCTCCGACTGCCGATGCCCATAACCGCCTGGGGCTTTTGTATCTCAAAAAGGATTATGCGGCACTGAGCGTTATCGAATATCGCAAGGCAGTAGAAATGCAGCCGGGAAAGCCTGAGTTCAGAGAAGATCTGGGAATGGCTTATTATTGCCAGGGACATCGGGATAAAGCGATTGAAGAGCTAAAAAAGGCCGTTACTCTTGACAGCCGGAATGTAGATTATTATAAGGCTATAGGAGTTATGCTTGAAGAAGAGGGTCGTTATGATGAAGCCATAAGGATGCTTCAGAAGGCGCAGGTCCTTTCACCCAGAGATTCCCTTATTCCGGCGCTTATCGGTAAAGTGTACTTTACCCAGGGACTTGTGAGTATGGCACTCGTAGAATACCAGAAAGCGCTTGCTCTTCAGCCGACCAACTATTTATACCATATATATATTGCCAAGGCGTATACGAAAAAGCATCAGACCGATATGGCGATTGAGTATTTCAGGAAGGCAATAATGCTGATGCCTCCCAAGGGCAGGGGGGAATATGACTCTGTCATGGGCCGGGCTTATATGGATTTGGGTAGGGCCCATATTGATAAGGGTGAGTTTGAGAAGGCGCGTGAAATCCTGATGTCGGCGGAGAAATTTATTCCGGACGATTCATCGCTGATGTTTCTTATCGGCGTAGCCTGTCTTAACGAGAGACGTTATTCCGAAGCTCACAAATATCTTTCAGCGGCGATACATCTTGAACCTGACAATCCCAATATTATTGTCGAGCTGACAAAATGCTGTATGCTGCGCGGAGAGTATGATTCGGCGATCAAAATGTGCCGGGCTTTACTGGCAATGCTTCCGGACAGGGCTGATTTAAAGGATTTGATGGTTGATATATACATAAAGGCAGGACGTTTCCCGGAAGCGCGGCAGTTTGCCGAAGACCTTTCCGCAGTCCGCTTCATGGGTTCTCACTCCCATTATCTCAAAGCAAAAATTGCCGGAGCGAAAAAGGATTTCCTTCTTGCCGAGAAGGAGTATGCGGCGGCATTCGATGGAGACCCTGACAATTGGCTTTATGCGAGTGGGTTTGCTCTTTTTCTGAAATCAAGGGCACGTTTTGAGGAAGCTTATGAATATATAAAAGTCGCTCTGGAAAATTCGCCCGGAGGCAGGCAGCACGAACAGTTGCTTGCGGAAAGTAATGAAATAGAGTCTAATTTATAATTTTTTATGACAGCTTATGCCGGTGTTATTATAAATCTTTCAAGCAAGAGCCTTGATCGAATTTTTACCTATATTATACCGAACGAACTTGAAGCGGACGTCAAACCGGGATCTTTTGTAGAGGTTCCGTTCGGGAAGCGCAATCTGGTCGGCGTCGTTGTTGACGTTGCGCTTACTCCGCCGCTGCTGCCGGAAAATGCCCGGCTAAAACCTCTTATCCGTAATCTTTACGAATCTTCGGCATGGCAATATGAGATGGTTAATCTTGCGTTATGGATGAAGCAATACTACGGTTGCACGCTGCTTGAAGCTCTTAAGACCTCATTCCCTGCCAATTTTTTTGATTCGCCCGACAAAAAGCCGGCAAAAAAAAGAACTTTGATCGCCCTTGCCGATAATTTTTCTATTGATGAGGCCAGGGAAACTCTTAAACGTATGCCGAGGCAGATGCTTTTCCTTGAAGATTTGTATTGCTCCGGTAAGAAAGTCATGGAAAAAAGATCGTCACTGCCGGTGACGGTATTGAATGCCCTTGTTAAAAGGGGTTTTATAAAGGTATGGATGGAAGCGGAAAAAAAGCAGCCGCTGCCGGAGAGACCGGGTGATTCGGCAAAGAGACATTTGCTGACCGCTGAACAGTCCGCCGCTGTGGACAGGATAATGGCCCTTGCGGAAAAGGACGGTCCGTCGGTTGCCCTGCTGCATGGCGTTACCGGCAGCGGCAAAACGGAAGTATATCTTTCCGTAATTGAAAAAATACTGGATCTGGGGAAAAATGCTGTTGTTCTGATTCCGGAAATATCTCTTACGCCGCAGTACGCCGATCGTTTCCGCGCGCGTTTCGGTGATTTGGTTGCGCTTTTGCATTCCGGTTTTTCCAAAGGTCAGAGAGTTTATGAATGGAACCGTCTTATCAGCGGTGAAGCTAGGATTGCCCTTGGCGCCAGAAGCGCAGTATTTGCGCCGCTGGCTAATATCGGCATAATAATCGTTGACGAGGAACATGAAGGCGCCTATAAGCAGGAGTCCCAGCCGCGCTATCATGCCAGACATCTGGCGGTGAAGAGAGGGATGGCAAACTCGTCCGTTGTTGTTCTCGGCAGTGCGACCCCTTCAATGGAGAGCTACTTTAGGGCCACTGAAGGACGCTATCACTTTATTAGCCTTCCCAATCGCGTGCGCGGAAGTCTGCCGGAAGTAAAAATTGTTGATATGAGAAAATCCTTCAACAGAAGCGGTGAATCTTTTTTCAGTCCGTATTTAATAAAAGAGGCCAGAAAGAATCTTGAAAAAGGCCATCAGATTATTTTATTCATCAACAGGCGCGGTTATTTTAATTATTTGTACTGTCAGGACTGCGGTTTTATTCTTTCTTGCCGTAACTGCGAGATTGCCCTTCGTTTTCATAAAAACCCGGCGGTTTTGAGATGCCATTATTGTTCTTTGAAAGAACAAGTTCCTGAAGTCTGCCCTAAATGTCGGGGGTTTAACATCTCCTCCAAAGGCGGAGGAACTCAGAGAATAGAAGAGGAGATTGCCGGGCTTTTTCCTGATTACAGGATATTAAGAATTGACAGTGATTCCGCCGGTAAAAAAAAATATACTGAAAACGCTTATGATTTATTTAACAGCGGTAAAGCGGATATTCTTGTCGGAACGCAGATGATCGCCAAGGGACTTGATTTTCCCAATGTGATGCTCGTCGGAGTTGTTTTGGCCGACTCTTCTTTTTCGATGCCTGATTTCAGGGCTGCCGAGCGCACATACCAGTTACTTGCGCAGGTTGGCGGCCGGGCCGGGCGCGGTCAGGAAGGGGCTTCTTTTGTGGTTCAGACCTATAACCCGGAACACCCGGCGATTGAAGCTATTTCGAGTGGCGCAATCGGCAGCTTTTATAAAATGGAACTTTCCGCGAGAAAAGAATTGATGTATCCGCCGTTTACCCATATGCTGCGCATTGTCGCTTCGTCTGCGGATGTAAATAATCTGGAAAAATCGCTGAATAAATTTTCCGCTGTTTTTTCCGTTTTTGATGATGATGTCCTTACCGGACCGGCTCCCTGCCCTTTGTTTAAACTTAACGGTCTTTATCGTTACCAGTTTTATCTGCGTACAAAAAATGTCTTGCGGTCGGTATCCGAACTTCGCAAAGCTTTCGATTTTTTTTCCGCTGAATCCGTTACGTTTTTTCTTGATGTTGATACCTTTGGTTTTCTTTGATGGAGGAATTTTTATTCATAAATAGAATTTTTACGGATATGTTTTCAGGTATTTTTATGAGGAGGTTTCATTGTGAGAAATATTTCTAAAGTATTATTTTTGTGTTTTGCGTTTTTGTTTGCCGCATCCATCTTTGCCAATAGCGCGTGTGCTTCGGATTGGCAGATGTATGTAAGAAGCAAACCTTATGAAAACTATAAAATCGTCGACAGTAAATTCTATGTCCCGGTGAAAGCCTTTTTGGATGCTCTTCAGTATGGATATACCCAGGACGGCAACGGAACGCTGGTTGTAACCAGAGACAAATCGGTTAGAAGTAATTTTTCTGTTTCCGGACAGAATCTTGATTGTGATTTTGCCGGTAAAACTTTTTCTCTGCCGATCGTAAAAATGGGCGGCTCTTCTTATGCCAACCTTGATATATTTGCTTCAAGGTTTGGTTTGGGAATGACTAAAACTGCCGCCACAAGAATAATTGATATCGTCGATAAAGAATCCGTTTTTAAACATCAGGAGAACATTGCCCGTATGACGGCATATGAAAAAGCGATGGGTTCAAAAGGCGACAAAAAAGAAGCTTCTTCCGGCAGCGGAAATTATGACCGCGAGAATCCTGTAAAACAGGTTGGCGATGTTGAGGGTTTTCTTGATCAGTCTACAACCTGGGAAGCAAGATGGAGTGTAAAGGTTAAAAATGAGGCTGATGAGCCGGTTCGTAACGTAATGCTTATCCTCCATGTCCAGGACGGGACCGGAAAAGATATGGATCAGCTCGTTAAATCAATCGGAACATTGAATCCCGGTCAGGTCTCCGGTGCCGATTATTATTGGCAGAGTTTGAACCGTATTATTGCATTCCCCAAGCTTGAGATCAAACATGATCCTCTTCCGAAGAAAGAGACTATCGAGTCCGTTGAGAAAAAGGACAGGGCTAACGTTAATGAATCCAAATCAAAAGACGCACCCGCTGAAGCCGAAAAAACCGATAAAAAATAATTAATTGCAGATAGTTAATTATTTGTAAATTTCGTGATCTCATAATTTAAGGGCTGTCGTGTTTACGATAGCCCTATAAATATAATAAAGTTAATTTTGGCGGTTGTGTTTCACGCCACACCGGTGTAAGCCGTGTAGAGATAAGCACAATATTGTCTGAAAGGTTGTATTATTATGGCCCTTAGAGCTATTCGTATCTCCGGTGATGAGGTACTTCGTAAAAAAGCTAAAAAAGTTGAAAAAATTGATGCTGCCATTGTTACTTTGCTTAATGATATGGCCGATACAATGTATGCTAACGACGGCATAGGCCTTGCTGCCAATCAGGTAGGCGTTTTGAAACGCGTAATTGTTGTGGATGATGCCGATGAGCTGCTGATGCTTGTGAATCCATGCATAGTCAGCAGTGAGGGAACGCATTGCCGGCAGGAAGGCTGTCTTAGCTTTCCCAATGAGTACGGGGATGTTGAACGTGCCGCAAAGATAATTGTAAAGGCCCTTGATGAAAAAGGCCGCCGGTTTGAGTTTGAGGCGGAAGATATGCTGGCAAGGGTTATTCAGCACGAGATAGATCATCTCGATGGCAAGCTGTTTGTAGACAAGGCTTCAAACCTTCACACGCATATTCCCGGAGAGGACGCTGCAAAAGAATCCGCTGAAGGGGAAAGCAGTGACAAATGAAGATCTGTTTTTTTGGTTCCGAAGATTTCTCGATACCGACTCTTAAAGCTTTGATTGAGGCCGGGCACGATGTTGTGGCGGTTGTTACCAGAGCCGATAAGAAGAAAGGCAGGGGACTTGAAGAAACGTCAACTGCCGTGGCTGACTTTGCAGAGAAAGCCGGGATACAGGTGTATAAACCGGAAACGTTTAAAGATGGGGAGTTTTGTCTGGATTTGAACTCTATCGCTCCTGAGATCAATGTTGTCTGCGCCTATGGCAAGATTCTTAATACCGGTATTCTTTGCTGTCCGCTGAAGGGATGTATCAACGTTCATCCGTCGATGCTGCCGAAATACAGGGGCGCTACGCCTATTGAATCGGCCTTGAAATCCGGCGATAAAATGACCGGTGTTTCCATTTTTTATATGGATGAAGGCTGTGACACCGGCGATATTATCATACAGCGTGAGTTTCCGATCGAAGAAAGTGATAACAGGGGAACTTTGAGAGAAAAGCTGTCTGTTTTTGCCGCCGGTATTTTGATCGAAGCGGTTGATGAAATTCAAAGCGGAAGCGTAAAGAGAACGGTGCAATCAAAAGACGGGGTTTGCTGTACTTCACTGATAAAAAAGGAAGATCTTTTTATAAATTGGAATATTCCTTCAAGGGATATTATAAATTTTGTCCGTTCCGTCTCGCCGTTACCTGCTGCGCGTACTTTTTTCCGCGGAAAACAACTGCAGGTTTCCGCTCTGGATATTTTTGAAACGGATAAAAAGGGTGAAGCCGGCAGGATCGTCGATATTGTAAAAAATATTGGACCTATTATTGCGACGGCAGACGGCACCGTCAGAATGTTTGATGTCAAGATGGAAGGTAAAAAGTTTATGAGTTCCTGGAGTTTTGCCTGTGGTGTTAATCCCAAGCCTGGCGAGGCTTTCGAAATTTGATTTGGTGCCTTTAGGGCAAGGAGGTTTTATGAGAAAATTTGCATTTGTAGTAATATTGTTTTCTATGATTTTGGGTCTTTCTTCCCAGTCTTTTGCGGCCGCTAAAAGTTTGTCCGGATGTACTGCCAGAATGAAAAATGTCATTCAGGCACTGGAACTTTGGGCCAATGATCATAAAAACAGTTTTCCGTCCGCTGCGGAATATGCCAGTGATGAGTTTAACAAATATCTTAAGAAATCTGATCCGGCAACGTCGGTGAAAAACCTCGTTTGTCCCGACAGCGGTGAAAAATTTGTTTATGAAGTTCTTTCCGGCGGCAAAAGCTTTGCACTTAGATGTCCGGAACCGGGATGTTACGGTCTGTCCGCTTACTACTACACAAGAGATAAAGGTTTTGTGAAGGGCACTCCTGTTCCTGTCACCGATGCGGCCGCCAAACAGAAAGGGAAGACTCCCGCTGAGGCTAAAAAAGATGTCAAGGACATAAAGAAACCTTCAAAACAGCCTGTGGCCCAGGCTAAGCCTGCCGCTCAGCCCAAGGCTGAAGACAAGAAGCCTGCTCAAAAACCTGCCGCAAAACCGGCGGATACTAAAAAGCCGGAGAAACAGCAGCCGTCCGCTCCTGTAAAAGTTTCCGTAAAGGAGCTGACCGAACAGGATAAAGAAGAGATCGTCACCGTCATTAAAGCGCTTTATAACGCGTATGCCGAAAAAGATTTGGACAAAGTTCTTGAACTTCAGAAACGTTCGATAGAATCTTCCGCACTTGATTACGAAAAGCAGGGAAAGGGCAGTGCCCAGGATGTCCGCGACGCGTTCAGAGAAGCTACCGAAGAGATTTTGAATCATAAGGCGTTTAAGATGTTGCCTTTAAACCTTACGGATCTTACTTTTCAGAGAAAAGGCGATCTCTGCAGAGTTACGAGTGTGGTGCCGATAATAGCCACTGACCGGCTTGAAGTTATGGAAGACGGTAAATACTTCTTTGTCCGTCTGAGAATAGGTGAGTTTATTTTTGCACCTGAAGGCGATGGCTGGGTAATCGAAACCATGTATCTATACTAATTTGATTATGTAGTGTTGTTGTAAAAAGCAGTTTCAGGTTAACAGTGAGACTGCTTTTTTTTGCAGGATTATTTGCAAAATGTATTCTTATGAGGTGGAATTTGAACATTCTTCCGGCTAACAAAATTAATTTAAAAGGAATGGAACTTCACGAGTTGGAGTCTTTTTTCGAGTCTGTTTCCGAGCAGCCGTACCGTGCCAAACAGATGATGAAATGGATGTATTTGCGTGGTGAAAATGATTTTTCCCAAATGAGCGACTACAGTAAAAAGCTCAGGGATAAACTTGCAGAAGTTGCATTTGTCGGCTCGCTTGACTTGCTGCGCCATCAGGTGGCATCCGACGGCGAGACGGAGAAATATCTGTTCGGACTTGCTGACGGCAATCAGGTTGAAAGCGTTTTGATGAGTTATGAGGAGCGTATCGGCCCTTCCCGGCTGACGGCCTGTATTTCGACTCAGGCCGGCTGTGCGATGGGATGCAGTTTTTGTGCAACGGCAAAAAACGGTTTTGTGAGAAACCTGACGGCCGGAGAAATAGCCGATCAGGTTATTCAAATGCAAAAGCTCGTAGCTCCTTCGGAAAGAAGGATTGCCAATATCGTGATGATGGGTATGGGAGAACCGCTGCTTAACTATGATAACGTTTTTTCGGCAATCAGAATTTTGAACCATTGCGATTCAATTGCTATCGGCATCCGCCATATATCAATCTCGACTTGCGGCATTATTCCCGGGATCGAACGGATGATTTCCGAGGGAC
Source organism: Candidatus Xenobia bacterium (assembly GCA_031551355.1). Lineage (GTDB taxonomy): Bacteria > Vulcanimicrobiota > CADAWZ01 > CADAWZ01 > CADAWZ01 > JAVBNT01. The sequence goes on along the minus strand of JAVBNT010000041.1, from coordinate 9,899 downwards.
TTCAGGTTAAGCTTGCCGTATCCCTGCACAGTGCGCTTGATGCTGTAAGAACTTCAATCATGCCGATAAACAAAAAATATCCGCTTGTAGAATTGATAAAAACCCTTAGGGATTACCAGAACACCACCGGCAGGAGGATTACCTTTGAATATGCTCTTATAAAAGATGTCAATGACGGTATTGATGATGCAAAAGCTCTTTTAAAGCTGCTGGAGGGATTTACTGCGTTTATAAACCTGATCCCGCTCAATCCCGTTTCCGGGTTTGCCTATGAGAGGAGTTCAAGCCGTTCGATAGAATCTTTCAGGAGTTTTATGGAAGCCGGGGGGATAAAAACTACTGTCCGCAAGGAAATGGGGACAGATATAGACGCGGCTTGCGGACAATTGCGTAAACGCTTTTTAGATGGAATCTGAGATGGAGTATTTGATTAAATTCTGGCAAAAATTTTCGAGAAACCGCCTGGCAGTAGCCGGACTTGTAATTATAATTGTATTTTTATTTATTGCCGTCTTCTGTTCATTTCTGGCGCCGTACCCTCCCGATATGCAAAATATGTCTTATGACGGCATTCCCCAGCCTCCTTCGCTTAAACATCTTTTCGGCACCGATAATTATGGCCGCGATCTCTTTTCCCGGGCTCTTTACGGCAGCAGAATTTCTCTGATCGTCGGCCTTGGTTCAGTGGCTATATATATGCTTGTTGGTCTTATACTAGGATCTTTTTCAGGATATTACGGTTCCTGGCCTGATACTGTTATCATGCGTCTTTCCGATATAATGCTGAGTATTCCGGTGTTTTTCTTTATTCTGGCGCTGCAGGTTATTTTTACTCCGTCCGTTTATAATGTGATTCTGGTCATTGGTTTTACCGGCTGGGCGGCTCCGACGCGGCTTATGCGTTCTCAGGCCCTTTCATTGCGCGAATCCCTTTTTGTTGAGGCTGCCAGATCCTGCGGTGCAGGCAATATTTATATAATATTCAGGCATATAATTCCTAATTCACTGTCACCGATGATTGTCATGGCAACGTTGGGAATAGCTTCGGCGATCCTGATGGAATCGACCCTTAGTTTTTTGGGGCTTGGCGTTCAGGAGCCTCAGGCAAGCTGGGGAAATATGTTGATGAGGGCTCAGGAATATATTTCAACTGCCCCCTGGATGGCATTATTTCCGGGGCTTTTGATAATGTTTATAGTGTTGGCATTTAATTTTCTCGGGGAAGGAATTCGTGACGCCATGGATCCTAAACTGAAGAATTGATTTTCATTTTTTAAGGAGATACTTTATGGCTGTAATCCATATTCAGCATCCGGTTGTGTCTGAAAAGCTGGCAATGCTGAGAAATAAGCATACAAAATCTGCGGATTTTAGAAAGTGCCTTTCGGCTCTGTCATTTATAATGGCTTACGAATCGGCGCGTAATTTTCCTCTTAAAAAAATAACGGTTGAATCCGTTTTGGAGAATGACTTTTTTGAGGTGATGGCCGGATTTGATATGTTCCTTGTCCCGGTTTTGCGGGCAGGACTAGGCATGGTTGACGGTTTTTTGGAGATATTTCCCGAGGCTACGGTTGCCCATCTTGGTTTTTACAGGAGTCACGAAACTCTTTTGCCGGTTGAATACTATTGCAAACTGCCGCCTGTCAATCAGGACTCAATTTGCTTTATACTCGATCCGATGCTGGCAACCGGCGGCAGTGCCTGTGCGTCCATAGAACGTTTGCTCAGTCATGGAATCGACGCCGGACGGATAAAGTTTTTTTCGGTATTGGCTGCTCCCGAAGGATTGCAAAAGGTAAGCGGAGCTTTTCCGGAGGTCGATATTTATACCCTGGCAATTGATCGCCAGCTTAATGAATCAGGCTATATTTTGCCTGGTTTGGGTGATGCCGGCGATCGTATTTTCGGGACTTAGGGTTACATATCATTGATAAGGAGGGATTTTTATGTCGAAAAAAATGTCGGGGTGGATAAAAAATCCGTGTATTTATGAAATAAACACCAGACTGTGGTTAAAGGAGCTGTCGGTAAAATACGGACGGGGGATAAACCTTGCCACGGTTCCGACGGAGGTTTTGAGCAGTATTTCTTCATTGGGATTTGATGCCGTATGGCTCATGGGCGTGTGGAAACCTTCCGTAACCGGACGGGAAATTGCTGCGGAACATGATGGATTGAGAGGGGAATTCTTCAGAACTTTGCCGGATTTGCAGGAAGGTGACATACTTGCTTCGCCCTATGCCGTCGCCGGTTATGAAGTCAGTGAATCGCTTGGCGGCAATGATGCTCTTGCCGTATTCCGTAAATTGGCAGCCGATTGCGGCCTTAAACTGATTCTTGATTTTGTTCCCAACCATACGGCGATGGATCATCCGTGGATAAAAGAGCATCCCGAATATTACGTCGGCGGTACAACTGAAGATTTAAGAAATGATCCGGCTAATTTTTTCAACTCCGGCACGGATAAAAATCCTGTTGTCATTGCGCATGGAAAGGATCCCTACTTCCCCGGCTGGACGGACACGGCCCAGTTGAACTATTTTGACAAAGGGCTCAGAAAGGCGCAGATCGAACAGATTATGGCTCTGGCGTCGATGTGTGACGGCATCCGCTGTGACATGGCGATGCTTTTGCTCAATGAGATACATCTCCAGGTATGGGGTCGGCGGCTTTTTACCGGCCAAGGGCTTGATGTGCCCGGAGAATTTTGGAGCGAAGCCATCCCGCAGGTAAAGAAGAAATATGCCGGCTTTTTATTTATTGCCGAGGCTTACTGGATGAAGGAAGGGCCGCTGCAGTTGCTGGGTTTTGATTATACATATGACAAAGCGCTTTATGACTGGCTTAAATCTGCCGAGACATCTGCCATTTCTCATTATCTATCGGAATCCCCCGATTACCAGAAGCGTTGTGTGAGGTTTATAGAAAATCATGATGAGGAAAGAGCTGCTGCCGTTTTCGGTTCTGAACACCACAAAACCGCAGCATTGATAATGGCCACGCTTCCCGGAGCCAGACTGCTGCACGAAGGTCAGTTGGAGGGCGCAAAGGTCCGCTGCCCCGTTCAGCTCGGCCGCCGGAGGGTTGAGCCGATTGATAAGGATTTATATGCTTTTTACGGTAAGCTTTTGCAGATAACTTCATCCGCTGTTTTTCATGAAGGGTTATGGACAAAGCTTGAGCCTGTTGTGGCATGGGAAAATAATTTTTTGCATGATAATTTTTTAATCTGGATTTGGTCTTTCAATAAAGAGGTATATCTTGCGGTCGCCAATCTTTCACCGGTCAGGAGCCAGTGTTACGTACGGCTGCCGGAATATTGTATACAAAGCGGCGGCAGAGTTCTTGAGGATTTGCTTGATGACAACGTCTATGAGCGTGACGGCGATGAGCTTTGCAGCAAAGGATTGTATCTGGATATTGACGCCTGGTACCGCCATTTGTTCAGGATTAGCTGAACCGGCATTTTTGTATAATTGACTTGAATGGAGCCTTTGTTTATTCTATAATAGAAAAGATCTTTTTGTTGTTGTGTCGCGTTAAAAAAGAAACGGGATTACCAAGATACATATGCAGGAGATTCCTAAAGAAAAGTAATTTGCTGAAGGCCGGTTTCCCCTGGAAATTCCGGTCTTTATTGTTTTTTGAATCTTTTGTTTGTTTAGTGCATCAATTCTATAGGGAAATAGAGAAAAAATGATTTATTCTAAAATAACATCCGCAGGAAAGAGGTGGTAATTTGTGCGTACCGATAAATTTACTTTAAAAGTTCAGGAAGCTTTGACAGAGGCGATGGAAATTGCCCGGGACAAAAACCATCAGCAGCTTGAACCTGAGCATGTTTTGTATGCTCTTTTGCAGCAGGAGGACGGCGTTGTTATTCCTGTTGTTCAAAAACTCGGCGTAAATCTTCAGGCCCTGATTTCAAGGGTTAAGGCGGAAATAGACAGGATGCCGGCAATTCATGGGTCTTCCGTACAGCTTTATTTTTCTCAAGTTACTTCGAGGATTATGGATAACGCCTGGAAAGAAGCCCAGCGTCTGAATGACGATTATATTTCCACCGAGCATGCTCTCGTTGCCATTGCTATGGAGCGTTCCTGTAAGAGTTTTGAAATTTTAAGTTCTTTCGGCGTAACGCCTGAAGCTATTTATAAAGTCCTCACCGATATCAGGGGCAGTCAGCGTGTAACCGATCAAAATCCTGAAAATAAATATCAGGCATTGAAAAAATACGGGCGCAACCTCACCGATCTGGCCCGTTCCGGTAAGCTTGATCCTGTGATTGGCAGAGATGACGAGATTAGAAGATCCATCCAGGTGCTGGCAAGGCGCACTAAAAATAACCCGATTCTGATAGGCGAACCGGGTGTTGGAAAAACGGCAATCGTCGAGGGACTGGCCCAGAGGATTGTTTCCGGTGATATACCGGACAGTCTGAGAAACAAGGAAGTTGTCGCTCTTGATCTTGGCGCTCTTGTTGCCGGGACAAAATTCCGCGGGGAATTTGAAGACCGCCTGAAGGCTATGCTTAAGGAGATCGAAGCATCGGGCGGCAGCATCATCCTGTTTATCGATGAACTGCATACCCTGGTAGGCGCCGGCGCTTCACAGGGAAGCGTGGATGCGGCCAATATGCTTAAACCGGCTCTTGCCAGAGGAGAATTGCGCTGTATCGGTGCCACGACCCTTGATGAATACCGGAAATATGTCGAGAAGGACGCCGCTCTTGAAAGGCGTTTTCAGCCGGTTCTTGTTAAAGAGCCGGATGTCGAAGGCACGATTGCCATTTTGCGCGGTTTGAAAGAGAAGTATGAAGTTCATCATGGCGTTAAAATAAAGGACAGTGCGCTGATTGCGGCGGCGACTTTGTCGAACAGATATATCTCCGACCGGTTTTTGCCTGATAAGGCTGTAGATCTTATTGATGAGGCGGCTTCCAGGCTGAGAATTGAAATCGACAGTATGCCGACCGAAATAGATGAGATTGAACGTAAAATCCGCCAGCTGGAAATTGAGAGGCAGATACTTTCGAAAGAAAGTGATGACGCTTCCAAAGAACGTCTGCAGAAACTTGAAGAAGATATGGCTTCTTTAAAAGAAGAAAATGATGCGATGAAGGGGCAGTGGCTTTTGGAGAAGGAGTGCATCCGGAAAATAAGCGGGCTATCCGGGCAGGTCGAACAGCTGCGTATGGATGAACAGTCTGAAGAGAGACGCGGCAACCTTAACCGGGTTGCCGAGATACGTTACGGGCTGCTTCCCGAACTTCAGAAACAGATTGCCCTTGAAAATGAACGTCTGGCTTCCGTTCAGAGAGATCATAAATTCCTTAAAGAAGAAGTCGATGAGGAAGATGTCGCCGAGGTTGTTTCCAAATGGACCGGGATTCCCTTGAACCGTATGCTCGAAGGGGAAATTCAAAAACTGGTCAGGATGGAAGCGGAATTAAAGTCTGTTGTTGTCGGTCAGGACAAAGCCGTGTCGGCAGTGTCAAACGCCGTTAGAAGGGCCAGATCGGGAATATCGGAAGCCGATCGTCCTTTGGGCAGTTTTTTGTTCCTTGGCCCGACCGGTGTCGGGAAAACGGAGCTGGCCAGAAAGCTTGCACAGTTGCTTTTTGATACTGAAAAAGCGATGATCCGTATTGATATGAGCGAATACATGGAAAAGCATTCCGTGTCAAGACTGATAGGCGCGCCTCCCGGCTATGTAGGATATGATGAAGGCGGGCAGCTTACCGAAGCCGTCAGGAGAAGTCCTTACAGCGTGATTCTCTTTGATGAGATCGAGAAAGCCCATAACGATGTTTTTAATGCCCTGCTGCAGTTGCTTGACGACGGACGCCTTACCGACGGTCAGGGACGGACGGTCGATTTTAAAAATACGATCGTTATAATGACGTCCAATATCGGCAGTACGTATATACAGGAATTTTCGCCGGAAGAAGCGGCTGAAATGGAAAAAAGGGTTTTTGAGGAATTGAAGCTTCATTTCCGGCCGGAGTTTCTTAACCGTCTTGACGAGATTATTGTTTTTAATAAACTGTCGAAGGAAGACATTGCCGGAATCGTTGATATCCAGATTCTTAACCTTCAAAGCAGACTGAAGGAAAAGAAAATCGAAATAACTCTTGGCGCCGGCGCCAGAACCTTTCTGGCGGAAAAGGGTTATGATCCTGTTTACGGAGCCCGGCCGCTGAAACGGGCAATCAGAAGATATCTTCAGGATCCGCTGGCGATGGAGCTGCTTGAAGGAAAAATAAAACCCTGTTCCAGGGTGGAAGTTTTGCCTGACACTTCGGGAGACGGGTTTATTTTCAAAAATGTGAATGATGAACAGTGTGAGCTTGAAAACATATAGCAGTATCGCTTTATACGCAGCTTGCTGTTGGGTTAACAGGAAAAACTTTGATATTTCATTGTCATTAAGTTAACACTACAGCGAACACAATAAAATTCCGATATTACTGCAGCAAATCAAGAACTAATTCTCCCTTACACAGGCGTTTCAATACAGTTTTGATGTTGCAAAGTCTACTTTGAATTTGCATATTGTGTTTGCAGTGTCTACAGTTTTAAAAACTGTTCGTTGTAGTGTTAAGAGAAAAGGATTTCTCACAGAGAATAGGAGAACACAGAGAGTTTTTAACTGGCATTTACCTCTGTGCCTTCTGTGAGAGATCCAAAGATGTCAAAATCGGCAATGAAAAAGGCTGACTTAATGACATTGTTGATATTTATACCGGTACAGTGTGTATCTGTACCGGTGTAAATGTTGATGATTTTTCGTCATTTAAAAGGGGGTGAAGGCCTATAAGTGTTTGTAAACTTTTTGTTACTTTCTTCAATAAATATGTATAAATAGTCTTTATTTGTAAATTTTATGTAAATACTTGTTTTTCAGTGTTGAAATACTTGTTTAATTTTGTTATATTCTTGTTCATACGTTACTGCAATTATCTAATTTTTTATGGAGGTATTTTGATGAAACGATCCAGCATTTTTTCTGTAGCAGCTCTAGTAATTGCCTTCTCCCTGGTATTTTTTACCCTTCAGGGATGCAGCAGTTCCAACTGCGGCACGTCCTTCGGAGGTATACTGGCCGGAAGACAAGACAACAACCCTATTGATCCCAACAACCCTAACAATCCTGTAGATCCTAACAATCCCAACAACCCTGGCAACAATATTAACAGAAGGGTTTCGATCACGGTTACATACCCTGACGGAACTCCTATCCCCGGCGTTACTTTCACCACCACCAACCCTTCGGTCAGTATCGGCAATGCCATCACCGACGCCAACGGTAATTATATTTTTGATATCGTTGCTCCTGAAGGAACTACTTTTGCGCTGGATTTCGTCAAGCAGGGACATATTGTCAATTCCATTGATGTCGTTCTTGACGGAGATAACACAATTCTTCCCGACGGCACAATTCTCTATCCGAGAGAGACAATCGGCTATATTCCCTTTACACCTGATGTAGTCGGCAAGACGGAATCTTTGAACCAGAGATTTGCCGAGTTCTGTACATACACAAACGGCGTGGCACTCTCACCCGATGGAAATACCGTCTACCTTGCACTTGGTCAGGGTGAATTCTACAGAGCTATAATAGGCCTCAACTTTACAACCGGACAAATGTTCCATCTGGCCGGCAGGGTTTCAAACCATACTGAAACCCCGGTCTTTTCTCCGGGAACCGGCATTGCTGCCGTTTTTGAAAATCCTTGCAGTATTGCCATAACAAATGACGGCCTGACACTTTATGTAACTGACGGTAAAAATGTGAGAAAAGTTATGACTGCCAGCGGCGAGGTTACGACCTTGACCACAGCCAATGTCAGTGCTACAAGCGATCTTAGAGGAATTGCGCTCAGTCCTGACGGAACAACTCTCTACGTTTCCGACAATGCCGCCGTTTATACCGTTGATACGGCTACAGGCGCATCCGCCCTGTTTGCCGGAAGTGTTTCCGGTGCAACGGGAGACACTGACGCCACAGGTGCTGCAGCACGCTTCCTGAGTCCTCAGGGTATAGCAATTTCATCCACAGGGGATTTTCTTTATGTAGCCGACAGAACCGGTATGCCGTCAGGCGGAACGATCCGTAAAATAAGTATCCCCGGTGCCGTGGTGACTACTATTTCAAGCGGGCTTAGCTTTAATATTATCGGTGCTACAGGCTTGGCTATCTCTCCCGACAATTCAAGACTTTTCGTAACTGAAGGTTGGGAAAACCGTATCGTTACCGTACCTACCTCAGGCGGATTACTTACTCCGTATGCAGGCAGCGGCGAAAACGGTATTCTTGACGGTGTAGGCACTGCGGCGCAGCTTGATAACCCGCAAGGCATAGCAATAACCCAGAACGGCCAGAGCCTTATTGTTCTGGGCGGTGCCAGACACAGAGTAAGTAAAATAAATGTTGCTACCGCTACCGTTACTTCTATAATGGGCGGAGCATGCGGCTATCATATTGATGAAATAGGATTTACGCCTTTCAGATACGTATATGATTTTGCAATTGCTAAAAATGAGAAAACACTTTATCTTTCCGATAACTTTGATCACAGAATTTTGGCTCTTGACCTTGCCACCAATCTGGAAACGGTTGTTGCCGGAAGTTCGGTTGCCGATTATGCCGACGGTGTCGGTGAGGCCGCGATGTTCAACTCTCCGTGGGGTGTTGTGCTCAGTCCTGACGGAAATCATCTCTATGTTGCCGAATACAAAGGTTACCGTGTAAGAAAAATAAATCTTACAACGAAGATGGTGACGACGGTTGCCGGCGACGGCAATGCCGGTTATGCCGACGGAACTTTGGCAGCGGCTCAGTTTGGCAGACTGCGCGGTATAGCTATCTCTGCCGATGGAAATACTCTTTATGTTAACGACCTCGGAGTCAGTGTCAGCACGCCGGGAGCTCTTGTAAGAAAGATTGATATACTTGCAAATACGGTTTCGACAATTGCCGGAGATTCTGTTAATCTCGGTCATGTAGATGCCAATGGAACATCGGCGCGCTTTGGTGAACTCAATGGTATTGCGCTTTCAAAAGATGGAAATTCACTTTATGTTTCCGATTATTATGAAGCAACCCCAACAACGGCAGTAGCCTCGATAAGGAAAATAGACATTTCCACTCCAAGTAATACAGTGAGTACTTTTGTCGGTTCAACAACTGCTGTAGTTCCTTCAAATGGCAACGGTATCGGCAATAATGCCAGATTTACGCATCCTGCGGGACTTTCACTGTCAACCGACGGAACGATGCTGTTTGTTGCCGACGGTAACAGAATCAGGATTGTTGAGCTTTCAACGGCAACAGTTGCCACCCTTGCCGGAACCGACGAGCTTGCCTATGAAGACGGCAAAGGCGACCATGCTCAGTTTGGCGCTCCCTGGGGAGTCAGAGTCAACTCGCTTACCAGCCTTATTTACGTAGCCGATACGCATAACCACGTTATGAGAACGATTATGGCAGTTACTCCGTAATTTTTTAAAGGCTAATATATAATTGAAAGCCCGGCAGCTTCAACAACTGCCGGGCTTTTTTTGTGAGCGTCCAATAAAAAGGCTGTCGTACTTAAGCGGGGATTTCCAGTCCCGCTTAGTACGACACAAAATCAGGAAAAACAGTTGAATCTGTGCTTTTGAGAATATTCTCTCACAGTTTTTCCTGATTTTTCTTGATTATATTGGTCCGGCAAATGCCGGAATAGATGCCCTACAGGCACTGACTATTATCTTTTACATGGAATAAAAGATAACGGTCACCGGGCTTAGCCCGGCAAAACCGGCTTTGGCCGGTTCAAATATAATTGTAAAAATGGTGAAAAATTAAGAAAAGAATAGCAAAAGGCTATAAAGCAAGCTATTTTTCGCCAT
>JAVBNT010000033.1:0-48688 GCA_031551355.1 Candidatus Xenobia bacterium | reverse complement strand
CAGTGAGGCAAAATTATTTATCACTGCCATAGGTCATAAGAATGCCCAGTCGGCGATGAATGAGAAAAGTAAAATCTTTCTGACTAATGAATTTATGCAGCGTTTTAGAAAAGATTATCCCGACTTTACATTGTTAAGCAGTAAGTTGGAAAAGTATGGCGCCGACAAGGCCGTCTTTATCAAGGGCTATACAATGAGGAATGATTTGAAACAGATGGAGGAACAGCTTTTTATCGGCAGAGGCAATGTAATCTATGGTGTCCTGATCACCTATCCTGCGGGGTATCAGCATGTATCGGATCTTCGGACGACCGCACGCAGTTTAATTCTTAACCCCTAGTGTTTACCTGACCGGCCAACTAAAAAAAGCCATTCTAATCAATGGCTTTTTTTAGTTGGTTTTATAATTCCATAATATGGTAAAATTATTTATTTTATTAAGACATTGCTTTAGTTGTTTAGTTTTATTTTTCATTATTTTTATTATTTTTTATATTGATTGCAATTGTCTCTTATCTCATGATATAATAACTATCTATGTAAAAAATAATATTTTTGGGAGGGTTGGGTTTTGAAGAGTTTGAGATTTACAGCATTTATCGGTATTGTTTTTGCCGTGATTTTCTTTCTTTCCGGCTGCGGTGACAGTCCCAGTAATATTTCTTACGGCGGTTCCTATCAGCCTCAGGGTATTCCCGTTAACGGCGGAGGAACTACAGTTGCTCCGGAGCAGGAAACACCGGATACTTCGCCCACTAAGGGTGATGTCACTGGTACGTTGACTTATGCTAACGGCAATCCTATCGCCGGAGCACTGGTTGAGCTCAGCTTGAAAAAAGCAGCCAAAACGGCAGCGAAGGATGCCGCTTACAGCGGTGAAACGGATGCCAATGGCGTTTATCTTATTAAGGATGTCGAACACGGCGATTATGTTTTGACGGTAACAGTCAATGGAACTATTGTCGCTCAGAGTGATGTCAGTGTTTCCGCAGAGGCACCGCAAAATGTTCAAAATGTTGCTTTGGAACCTGAATATCAGTGCGTTAAGATATCTCTGGTTGACGATTATAATTGTGCCTTTTTGGGCGCCAGGGTTGTTTTAACAAATATTGATGATGAATCAAAGATTACATCCGCCGTTATTACCGGTAAGACATTTTTTGTTGACGCTGTTGTTTCCGGGACTTATTCCGTTGAAATCCCCGGGTATTCACCATATACGAATTACATAGATTCAAATGAATTTTTTAATCCGGAGACAGGAGACCCGCTTGGTACGGTTGAAAAAGTTTTCCAGTTTAACCGTCGTGTTATCCCATCTTTGACCGTTAATTTGACGGGTTCCAATTTGAACCATACCTATACGATGTTCAGTTCTTCTGCTTTTAACTACGGCAAATATTATTCTGCCAGCGCTACGCCCGCCAACGGTGTGCTTACGTTTGAGCAGGTTCCTGCCGGCAGGTATTATATTTACACAAACAGCGATTACAATTCTACTCCCGATAAATTTACCTGTACTTTGGACATCCCGATGAATGATGAAAATAATGTTGGTTTGCCGGTCTCTGTAGGTTATCATCACCGGGTCGCCGTTTATGTTAATAACGCTTCGGCTTCATTTACCTGGGCAATTATAAGAGACAGCTCAAACAGAGTTGTTGCCCGGCCGTTAAGTTTAGATGGATACGTATATTTTGCTTTGCCGGATGGAGATTATAGTGTCTCGCTGCCCGGTGTTTCAACGGAAGAACTGACGATTACGATCGTCGGCGAGCAGATTAACGGCTACCAGAGGGGAATGGCGTCGCTTTATTTCGGCAATGAGCCGATGCCTGCAAGGGCAATTGCTTCGTCATTTTATTATGGTGGCAGCTATGTAACTCAGTGCGGTGAGTCTTATAGGCCATGGGCTTTGAAAATTACGACTGTTAATCCTTTGATGACTGATGAACCTATTGATACCGTTGAGGGTATTGAGGAAAATAAAATTTATTTTGACTACGATGAGCTCACCGGGCTTTGGTATTCCGATAAAGTGATGGAGCCGGGTTATTATTTGATTGATGGTAAAGTGGTTTATATTGGCGGCGGTAATCTGGATTTTGAATTTTACCTTTTTGATATGCCTGTCGGCTAGACTATAGAATATTGCTTTTTATATGACAGGGCTTGTCCGTTTTTGGACAAGCCCTGTTTATTTGTCAGAGTTTGGTAATTGAATTCATTGACAGGATATGTGTTTTTTATATGGAAGAATTTCTTTGGGGAACTTATTTGGGAAAATTTATTAAGGGGGGAATTTGTATGACAAAGAATAATGTGGGTGTTTTGCCGGTAAGGCTGCTGGGTTCTGATGAGGATTACAAGAAGCTGGGACTTTCCAGGCAGCATGTTGAAAAATGGGAAGACGGTCTGCGTTCGCATCCTGAACTCAGGGAGTATGAGTGGTGGTATTTTGATACGGAACTGGAAGACGGTTCCAAGCTGGTGATCACATTTTTTACCAAGCCTTATGTAAATTTTACCGCCGGACTTTTTCCATTGGTTGATTTTAACCTGACACGTCCTAATGGTGAAAATGTCGTTAGGCTTGGTATGAAATTTGAACCGTCGGAATTTTCGGCTTCCAAGGAGCATTGCGATGTCCGTATCGGAAAGAATTATTTTACCGGTGAGCTTCACGATTACAAAATTCATGTAGAGTTTGAAGATTTTGTCTGTGATGTTTCATTGACAAACGCTCTTGTTTCCTGGAGACCGCAAACAGGCATAAGGTATTATGGAGACAAACAATTCAACTGGGTTGTTGCCGTTCCCAACGGTAAAACTGTAGTAAACATTAATAATGCCGGTAAAAAAGAAACTCTGAACGGTATCGGTTACCACGATCATAACTGGGGTGACGAAGAATTGTCAAAGTTGATCCATCACTGGTATTGGGGACGCGGTAAAGTTGGGGATTATTTCTTTGTTTTTGCTTATGTTTGCGCGGAAAGCGAATACGGATATGTAAAGCTTAACGACCTGCTTTTAGCCAGGGACGGTAAGATAATTGCCGATAGGGGCGATTTGCTTACATTTGACGAAAGTGAACCGCAAACAGACCAGGAAACGGGCAAACCGTTTGCCAATGTTTTGCAGTTTGCCTATGAAGAGGAAAATAAAAAATATAGTGTTGTCCTTGAAAATAAGGAAATAATTGTCAGAACCCGCTTTCACGACGCTAAAGACGGCGCTTATCTGAGGTTTGCCGGTAATGCCGCCTTTAAAAGTTTTGAAGATGGCAAGCTTGTGGATGAAAATAGCGAAACGGCTATCTGGGAAATGATGTATTTCGGTCTGCCGATGAAAGTCTAATTGTTGACTGCTGGAGGAATTTATGGGAAGGTGTTTGCTGTTTATGCTGCTTATTTGTTGTTTATGCGTGTCTGTATCCTGGGCTGCCCAGAGTCCGCATGACGTTATTACCTATGACGTCGGGGCTTTTAAGGTAAGTCTTTTGTCCGAGGGGCAAAACAACGGCAGTATTGATATCCTGATTGGTGCCACTCCGGAAATGATTAAAAAGCTGGCACCGCAAAAAACGTTCCCCAATGCGGCCAATGCTTTTTTGATCCGTACTCCGGAACAAAATATTTTGGTTGATACCGGATATGGCGCCAAGCTGCTTGATAACTTAAAGGCGCTTGGCCTGGATCCCAAGGATATAGACGTTTTGCTGATCACCCATATGCACAGGGATCATATCGGCGGTATGATGAAAGACGGCAAAAAAGTTTTCCCCGGGACAAAGGTTTATCTTGATAAAATTGAGTATGAATACTGGATGAACGAGCCCAGACGCCGTGCCAATGTTGAAGAAGCTATGAACGCCTATAAAAACGGGCTGAACCTTTTCACTCCCGGCGATATAAACGGCAAATTTAAGGTTTTGCTGCCGGGGATAAGTGCCATTGCCGCTTATGGGCATACTCCGGGACATACCATGTATATGGTTGAATCGAAAGGTCAAAAACTGTTGATTTGGGGCGATTTGACCCATGCGATGGCTTTTCAGATGCCGTATCCGCAAGTGGCCGTTACGTATGACGTGGACCACAAGGCAGCCGTCGCATCGCGCAAAAAAGTCCTTAAATATGTAGCTGACAATAAAATACTGATTGCCGGTATGCATATTGCTTTCCCGGCAATGGGGAATATTTCCTCTGATTCCCGGGGCGGCTATGTTTTTAAGGGATTATGAAAGTAGTCCAATCCCATAAATATAAAAAAAATAAGGACTGTCGGAATGACGGTCCTTATTTTTTTATTAGCTCTAAAAGCTTATAGCAGGCCACCCTTGATCGGTATTTTGGGCGGATATGTTTTAAACGTGGCCAGATGCTTGGCTGATTCTGACTGGAGAATAGGCATATAAGCCAGTTTTCTTACAAGATAGCTATGGGACTCTTTGGGATCCATATAAAGGTTAAAAAGTCTTCCTACTACTTCTGTCTGCAGATTGCCGGACAGGCCGCCGGGATTGGAATATCCGTCAGTCTGATGATTGAACATCGCCGACATTAATTTGTATTCGGCGACGCGGCAACCGCAGTAGTAATTTTGCAGCCAGTAATGTATAACTCTTCTGTTGGAATCTCCATTGTCGGAAATCAGGAAAGATGTCTGGTCGATACCGTCTATATATCTGTCTTTAGGAACATACTGTTCGCCGCCGCCGATGGTGGCGAAAGTTGTAAACAGATCGGCCAGATCAAAAAGCCCGTCGCTTTCCTGCCCCGGTTTAATAGTACCCTTCCAGTAAGCAATGCCGGGGACCCTCATACCGCCTTCCCAGGTGTCTCCTTTGGCGCCTGTGAACGGCGTCCATCCGCAGTCCGGCCAGCTTTCCAGTTCCGGTCCGTTGTCGGAGGTGATAAATATGATTGTATTATCAAGCTGCGATGTTTCTTCCAAAGCGGCTACAAGCTGTTTGAGCCGGTGATCGATCTCGACGATTGTGTCCCGGTAAGGATGTTTGGCTGCTGATTTGCCTTTGAATTCCGCCGGAGGATAATTGTCAAAGTGGGCTCCTCTGGTGGCATGATAAAGGAAAAACGGTTTATTGCTTCCCTTTTGTTTCTTGATGAAATCGACCGAATATTTTGCCCATTCCCCATCAAGCTTGCTGCATCTGGGGATGTCTATTTCATACAGCTTTTCATACTTGCCGCCGTTTTCGGCGCTTGTTGTATGTACCGCGCCTCTTTCAAACGGCAGGCTCTTTATCAGCGCCGTTCTTTCCGGGCTGAGGGCTATTTCCGGGTAGAAATATTCGTCGCGCCACTCGGTGTACATATCCGATACCGAGAGAAATCCGTAAAAATCGTCAAAACCGACATTTTGCGGTTGTGATTCCGTATTTTCACCGATATGCCATTTGCCTACCGCCTGGGTGGTGTATCCGGCTTTCTTGAGAATCTGGGCGATTGTAACCTCGCCGGCAAGCCCTCCTTTTTCACCGTACATCGGCGGGCGGATGACGCTGTTTCTTACCGGCAGCCGGCCGGTCATTATCGTGGCCCTGGTCGGAGATGACGTCGGCTGCGCATAAGTTGAAGTGAGCCTTAATCCTTCCCTTGCCAGCTTGTCAATTGTCGGGGTAGCTCCGCCGACGGATTCACCGCCGCCGTAACAGCCGAAATCGCCCCAGCCTACATCGTCTACCAGAAAGAGCAGGATATTCGGGCGTTTACCGGTTTTTTTGATGCATTCCTCAATTTTTTTCTGTGCCGCGGCTTCCTGGCCGGGGTGCATAATCATTGGCTGCATATTCGGACTTTTTTGTGTCGCTTTCTGAGACATAACGTCTTCCTTGATGGCATGTGCCGTTCCGTTCAGGAACAGTCCTACGGAAAGACCCGCGGTCAGTCCGTATAAAATATTTTTTTTCATTTTATCCCCCTTTTATTTTTATCCCCATTTTTTCTTTTACCCAGTATTTATATTTATAGGGCTTATGATTTTTTCGTCGCAGCTATCCTCCTTTCATTTCGTTTATTTGCCTGGCCATATCTCTGAGATACGGATCGGCATGCGTAAAGAAAATCTTGAGTCCGGGGCAAAGGTAATTGAGCCCCGGTTCTCCGTTTGATGTTTTTAAAAATCTGTTTTTAGGGCAATCTCCGTGGCAGGCAAACGACCATTGGCAGCGTTTGCATTCCCTGGGTACTGCCGATTTTAGCTTTCCAAAAAGTAAATTGTCCGGTGATGAGGCTATTTGTTCAAGCGGACTTTGCAAAACATTGCCGATGAAATAATCCGGATATACGAACCTGTCGCAGAAATATACGCTGCCGTCGCAGTCAAGCGCCAGCGCATTTCCGCACCCGGCGGCGAGATTGCACAGTATTGATTTTTGTCCGGACCAGATACCAACCATACATTCAAATAAATATATGAAAACGTTGCCGGTATCGTTGATATGCCATTCATCAAAGATTATTTTCAGGAAATTGCCGTAATCTTCGGCGTTTACCGACCATGGAGTGACGAATGAACCGCTGTTTCCCGGATTGACTCGCGCTGTTCCTGCTACCGGCAGGGAAGACATGTCCCAATATGCCGGAGCGGTAACTGCAAAATCGGCGGGTTCTACGACCGGCAGGAACTGAATGTGCTTGGTTCCGGCTTGATCTCTTAAAAAGCGGTAGACTTCGAGCGGCTGTTTGGCGGAATCGTGATTTACGGCTGCCAGGGCGTTGAACGGTATCTCATAACGGTGCAGCAATTCGATGGCTCTCATCACTTTTTTATGTGTTGGATTGCCGCTTTTATCTTTCCTGTGCAGGTCATGTATTTCTGCGGGTCCGTCGATACTGATGCCGACGAGAAAATTATTGTCCTTGAGAAATTTGCTCCACTCATCATCCAGCAGCAGTCCGTTTGTCTGCAGATCATTCTCAATATATCTGCCCTGGCCGTATTTTTCCTGCAGTTTGACGGCTTTTTTAAAAAAATCCAGCCCTGCAAGTGTCGGTTCTCCGCCCTGCCAGGTAAATGTGACGACATCCGTTTGCTGGGAAGAGATATAGCTTTTTATAAATTGCTCAAGTATCTCGTCAGACATTATAAATTTGCTGCCGGTTAAATCCTGCTTATGCAAAAAAAAGCAGTATGAGCAGTTCATATTGCACAGGGCGCCGGCCGGTTTGGCCATTATATGGAAAGCGGTTTTTTTCATTTGTTTTCTTTGAAAATTTTTCAATAATATCTTAACTAAATACCTGAGAGTGAAAAAATCGTATATAATAATTTTTTATATTCTTGAAGGATTTTGTTTATCCTTTTATCCGTTTTAACTCTGTTTCAACTCTGTTTCAACTGTCATATATTTTATCTTGGTTGTGATTGCCGTAGATTTTAAGGATTTGCCGTTTATTTTTTTGAAAATTTTTAGAAACCCACTCTGACCTAATTGCTGTTTAATGCATTTGCATTTTTAGAAATCCAGAATCATAAAGTTATATAGTGTTATAGTTTATATGATATCGAATATGTATAAAACTTTGCTTAAATTAAGTTTTTATATTTTTTACATTATTGATTAAAATGTTAAATATTGTTATACTTATAGAAATTGACTGATTGTGTCAATTGTGTTGCAAAATTTTATTAAAGGAAAAGGGGGGATTTTATGACAAAATATTTTGCTCTGTTTATGTTTCTGGTTTTACTTTACGGATGTTCTTCTACCAACTGTAATACATCTTTCTCAGCAGCTGTTCCCGGACCTCAACTTTCACCTTCGCCCTCACCTACGGCATCTCCCACACCTATATCCACTCCAGCTCCGGTCCACAATCTGAGACTGACTCTTCTTGATGAGGACAACCAGCCTTATACGGGGGCAACAATCGTGCTTACTCCGGTCCCTAAATCGGCTAAGGGGGATATTTCCTGGGTTTCCAGGCGCAATGAAATTAATAATCTTGAAATTGCGGCCGGTGAATATGTATTGTCGGTTCCCGGATATACGGAGGAAACGGCAGAGTTTGCCGTGGTTGACGGAGTGAATGATGTTGTTGTCCGGCTGACAAGAAGTTCTATTGCCGGTTTCAGGATTAATTTTAAAGATACCGGCGGTTCCAATATCAATCAGGAATCTTTTATTTTCGACGCCGATCAGGTTGCCTTTTTTACAAACAGCTGGGGGTACGGAGGCTTTCCTCCGGAAAATCTCTCGTCCTATTACTACTATACTTTTCCGGTGATCAAGGCCGGTCCGCATACGCTTTATGTGTTTAACGGCACTTATGACGTTTACAGGCCAAAGTTGGTTACTATTCTTAATAATCAGCCGTCTCCGCTGGATGTTGATATGGGAGTAAAGCCGGTTAACGTGCAGCTGCTCCGCCTTGGCGGCGGTTCTTCGGAAAGAGAACTTCTTGATCTGCAAAATGAAATTTTTACTGTTACCGGTAATGGGAGCTCACAGTCATACCGCATTTCGGGGGCCGGACCCAGCAGCCGTTTAATGGAGTTTTATGATTTACCGGCCGGTACGTATGCATTTGCGATTCCGGAATTTTCCGATGAAACTAAGAATATTGCGGTTACGTCTGCCGCGAGTTACCATGACGGAGGAGTAAGACAGGACTTTACAAGACTGAATCTGCCGTTCAAACTTAAAATTTATAAGCCTGAAAATGCCGACGGTACCTATGACGAAATCGTTACCGGGGCCGCCATTGAACTTTCGCACCCTGAGATTACGACGCCTTACAACCTTGTTTACAGGGATGGCGGCTGGACGACTGCCGACGGTATGCTTCCGGCCGGGAACCGTAAAATAACTGTTTTGGCTCCGCCTTATACCTGGACGGGAAAGCTTACCGTATCCAGGGACAATACGGAAAAAGCAGCCGTTTTGCAACTGCAGCAGCCTTAGAGGGGATTATTGTTGCCCACATGTCATTTAGTTAAGAGAAAATGGTTTCTCACAGAGAAGAGGAGAACACAGAGAGTTTTACCCTGTATCTATTCTCCGTGGCTTCTGTGCCCTCTGTGAGAGAAAGACAGTAATTATCTGTCAATATCAAAAAGATGGCAAAATCGGCGACAAAAAAAACTTAACTTAATAACATTGTGTAGCCTATCGTGGATGCGGAAGCCTTTTGTTATTAGTAACTTATTACCTGTATTTTGTCCGGCAGTCGGAGGCCTGTTTTATAAGGGTTTACGGCAGCCGGACAAAATACAGTAAGTTTAGAAGTGTTCTTGCGAACAAAACGGATTATTCTTTTTCCAGCAATTCAACGATATCTTTATAGCCGTATTTCTTCGCAAGATCGAGGGCCGTCATTCCGTCCCAGCCTTTGAGGTGTATGTTAGCCCCGGTGTCGACGAGTATTTTTGCACATTCATAGCTGCCGTGCCAGACACTGTCATGAAGTGCCGTATAGCCGTTGAAAGGACCTTGGAGATCCATTATTTTTTTGAAATCGGGGTGGCCGGCAAGCAATGCCATTACTTTGGGGTGTCCCATATACCCTGCCTTGTGAGCCGGATGGGCTTTCATAAGTTCGCCGGTAATTGTCATATCGGCGCCGTTTTCCAGCAGCACTTTTACCGTTTTGTCATAACCAAGACGGGAAGCTATCAGCAGGGCGGTGTGCCCGTCATTATTGCTTTGAATGTTTGGCTGTTGGTAGTTTACGTTGGCTCCCTGTTTTATCAGCTTTTCGATCTGCGCAGCTCTTTCGTCATCGCTTATTGCGCTGTTTGTCACTGTGATTATCAGTTTATGCGAAGGATCCTTTATATAGTTTGCTTTGTATTTATTCAGCGATGCGAGCATTTTTTTTCCGTCGTCAGGAAGTTCATCCGTTTTTTGTCCCGATTTTTTTGTGCCCTGAATCATCCGTTCGGCATTGCCCCCGCCTGTCGCCACGATATTGATATTGATATCCGGCAGCGAGAGCAGATAATTAACAATCTCCGGATTGCGGTGCCATATTGCCACCATCAGCGGCGTCATCCCGTGGGACGCTACCTGCTGGTTGATCTGTGCTCCCGATTCCACAAGCATCTTTACCGTTTCCAGGTTGCCTCCCTGAACGGCAAAATGGAGTGGAGCGGCGCCGGTTATTTTATCGGTGGCGAAAAGATCGGCTCCGTTTTTGATAAGTTCCCTTACCTTTGCGCTGTTGCCCCTGCCGGCTTCAACCATCAGTTCCGTCATACCGGCAGCATTCCTCGTTTCAGTTGCGTATGCCGCCGATACCGTCATTACGATGAAACTCATTATTATAAAATTAATTTTAAATTTACGCATTGTTTACCTCCGGTATAAATATGTCGCCGTAGTCTTATTAATTTTTTTCATAAACATTTCCTGTTCTCAATAAAACAGGGAGAGCCGTTAAGCTCTCCCTGTTTTATTGATTCTTGCTTTAATGAGCGTTAGTCTTCTTTAAGTGCGGCTAACTCTTCTTTGGTGCGTACTCTCATTTCCAATGCTCCGGAGATGCATTTCTGGACGCAGATACTGCAGCCGATACATCTTTCCGGATCGGTAACAGGAATTTTCTGGTCATTGAGGGTGATCGCCAGATATGAGCATCTGGAACAGTTGCCGCAGTTGACGCAGAGGTCTTTGTTTACCGAAGAAATCTTCTTTACCGGTGTCAATTCCATAAAATCGGTTACCGGTTTCGGAAGCGCTTTGCCGATTAGCCCGTCTATTGATTTGATGCCGCGTTCGGCCATCAGATGTGCCAGACCCTCATGAAGCTCATTGATGATGTTGTAACCGTATTTCATGGCCACGGTGCAGAACTGAACCGTTTTTACTCCGAGAGCCAGGAAATGTGCGGCTTCCTTGTAGCTCATCGGTCCGCCGTTACCGGAAATATGGAGTCCCATATTGGCTACGTTGCCCAGTGTCAGATTACTGATCGGTGCCACGCCTCTGCCGCTCATACCGACGATGATTGCTTCTTCCCACTCTTTTTTACTGCCTTTTCTGAAGCACATTGTCGGGAAGGTATTGGCAAGTGTAATGCCGGCTTTTTTGTTCGGATATCTGTCAAAAACTTCCTTAATGGCATTGATGATAACTTTTATCGATGTTACCTGTGCCGTCAGTTTGAACAGTTTGGGAACTTCAGGATTGCTCTTTTCCATTACCCAGTCAATGATTTTGGCTGTCAGGGCGGCGTTCTGGGATACGATATCACCTTCGGTGCCGTCTCCGCCCTGCGGGCAGGACAAGCTGTATTCTATCGCCATTGCGCCCGCGTCTTCAAGCATTTTTGTGTTTTTCTGCCACTGCATTTTATCGGCTTCGTCGTTGCCGGAAACAGGACCGCCGGTTGAGGCGATTGTCAGCCTGTCCGGGAACTCCTTTACAAGTTGAGCAACTTCCTTACATACCCTGGAAAGCGGGTGGCCGGAAACGTTGTCACAGTTGCCGTATGTCAGAGAATCAAACTGGTGCATATATTCGCCGGGAATATGTATGTCAACACTGTCAAAGGAAGTTTTCATTATTCCTCCGGACCAGCCGGCTTCATATGCTTTTTTCATCTGTTCGTAACCGTCTGACGGCGGAGCTGCCGACAGTATGAACGGTGAAGGTATCTTTCTGCCGAAAAAGTCGGTTTCCAAAGAAACGGGAACGGTTTTATAACCGTCGACTCTTTTGTGGCTTTTTACATGTTTTTTAAATTCCGGAACTGGTTTGCCGGCCATGAATGCATCAGCTTCAAGAGCGGCATTTTTACCGGATGCAACGGCTTCAACGACTGTTGTCGGGCCTGTTTTACAGTCTCCGGCACCAAAAATTCCGTTGCCGTTTTCTACTTTTATCGTGCTTCTGCTGCCGATAGCATAGATGACGTGTCTGAATTCATTTCTGGCAATTTCCGTGCCGGGAATTTCGGAAATATCCTTGAGGGAGAATTTTTTACCTTCCTCAAGTTTTACTTTTGCGGTAACAATACCGGTGATTTGCCCGGCGGCAATGTTAATCTGTTTTACTTTCTGGCGGGTGCTGACGTCAATGCCGTTTTCCAGCAGTTCTTTTCTTTCATGTGTTGTCAGCGGCATTTCGCTGAAATTTTCCAGAACGAACATTTCAATATGGGAAGCCCCCTGTTTTCTGGCGGTTACCGCACAGTCGGTGGCAATGGCTCCGCCGCCGACAATGGCTACAGGGCCCGTTATTTTAACTTTTTTGGGGTCTTTAAGATAATCATATGCATATACGGCCGCATCTTCTCCGGGAATACCGGGCTTTATTGCCTGCTGAAGGCCTATTGTCACGATAACGGCAGCGAATTCATTTTTAAGTGATGACGGATCGGTTATTTCCCTGCCGCTGTTGAGTTTGATATTTTTATTTGCCAGCGTGAATTTAAGATCGGATTCGATTACGTCTTTCGGAAGTCTGTGTTCAGGTATTAAATTGCAGCTGCCGCCGGATATGTTTTCTTTCTCAAAGATTGTTACTTCATAACCAAGCTGGGCAAGCGTCAGACTTGCTGCCAGTCCTGCCGGACCGGCGCCGATGACGGCAACTTTTTTGCCGTTTGCTTTAACTTCTGAAAGTTCGGGCATTACGTTTAATTTTTTTGCTTTGGCGACGATCGTTGCCTGCAATGCCGGTATATTTACGGGATTATCAAATTTAACTCTGGTGCATCCGGACATACAATGTTTATCCGGGCATACGAGCCCGCATACGCCTCCGAGCGGGTTTGCCGTTAGAATTTCCGCGGCGGCCCTTTTATAGTCGAAATTTTCTCCTACCAGTGAAGCCATTATGAAATCGCTTGGTGAACAGTCTGCCGGACATGCATTGCGGCATGGTTTTTCCTCGCAATATTCACAGCGTTTGAGTTCGGCGTCTAGCTGCGCATCTGTTAAGAATAGTTGATTGGACAAGAGAACACCTCCAGTTTTATTTTAAGAGAATTTTAATGTTCGTAAAAACGGCACAAAATTCCTCTGTTAACTTGTTTTTTTACTCTTCTATTTGGTTTTCATCTATCGGTTTGGCAGCTTCATCATTGCTGAAGCCCAATTGTCCCCAGTCCATTTCTCCCTCAAGCTTTTTTCTGAGGTTGGAAGATGCCAGTTCAAATTCTTCCCTGGAAACAAAAGATTTGGGTTTTTCCCTGAGTTTCAGCAGAAATGATACGAGTGACTTGTTAAATTTACTGTCCATCGCTCTGATGCAGATATTGTTAATCAGATTTCTGAAGTTTTCGGCGCTGATATAGCTTACGTCGTTGAGAAGTCCTTTGTAATTTATTGCCGAAGCGTCGATTCTGTATGGAGCCAGACAATCTTTTACATATATATCAAGCAAATAGGTTACCCTTGCCGAATCCTGTATTTTTTTCTCTTTGCCGGAATCTTTACCCATTAAAATTCCGCTGACCATTTTTCTCATATTTGACTTGGGCGGTTCGGCTGAAGTTATTTTTTCCTCAATGATTCCCAGACAAACATAATCGATCGAAGCAAAGGGAATTTTTTGCGGTTCTCCGCTTGTTTCAATAGAGATGTAATCTTCATGAATAGAGCCTGATTTTATCCGGACAGGTATTTTTTGCGTACAATACTGTTCCTCTTCTTCGCCGTAATCTTTTTCACTCATATTGATTCTCCTTCTCCGTTAGAATTTGAGGCCGATAGTTTTAATTTTAAGCTTCAGATCGTTGGGATTATCGGTGGCGGCAAGACAGGCGTCGAGACTTACTTTTCCCAGCTTGAGCAGGTTTATAAGACATGAATCAAACGAGATCATACCTTCGGTATGGAACTTGTCGAGTTCACGCGCGATCTGGGTCAGGTTTGCGCCGGCAAGCAGCTCTCTTACTCTGGCATTGACGATCATTAATTCATATGCCGGTATTCTGGCGTCACTGTCCTTTTTCTTTAAAAGCCTCTGCGCCAGAACGGCTTTGAGGTTGATTGAAAGAGCCTGCAGTATCTGTTCGTGTGAATCCAGGGGAAAGAACTGCAGAAGTCTTTCTACTGTCTGTACGGTGTTGTTGGAGTGCAGTGTGCCGATTACAAGGTGTCCCGTTTCGGCAAAATACATACCGGCTTTCACACTTTCAACATCACGCATT
Organism: Candidatus Xenobia bacterium; assembly: GCA_031551355.1. Lineage (GTDB taxonomy): Bacteria > Vulcanimicrobiota > CADAWZ01 > CADAWZ01 > CADAWZ01 > JAVBNT01. The sequence continues at coordinate 34,562 of JAVBNT010000033.1, read as the reverse complement.
TCGCCGATGAGAAGAACGTCAGGTGCCTGCCTGACCGCGCTTTCCAGCGCGTCTGAGAATGATTTTGTATCAATACCGACTTCCCGCTGGCTGACGATACAGTTTATATCGTCATGCACGAATTCCACAGGATCTTCTATCGTTATGATATGCCCCGTGCTTTTTGCATTGCGGTATTTTACCATTGAGGCCATTGTTGTCGATTTGCCGCTGCCGGTAGGACCGGTTACGACAATAAGCCCGCTTCTGAGCATACACAGATTTTCCAGTTTTGCAGGCAGGCCGAGTGTTGAGAAGTCGGAGATATCCTCTCTGATTTTTCTGATGACCATTGCAATAGTACTTTTTTGCATATAAACATTGATCCTGAAACGGCCAAGTTCAGGTGAGGGAGCATACATCAGGTTGGCTTCCTGTTTTTTTTCAAATTGTTCGAGCTGATCCGATCTTAACAGAAAAACGGCAAGCTGCTGCATTTCCTGAGGAGGAATGATGTCCATGTCAAGCAGTGCCACATCACCTTCAATCCTTAAATACGGTTTATGATCGCTTCTTAAATAAAGATCGGAAGCTTTTTCCCGAACCATTACTTCCAGCATAAGATTTAATTTTTTCTGGATATTACTACTAGACATTATGAATATATCCTTTCAGAAAGTTATTATTACCCGACCGTTTTATTGCTGTTTTCCGTGATGTCAGGTAGTCTTTATTATTTATTGGGCGTTACATTTTTCTTTTCCTTTGTTGACATTTTCAGTTCGGTGCCGCTTAGCAATCTCTTTATATTTGCCCTGTGGGCGTAGATGGCAAGAATGCAGGCCAGAATTGAAAAGACAAAAAATGCCGTCGGCTGCCTGAAGAGATACATGCATACGGGAAAAGAAATTGCCGCCATTATCGAAGCCAGCGAGCTGATTCTCGTTATCAGCACAATCAGTCCCCACAACGCAAGGCATATCAGCGCAATATACCAGTTTATTCCCAAGGCAACTCCGAATGAAGTCGCAATGCCCTTACCGCCTTTGAACTTGAGAAAAACAGAGTAGTTATGACCGATTATTGCTGCGGTTCCGAGAATTATCTGTATAATAGGTTTGTTTTCAAACAGCGGCAGCACGTATACGAGAAAGACGGGCAGAAATCCCTTAAGCGAATCCATAAGAAATACAATACCGCCGCCTACAGGACCCAGAGCCCGGAACGCATTGCTTGTTCCGATGTTACCGCTGCCGGTTTCCCTTATGTCTACGCCTTTCAGCAGCTTTCCTATAATCACTCCAAACGGTATTGAAGCGTATATATACGTGATAATGATTGCTGCTATTGTAATGATATTGTTGTTGACGGGCATATATATTGTTAATTACCTTTATTGTTTCTGAAATTGAGAATAATCGGTGAGCCGATAAACCCGAACGATTTTCTGACGCAGTTTTCCAGATACCGCTTATATGAAAAATGTATCAATTTGGTGGAGTTGACCTTGACGGTAAATTTAGGCGGTGCGCTTCCGGTCTGGCAGACGTAAAAAATATTAAGCTGCTGACCTTTGTAGGACGGTGCCGGCCTGAGATTCTGGGCATCCTGGAATATTTTGTTAATTACCGGGGTCTCGATCTTTTTATTGTATTCGGCCATTACTTTTTCTATTTCAGAGACGAGCGGATTAAGCCCTTTAGAGTTTTTGGCCGAGGTAAATATAACCGGGGAATAATTAAGAAAATAAAGATCGGTTTTTATTATATCAAGCCATTCTTTCTTTTTCTTTTTTGCTTCGGAAGGGTTGTTTGCCTCCTCTATAAGATCCCATTTGTTGACGACGATTATCGACGCTTTCTGGGCCTCCTGAATTTGATGCGCAACCTTGAAATCCTGCTCCACGATACCTTCATCGGCATTCAGTACGAGTATTGCGCAATCACAGTCCCTTATTGCCTGAAGCGTTCGCAATGCGCTGTAGTATTCCACTTTTTCATCCATTTTGACCCTTCTTCTGAGGCCGGAAGTGTCGGTTACCATAATATCTCTGCCCTGAAGGGTTACGAGGCTTTCAACGCAGTCTCTTGTTGTTCCGCCGGTATCGTGAACGATGCTGCGTTCCTCTTTTGAAAGCGCGTTAAGCATGGATGATTTTCCCACATTTCTGCGCCCGGCCAGAACGATACGCGGATGTCTGGGAGGAACGGTTTCTTTTTTTATCTCGATAATTTCCAGAATTTTATCAAGCAGATCGGCAACGCCTGTTCCGTGAAGTGCCGATATGCAGAAAGGCTCTCCGAGGCCGAGAGCAATAAATTCTGCCGACATATACATTTTCGCGGGATCATCTATTTTATTTGCCACCAGCAAAAGCGGTTTGCCGAGTTTTCTGAGCCGCTGCGCGACTTCCTTATCCTCTCCCATTATGCCGTCTCTGGCATCGACGACAAAAAGTATCAGCGCCGCCTCCTCAAGCGCTTTCTGCACTTGCTCCTGGGCCATAATTTTGATTGGATCCTCTTCTGTTCTGTCTATTCCGCCGGTGTCGACGAGCAGGAATTTTTTACCGGTCCATTCGCATTCGGAATAGATGCGATCTCTGGTTATGCCCGGTTCGTCCTGAACGATAGACATTTGTTTGCCGATCATTCTGTTAAAAAGCTGTGATTTTCCGACATTCGGCCTGCCGATTATTGCAACAATTGGGTTACTCATAAAAATCTCCTGACTGATTCCGCTGCCGGCACTTTTTCCGTAGAAATACGGTCTTTTTAGCTTCTGTGCCGCTGCAGACTTAATTTTTTGTAATGTATTTTTAGCCTTTTAATATCGCTTTTGAAAGTGATTTAAAATTTGGTTCGACTGCGGTAATCTCGCAGCCGGTAGCGTTCTCTATGTCTTCTATGCTTTTTCCGTCAAGGAAGTAAATATTATCCCTCAGGCAGTGAGCAGGGATCAATACCTTCGTAAATTTATCTTTACTTTCAAGAGCTTTCTGTATGTCGAGCCCCGTAAGCAACCCCGCGACGTCAACATTTTCTCCCCAAAAATGGTTTTTTGCAATATGCAGCTTTATTTTTAGGTTTCCTATATTTGAAAAGCGTTCTACTATTTGGCCCATATAGCCGCCGGCCAAAACTCCGGTCACCACGCTTACTTCTCTTGTGCTTGTCAGCTTTGCCGGCAAGAAACGCCGGGAACGGTTATATGCCGTCAAAAAATTTCTCATCATGCCAATGCCGTTTTCAATTTGCGGAAAATCACCGTAGCTTTTATACGAAGGCAGTTGTGTGCCTGTTTTTATGTATAATTCGTCACTTAAAAAAATAAAGCTGTCGCCGGTGATTTTTTTATATTTTTTTTGTAAAGCACAGACCAGAGCTATTATATTCTTCATTTCCTTTTCGGTAAAGACTCTCTGACCTTTTTTATGATATTTAGTTATCCCGACGGGAACGGCGGCAACGGAGCCTATTCCCGGATATAAGCCGGCAAGATCGTTTAATGTTCTGTCAAGTTCCTCCCCGTCGTTGATTCCGGGGGACAGGACTATCTGTGTATGGACCGTAATGCCCATTGATATAAGTTTTTCCAGTTGTTCCATTATTTCCTGAGCCTTGTCGTTGCCGAATATTTCGGAACGCAGCTGCGGATTGGTCGTATGCACGGAAACATAAAGCGGGCTTAGCCGGTATTCTGCTATTTTTTTCCAGTCGTCTTCGGTAAGATTCGTAAGCGAGATGAAGTTTCCGCACATGAAGGACAGTCTGAAATCGTCGTCCTTTATTTTCATTGTGTCTCTCGCTCCCGGCGGACCCTGTTCGACGAAACAGAATTTGCATCTGTTGCGGCATATTTTTATTTTGTCAAAAATTATGTCGTTGAAAATAATTCCCAGCGGATCGTCGGCATTTTTTTTAATGGTAATTTTTAATTTTTCCTGACCGCGCAGAATCTCCAGATTAAGCTTGCCGACACATGAACGAAACATATAGTCAAGCGTGTCGTTTACCGGATGACCGTTGATCGACAGAATTTTATCGCCCGCGATAAGGCCGTATCTCCCGGCTACAGAGCCTGGTTCCACCTTTTCTATTTTGCCTCTATACTCCATCTGTTTTTTCACTTTCGCGCTTTACGGTCTCCTGGATAATACCCATAAGCTTATTCGTAAATAACCTCATATTTTCTTTTTCTTTTTTTGGGTCGGCGGCTTTTTCATAAAATATCGGCTCATGGATTACCACTTTTACTTTTTTAAAATGCGGTATTTTATTTTTAAAGGTAACGGCTTCTTTGCCGCCGATACATGAAATTGGGAACACCGGTGCCATTGTCTGCTTGGCGATTAGGGCTACGCCCATCGCCCCTTCAACATCCGAGCCGTCCTTTACCCTTTGGCCCTCCGGGAAAATGCCGACGATCTCGCCGCTTTTTAGAAGTGAGATCGCATGTTTTATCGGCCAGGTGTCATTTGATTCGCGGTCAACAGGAAATGAATGCAGAGAATGCAGTATGGGCCCCAGAACGGGTACGTCGAACAGCTCTTTTTTCGCCATACAGTTGACTCTTCTTGCAGATATCGCGCCGAACATCGGCGGGTCAAGGTAACTGACATGGTTGCCTGCCATAATATAAGCGCCTTTTCGTCTTAATTGCTTCCAGCCCACAACTTTGAAACCGCAAAATAGAGTAAAGAAACCTCTTAGAAAAAGGTGTACAATATAAAACCAAAATTTACTTAGCATAATTTTCCGCCATTTTTACAATTTCATCAACAATTTCGTTGAGACTTTTACCGGTAGTGTCAATGACTGTCGCTCCGTCGGCAATCATCAGAGGTGAATCAGCCCTTCCCGAGTCAATGCGGTCGCGCATCCTGAGATTTTCCATAACCTCGTTTTCGTTTGGATTGCCACCTAGGGATTTAAGTTCAAGAAAACGGCGTTTTGTTCTTTCCTCAATTGTTGCGTCGAGATAAATCTTCAACTCTGCATCGGGCATTACAACTGTCGTTATATCTCTGCCGGCCATTACGACTCCGCCGTCCTTACCCAGCTCCTGCTGCCTTTTTACAAGTATTTTTCTTACCGGACTTATCTGAGAGACGGGGGAAACGTATTTATTTACTTCGTCCGACGTAATTTCATCGGTGATGTCGCTGCCGTCGATTATCACTTTGTAACCCTGTCTGTTATCGGCAGGGATCAGGCTGACCGGATACATTTCGGCAATTTTTGTTATAGCCGTTTCATCGGCGATGTCGGCCGATTTTTTCAGGGAAAGCCAGGTGACGGCCCTGTACATGGCGCCGGTATCAATATACAGATATGATAATCTCCTGGCCGTTTCCTTGGAAACGGCACTTTTCCCGGAAGCGGCCGGACCGTCAAAGGCTATTTTCAGTTTTTTCATATTTTAGTATAACTCCATCAATTAAAGGTATGTATCGTTTATATATAAGCCCGGAGGCCTTACAATAATAATTGTCGGCTCCGTAAGATATTTGTTGGCTACTTTTTTTATATCGTCAATACTGACATCATTTATTTTTCTTTTTAGATTCATATCAACTGAATAAGCGCCGCCGATAGCTTCCGATGAGGCGATGTCATGGGTAAAACCGGAAGCTTTTTCTCTCCGCAGCAGATAGCTTCCAAGAAATTTTTCCTTGGCAATTGCCAGCTCTTTTTCCGTGACGCCGTTCTTTTTGATGTCTTCTATGATTTCAAAAGCGATCTTTCTGGCCGCCATAGCGTTTTTCGGCTGCAAAATTACATAAAACATGATATGGGCAGGGCCTTCGAGCGGCGGGGCAAAAGCGCCCAGTTCGTATGCGAATCCGTTCTTTTCTCTAAGTTCAATCCAAAACCTTGAGTTAAATCCCTCGCCGACAATGTTTTTTGCCAGCAGCATCGCCGGATAGTCGGGAGAGCTGTATGAGGGAAAAGAATAGCCCATAATCAGCCAGCCCTTGTTCGATAGGGCGGAAAGAAACAATTGCTTTTCAAATCCCTGGGGCTCCCACTGTATTGAGGTGGTGGTATTATTTCTTCTGGCGATTGCCGAGAAGTTTTCCGTCAGCGTGGAGATTGCTTTATCCCGGTCAAAGCTGCCGGCAATAGCGACTACGATTCTGTCGGAGGAAAATGTTTTAGCGGCAAACTCGGCGACTTTTTTCCGATCCATCCGTTCTATTGCCGTGAGGCTGTACTGGTTTGTCAGTTTATAGGGATGGTATCTGTAAAAAGTTGTCAGGAACAGGCTGTAAATGTTGTCGATTGTGCCGTTGATATTCTTATGGTCTTCGATAAACTTTTGTTTTGTTTTTTCGTAAATATCCTGATTTGCCGCCGGATTGGCGATTGCCTTTGATACTATATCAAGTGTTTTGGGAAAATCCTTGCTTCTGCAGGTAACGTTTATTGAGATATAATCGGTTTCAACGGATGATTCTCCAAAGATGCCCATGAGCTCAATCCATCTAGTATTGTTTTCGGTTTTTATACTGTCTATTTCGCTTTCAATAAGCTCCGCCAGAAAAGCCCTTATTCCCGGTGTGTAAGCTTCTTCATCAAAAACGCTAAGCTTAAGCAGAATAGTGAAGGAGGTTATCTCCTTGCCGGGATCGTTTTTAAGGATAACCTTTGTGCCGTTGGCAAGCTCCTGTTTTTGTATAAGTCCTTCCTGTGCCTGGCTTTTTACCGTGAAAACTGTGAATATAATAAATATCATTACTAACAGGGTAATTGTTTTTTTACTCGTCATCGTCGTCTGCCATTCGTTTTTGCGGTATTATCGAAAGCACGCAGCAGGGCCCCTGGGCGAGAGATTTTGCGGTGGCAATAATATCGTCTTTAGTTACCGAATCTATTTTCGCAAGATAGGACGATGCAAATTTATATGAATCAATAGCTTCGTAATAGCCCAGAGATTCGGCTTTGCCGTCATTTGTTTCATTGCCGAAAATAAAGCTGTTTTTTATCATGTTTTTTGCCCTTAAAATGTCTTCGTCGGTAAAGCTGCCGTTGGCAACATCGGAGATTTTGGCCATTATTTTTTCTTTTGTTTTTGCCGGAGCCGTTCCTTTGTAAGACGCGGCGATCGTTACCAGACCGATTTCTTTCATCGTCTGGAAATTTACCGAAATATTTTTTATATCTTTATCGGTATCGGTAATAGATTTTTTTAACATGGCATCATCACCCATTCCCAACATAAAACAGGTGACGTCCATAGAATATATGGAAGCATATTCAGTTACTGCCGGAGCATAAAAACCCATCATCAAAACGGAGACATATCCTTTGGCTATTGTTTGCTGTGACGTTTCCTTTAGCGGAGTGAAGCTTTTTTCCGGACCGGCGGAAGTTGTGTTGGGAACCGAAGAGTAAGCTTTTTTAATCGTGGAGATGGCTTTTTTTTCATCAAAATTGCCGGTAATAACGAATATTAAATTTGCCGGAGAATAGAACCGCTCCCTATAGCTTAAAAAACTGTTTCTTTTAAATGACTTGATGTTTTTTTCGGTTCCTATGGGTGATTTGGAGTATGGGTGTCCGGGAAAAGCCATTTCGAACAGTTTGTCATAAAAAATTCTCGCCGGATTATCCTGTGTCAGGCTGTACTCCTCAAGGACGACTTTTCGCTCCTGCTCGATTTCGTTTTCATCGAACGACGCATTCTGAAGAGCATCTATAAGCATATTAAGCGCCGGCTGTGCGTTTTCGGCCGGTACATTTATATAATATCTCGTATAATCTTTTGAAGTTTCCGCGTTTGAAACTCCTCCCAGAGACTCAAGCGCCGTCTTGAATTCCGTTCCGCTTGCATCTGCTGTTCCCCTGAAGAACAGGTGTTCAAGAAAATGTGAAATACCCTCTTCAGTGGGAGACTCGTTTATGCTTCCTGTTCTTACATAGACGTTGACGGATACGAGTGAAGAATTATAGTCCTGGACTGTGAGTATTTTTAAACCGTTTCCCAGTATTTCTTCCTTAACCGGTATTGCCGCATTGGTATTTGCGGCACTGCTGAAAAAAATATAAATTATGAAAAAGAATGATAAGTATATATTATTTTTTTTCATTGGATAACACTCCCTGTGAAGGCTTTTTTGGGAAATAAGTATTTTCTCTGCAGACCATGCTAAAACCTTTAACGGTTGTTGTGAAAACAAGACAATTGTCTGTACTGCAAAAAAGTGTATTATAAAATAAGCGGAAATATTTGCGGCTGGTGTTTCTGCCTGGCGACACCGCTGTTTTTGCACATCGATATTCTGCATGAAAAATACAAGGAGTTAATATTTTTCATGCAGAATATATTTTGGCTTTTATAAAACATTTTTTTAATACTTTATATTTTCTATGAAAATACTTGTTCTGGATCAGGGCAATACGACATTATCGGTTGCATTGTTCGATTGTAATAATATAATTTTTAAAGCACATAGAACGACGAGGCGTTCGGAGTTGGATTATGAGCTTGTTGTTGAGCAACTGCTTTTACAGGTCAGACATGAATTCCCGTTTTTGATGTGTGTGGGGATTTCGTGTTCCGCGCCTACTTTGCGGGCAGCATTGCTTAAAAAAGTCTCAGATCTTTTTTCCGGCCCTATTCTTGATATTTCCCCGTTTATAAAAATGGATATTAAATGTGCAACCGCAAACCCTTCCGAGGTTGGCCCGGATCTGATTGCCGCTGCTCAGGCGGCGTATACAAAGTATGGAGGCAATATTGTGGTCGTCAGCCTGGGAACGGCAACGACTTTGACTTATATTGATTCCGAAGCGTCACTGAGCGGGGTTGTTATCTGCCCCGGAATAGGTATTTTGCTGCAGGCTATTAAACGCCGCGTTCCGCATCTTCCCAGAATACCTTTTGAATTTCCTAAATCCATTTTGGGGAAGGATACGACTACCTGTCTTTCTTCCGGCATTTTCTGGGGGCATCTCTGTATGATTTCCGGATTGATTGAAAAAATAAGAAATCAGATTCCTACAGGATTTAAAGTAGTTATGTGCGGAGGCCATTTATCTGTCCTTCGTGAGCACGCCGGGTTTGTGGACTTTTTTGAACAGGAACTTGTCATGCATGGTGTTCGTATTTTGTGCGAGAAGAATGTATTGCCTCTGGAGGATTTTTGATCTTTGTAACGAACTGGAGCTGATTAACTTTTTTGTAAGTGCAAACCACCTTTTTGAGGGAGTTTTTATGATAAAAGAAAAAAATGGACACCCGCTGTCCGATCTTAAAACGACGGAGAGCAGATATAAAGAGCATATTTCCCCGACGATGGCCAGACTTCTTAAATTCAGCGGCTATTATGCTCAGGAAGAAAGTGCCGAAGGCGTTTATATTTATGACGATAAAGGTGAGCGCTATCTTGACTGTGCCGGCGGTTACGGTGTTTTTGTTTTGGGACACCGTCATAAAAGGGTTGTTGATGCTGTGAGGGTACAGCTTGATAAAATGGCGCTATCTTCGAAGATATTTTTCAATCCGCTAATGGCGGAGCTTGCCGAAAAACTGTCGCAGAGCTGCGGCGGCAATTTGAAATACTGCTTTTTTTGCAGCAGCGGTACCGAGGCTGTCGAGGGGGCGATAAAAATAGCCCGGCTTGCTACGGGGAAAACAAGGATTATTTCGACTGTGAATTCGTTTCATGGCAAAACGATGGGTTCTCTTTCCGTATCGGGAAGGGAAGTTTATAAAAACGGCTGCGGGCCGCTTTTGCCGGAAACAATCCAGGTTCCTTTTAATGATGCTTTGGCACTGAAAAATGCTATTGACGAAAATACTGCTGCTTTTATAACCGAACCTATACAGGGTGAGGGCGGTATAAACCTTCCCTCCGACGGTTATTTTGCCGAAGTCCGGAAGATTTGTTCGGATGCTGGAATTTTGTTTATAGCTGACGAAATCCAGAGCGGTATGGGGCGCACCGGACGTTTTTTGGCTCTTGAGCATTGGGGGGTAAAGCCTGATTTGCTGCTTTTGGCAAAAGGGTTGGGAGGCGGAGTAATGCCTGTGGGCGCGATTGTCGGCACTCCCGAGGTATGGAAGCCGTTTTTCACGAACCCGTTGATCCATACATCCACATTTGGCGGCAATGAGCTGGCCTGCAGTGCGGCAATAGCCACCCTTGACGTTATCGAAGAAGACAATCTGATTGATCACTGCGGTAAAATAGGGCGTTATTTTCTGGATTCTCTTAATGGGGTTTGGGAGCGGTATCCTGAGATAATAGCGGATGTCAGAGGTCTTGGACTTATGATTGGCGTAGAGATGAAGGAGGAGCGTTTTGGCGGTTCGGTTATCTATGAAATGGCCAGGGGGCGCGTAACCGGAGTTTATACTCTCAATAACCAAAAAGTCATAAGATTTGAGCCTGCACTGATAATAAATGAGCAGCAGGTGGATGATGCCGTCAGAGTTTTTGAGGCTGCTGTTGACAAAACGGCAAAGAGTATGTTGAAATAATGTAAATCAACAGGGAGCTTATTGGAGGTGTATTACCGTGCCATATGTTGAGACATCCATATTTGTAGATAAAAAACCGGATCTCGTTTACGATTTTGCCAAGGATATGGAACGATATCCTGAATATATGTCTGATGTGGAGAGTGTTAAGGTAATTGAGAGAAAGGAAAGTGAAACTCTTTCCGAATGGGTTACAAATATAGAAGGAACTCCTATTGTATGGATTGAAAGGGATTCCTTTGACGATATTTCGAAGAAAATTTCCTACCAGCTTATTGAGGGAGATCTTGATAAGTTTGAAGGAACCTGGAGTTTTGCTCCTGAAAATTCCGGAACGAGAATCACTCTTGGAGTTGATTTTGATTTTGGAATTCCTCACCTTGAAGAGTTAATCGGGCCGACACTGGTTTCAAAAGTGAAGGAGAATTCCGATATGATGCTTAATGGAATTAAGTCTTATTTTGAGAAATAGATTTGGAGATAACCTAGTATTTAATGCGTAAATTCGCTTTTTTTGTCCATCCTCTTGATATTAGGGATGTTATTAGAATCGCCCCTCAGGCTGCTAACAAACGGTTGCCTCTTGTTGAAAAAATTCTTCAATGGACCCCGGCGCATGAAGTCTCGCATATAACAGGCCTGAAATGTGCCGACGGTGAAGAGGCTGAGGGTTGGTTTATTGGTATAACGCTTTTGCCGCACCAGTTCCTCGAGCTTCCTAAAGAGCAGGTTTTTCAGAAAATGCTTGAAGGGGTTCAGGTTGCCCGTGAGCGCGGAGCTCAGATACTTGGTTTGGGCGGTTTTTCTTCCGTGATCGGCAATGGCGGTATTGATATTGCCAAAATGGTGCCTGACATACCTTTGACCAGCGGTAACAGTTTTACTATTGCCGCCGCTATGGAAGCGACCTCGGCGGCTGCGCAGAGGCTTAATATCGATTTAACGGCTGCAAGAGCGGCTGTTGTCGGCGGTTCCGGTTCCATAGGCAGTGTCTGTGCCAGACTGTTTGCCCATCAGACTGCGGAAACGGTTCTTATAGCTCGCAATCAGAAGCGTCTGGAGCGTGTTGCCGGTGAAATAAAGGACGAGACAGGGGTTAAGGTTCTTACCTCCAACAGTGTTGAAGAAGGCCTGAAGTCTGCTGATATCGTTATTTCCGCCACCAGTTCTTCCGGGGATATAATTAAGCCCGAGTATCTTAAATCCGGTGCTTTGGTGTGTGATGTTTCGCTTCCGCATGATGTTTGCCGTGAAGTGTCCGTTGCCAGGCCGGACGTTCTTGTTATTGAAGGCGGTCTGATGATGGTTCCGGATGGAGTCCGTCTTAATTATGACTTTGGTTTTGAGCCGGATATAGCCCTTGCATGTATGACCGAAACCATGGCCCTTTGTATGGAGGGGCGTTTTGAGCCTTTCAGTCTCGGTCGCGGGCTGCAGATAGATAAAGTTCGTGAGATTTCGGGGATAGTCCGGCGTCAGGGATTTGCTCTCGCCGGTTTCAGGAGTTTTGAACGTCTTGTTACCGACGAAATGATTGAAAAAGTTAAATCCTGTAAAGCAGGTATTGTATAAGTATTATTTTAAATGAGGATGTTACCTTGAAGCATATTGTAAGTATCAGTGTCGGTTCTTCTTCCAGAGATCATAAAGTTGAAACTTCTTTTTTGGGTGAAAATTTTATTATTGAACGCCGCGGATTTGACGGTGATTTACGCAAGGCTAAGGCCGAACTGGTGCAGCTTGACGGAAAAGTCGACGCTATTGGTCTTGGCGGTCTTGATGTTTTTCTTTCTTCCCGGAAAGGCCGTTATGCCTTAAAAGAAGGCCTTGAATTGCTGCAGATATTAAAAAAGACTCCTGCCGTTGACGGAAGCGGTCTTAAAAATACCCTTGAACCGGAAATTCTGGAGTTTATTAAAAAAGACCCGCGTTTTCCTCTGAAGGACAAAAATGTTTTGATGGTTTGTGCCATGGACAGGCTTGGCATGGCTGAAGCTTTTGTCGAAGCAGGCTGTAACATGGTCTTTGGCGATATCATGTTTGCGCTGGGAAAGGACCAGCCGATATATTCCCTTGATGAACTTGGGGAATTCGCGGATAAAGTTATTCCTGAAATATCAAAATTGCCTCTTGCATTCATATATCCAATGGGCAAAAAACAGATGGCTGCTCCGGAAGACAAGTATCCTCAGCACTACGCGTGGGCAGACTATATAGCCGGTGACTTTCATTTTATCAGGAAGTATTTACCGGCATCGCTGCCCGGTAAAGTCATTATTACCAATACTGTCACCGGAAGTGATATTGAAGATTTAAAAAAACGCGGTGTTTCGTGTGTTATTACAACAACACCTGAGTTTAACGGCCGCTCTTTCGGAACTAACGTGCTTGAAGCCGTGCTTGTTTCGATTCTCGGCAAACCCTGGGAGGATATTTCCCAACAGGAATATTTGGACTTGATCAGAAAGCTCGAGCTTAGGCCAAGGATAGAAGTGCTTAACTGAGCTTTTTTGGATTTTGCGGTTTTGGAAACAATTTGTAAGGAGGCGCTTTATGGCTGCACCAAAAAAAGATATAGTTCTTACGAGAGAGGCTTATGACAGATATCAGCATAAGCTTGATTACTATAAGACTCACCATCGCAAAAGTGTTGCTGAGAGAATTAAGCAGGCAAAAGAATTTGGCGATATAAGTGAAAACGCCGAGTATGAAGATGCCAAAAGTGAGCAGGCTTTTATAGAAGGCGAAATACTGAATCTTGAAAACATTTTGCGTTATGCGAAAGTTCTTGATGAAAAAGAGATTACCAAGGACAGGGTAAGTCTCGGCTCTACTGTGTCGATAAAAAATCTTAAGACGAACAAACTGTCGGAGTATACGATTGTCGGTTCACTTGAGTCAGAGCCTTCCAAGGGATTTATTTCCAATGAATCGCCTGTGGGCGCTGCTTTGATCGGTGCCGAGCTCGGAGCAAAAATAGAAGTGGATGTGCCGAGCGGCAAAGTTTCATATCAGGTCAAAAGAATTTTTCAGAAACATTTTGATTCGGCATCCGCATCGGCTTAACACACGCTGTGCGGTCAATCGTTTTTTTATTTGACTTATTGTAATATATCCGGAGGAATTTATGGAATCGGCTGTTAATTCATCTTCAACAACATTGCCGCCTTCTTTGAGAGGGGATCAGGAGCTGGAAAGAGTCTCGAAAATGAACGCTATCAGGGACTTGGGTGTTGATCCTTACGGTACAAGATTTGAGCGTTCCCACAATACAATGACGTTGAAAGAGCAATATTCCTCTCTTGAAACAGGCCAGGAAGGGACAGGCGTTGTTGCTGTTGCCGGAAGGATTGTATCTGTAAGATCTCACGGAAAGACATCATTTGTTAATCTGTCAGATGTTTACGGCAGCGTTCAGGTTTACTTTAGAAAAGACGTCCTTGGTGACGATGGCTTTGCTTTGCTCAAAAACTGTGATTTGGGCGATATTATCGGAGTGTCGGGAAATATGTTCCGAACAAAAACCGGTGAACTCACTGTCGGTGCCTCTTCACTTACGTTTTTGTCTAAGTCTTTGCACCCGATGCCGGAAAAATGGCATGGTCTCAAGGATGTGGAGATCCGCTACCGCCAGCGCTATATAGATCTTATTGCTGAAGAGGATTCCAGGAATACATTTATCAAAAGAAGTCTGATGATTGCCGCTATACGCAATTATCTTAATTCTAACGGGTTTTATGAGGTGGAAACTCCATGTATGAGTAATATTGCTGGAGGAGCTGCTGCCAGACCTTTTGTAACGCATCACAATGCGCTTGATGTGGATTTGTATCTGCGTATAGCGACTGAACTCCACCTGAAAAGGTGTATTGTCGGCGGCCTGGAAAAAGTTTATGAACTTGGGCGTCTATTTCGCAATGAAGGCGTTTCCACAAAACACAATCCGGAGTTTACCACCATTGAAATATATGAAGCTTATTCCGACTACCACGGGATGATGGCTCTGGTGGAGAATATTATTTCCGCCGTAGCGCAGCGTCTCGGTTCCGGAGATGTGATAACTTACCAGGGTAAGGAGATTTGTATAAAAACTCCGTTTGAACGCCTGACAATGAACGATGCCTTTCTCAAGTACGGAGGCGTTTCCCTTGCCGACCTTAGAGATGCTTCGAAAGCTCCTGAGATTGCCGCTAAACTTAAACTGCCCTACAAACCGGGAGAGGAGGTCGGACACTTTATAGAAAAGGTGTTTGATGCCGTTGTTGAAACGAATCTTCAGCAACCGGTTTTTATAATAGATTATCCTGTAGAGATATCTCCGCTTGCGAAAAAGAAAAAAGAAGACCCTTTGCTTACGGACAGATTTGAACTTTTTATCAATGGCTTTGAAGTTGCCAATGCTTTTTCGGAGATAAACGATCCTCTTGATCAGCGTGAAAGATTTGAATACCAGATGAAACTTAAGGACCATGGAGATGAAGAGGCCCATCCGCTTGATGAGGATTTTCTTTGTGCCCTTGAGTATGGCATGCCGCCTACAGGCGGTATTGGTATAGGAATCGACAGGCTTGCAATGCTGTTTACCGATTCGTCTTCCATCAGAGATGTAATTTTGTTTCCTGCAATGAAATTGAAGTAATATTTTTTTGTATAGATATACCACATGGAATATACAGGGTGACAGCCCTGTCAAGCCGCATAATGCCGTTGGAGGTTTTACCGGATGAAATGTCCAGACTGTTTTGAAGAAGTTATTGTTGGCGATATTAATTGCCCTTATTGCGGGGCCGAACTTGAGGATATTATTGATTTGGATTCTGATGAAAGCAGGGGGTTTGTGTCCCTGGTCACTGTTTCCGATGAAACGGAAGCTTATTGTATCAAGGATCTGCTGGAGAATCACGGCATTCCGGCGGCAATAGAGTCTTATAAACGTAACGGTTCAAGTCTCTATTCCTGTGAGGATGATGCCTGGGGAGAGATCCTTGTCAGCCAGGGGTCAATGGATCTTGCTTTCTCTGTTGTGAATACGTATACGGAGAGTACCGGACGGCCGGTTGATATGGAAGAAATTGTTGCGGATGAAGAAGATGAGGAAGACGAGGAAGAGGAAGGACTGATTGAGGACAAGTAGTCTCTGACGTCAGGTCGGCTTCCGTTCGTGTGAATTTATGATTAGCTTGGAAAAAAAACTTAACGAGCTTGCATCGCATATTGACGGCAAAGTAGCTTTTGCCGTCAAAAATTTTATTACCGGCCGTGAATTCCATTTGAATTCTTCGCAGCGGTTCCATGCCGCAAGCATAATAAAACTGCCGATATTGGGAGAACTTTTCAGGCAGGCCCTGGACGGGGTGGTTTCTCTTGATTCCGAAGTTGTTTTGCGGCAACCGGATATTGTTGACGGTGCCGGAGTGTTGCTTGAAATGCATCCTGGTATTTCATTGACGCTAAGGGATTTGGCCAGACTTATGATCGTTGTCAGCGACAATACTGCCAGCAATATGCTGATAGACCTTCTTGGGTTTGAAGCGATCAATAATTTTATTGCCGCTGCGGGAATGGATGAAACCTGTCTTAATAAAAAATTTATGCTGCCGCTGAAAGCTCCGCATTTATTTAACTACACAACTGCCGCAGATACGCTGATGTTTTTATTTAAGCTTTACAATAATGAATTGCTTAGTGAGGACTTTACGGCTGAAGCCATATCAATATTGTCACGCCAGCAATACCGTGAAAAAATACCCAAATATTTGCCCCGGGAAATAGTTGTTGCTAATAAAACAGGCGAAGTTTCCGGTGTCAGGCACGATGCCGCAATAGTAATGGCGCCTGCGGCGCCTTATGGAATTGTTGTTTTTACTTCGGATTTGAAGAATGAATATGACGGAGACGAAACTGTTGCCCAAATATCGCTCGCTGTTTACGACGGCTTTGTTTCTGCATCCGCTATTTGATTGTCCCGCCCTTTGCGAAAATGCCCGTTTTATGGAGCGCTCCCTGAATACCTTTTTTCTTAGCATCTCCGTGTTTACCTTCACATAGTTTGTGACACAAAATAATCTTGTTCCGTTTTTGAAGGAATGGGCCTTGAGTTAATCGAAATTTTATCTTGATTCCTTATTTTACGCCCATAAGTAACGGGGTTAAAAAAACGGAGGCAAATTTGGCCAGAGCTGACGCTAATACTTGTAAAAAACTAGAATCTTCCTCTGATAATTTTTTGAGAATGGTCGAGAAAAAGTTTAAGCTTGTAATTGATTATTCCGAAGAATCCCTTTCTGTGGCCGATGACCTTATTTCTATTTTCTTTAAACTGAGAAAGAGCCATTATTATACTGCTTCCGGTATCATTGGCGCCTATCTTGGGCGTGTAATTATAGAGAATATCGGCGGAAGATGGAGCCGTGAACTGGCTATTGAAAAAATAGGCAATATGAAAGGTGTAGCTCAGCCATTACTTAGGGGACGTAAGCGTCTTGCCAACGGCATGCAGGATTCACTGTCGTATTATTACCGTTCACTGAAATTGAGTAATTCACAGGACACGTCTTTTGCTCCGGATAAAAATAAAATTCTTAATTTTTATGATATTTTGCGGAAAAACGGTTGGCAGCAGGAAGTTCTAAACAGACTTCTTGATGACAGTGAGAAAAAGTATGTAAGAGAAGAAGCCGCTGATATTTTGGGCCGTATCGGTAATGAATCTTCCGTGCCGGTTTTGATCGATGCACTGAAAGATTCCAAGTCTGCATATTTTTCCGCGATTGCGCTGCAGGGACTGCCCGATGAAAGGGCTTTTGCACCTCTGTTGGCATTGCTGCGCAAAACGAGATCTCCGGTTCTGAAGATGCAGGTGGCTTTGGCTCTCGGTTCAATCGGAAATCCTGAGGCCGCGGGCGAACTTGTAGCCCTTCTCGGAGATGACAACGAGATTATTTCACATTATGCCTCAATGGCGCTTGGCAAAATAAAATCTCCTATTGTGGTGGATCTTATTCTTGACGCAATGGTTGCATTGCCGATAGACAAACAGGTATACGCTATCTTTGTGCTTGAAGAACTGGGAGACAAACGTGCTGTTCCGGCACTGATAGAATCTCTCTTTTCAAGGGACGAGTCCGTTAAGGAAGCTGCTTTACGCGCTCTTCAGAATGCGCCGGATGAACGTGCGTTCAAACCGCTGACATTTTTGATGAAAGACAAGTCTTACCGCATAAGGACGCTTACGGCATATGCTCTGGCTAATTTTGAGGACAACAGGGTTATACCGTATATTAAGCAAATGTTTACAGACGATGTTCAGTCTGTGCGTCATCATGGCGCCAAACTTCTCTATTGGCTGGAGCAGGGTAAAAAACCCCCGCGTTGTATTTGATTTAAGGTGTTTATATTATGACCGATGAAACTATTATAAGAAGTATTGTTGAAAAAGTAGTTACAGCAATTATGCAGCAAGGGGGATATATAAAATTGTTCGAAAAAAAGGTTAAGGTAAACGCCTCGAACAGGCACATGCATTTGACTCAGGAGCATTTGGACATTCTTTTTGGTAAAGGCTCCGGACTAGTGAGAATGAAAGATCTTATGCAGCCGGGAGAATTTGCTTCGGAGCAGACAGTGACCATTGTCGGCCCCAAAGGGTCGATTCAAAACGTCCGTATTCTTGGGCCGGTAAGGAAGTATACTCAGGTTGAAGTTTCGCTTTCCGATACTTTCGTTCTTGGAGTTAAAGGTGTTGAACTCAGAGATTCAGGCTCTCTTGACGGAACCAGTCCGATAACCGTTGTCGGCCCTAAAGGCACCGTTATTTTGGAAAAAGGGCTTATACTTGCCCAAAGGCATATACATATGACACCGGAAGATGCGGAAAAGTTCGGTGTGAAAAACGGAGATTGGGCAAGGGCAAGGATTTCCGGAAAACGCGAGATGGTTTTTGAAAAGGTTCTTGTAAGGGTAAATCCCAATTATGCTCTGGAAATGCACGTTGATATTGATGAGGCCAATGCGGCTATGGTTGGCTCCGATACTTGGGCTGAGGTTTTATAGTTTTGTTTTTTTTACGGTGTTTACCGTGTTTTTTAATAAAGTAATTGAAATATATGGAGGTTTTTTGTTATGTCATCTAACTACGAAGCACTTGGAATGATTGAAACCAAAGGTCTTGTCGCTATGATCGAGGCTTCTGATGCTATGGTTAAAGCTGCTAATGTAAAGCTTATCGGCTGGGAAAAAATCGGTTCCGGATATGTAACCGCTTTGGTAAGGGGGGACGTTGCCGCATGCCGTGCCGCAACCGATGCTGGTGCCGCTGCTGCCAGAAAAGTAGGGGAACTCGTCGCTGTTCACGTTATTCCCAGACCTCATAAAGAGCTTGATGATGTATTGCCGATTGCTCCTCCGAAAGGCAATGTAACCGAAAAATCAACTGACAAAAAATAAACTGAAATTCGTCAATCTGCGTCGTCAGTTATAATCTTCGCTTTGGTTGTGCCAACACAACCAAAGCGGGCGTCCTGTTGGACACCATTTAATTTAAGCTTGTTTTAGTAGGGCCGGCGTAGTTAATCTCAATGTCACTAAATTAAGAGAAAGTATTCTTGGAATTGTGACAAGAATTGTGTGGTTAATTTGTTCTACCCGTCATTGCGAGCCTGTAAGGCGTGGCAATCCAGGCATTTGTTTTTCTGGATTGCTTCGTCGGCAGCCTCCTCGCAATGACGAAAATGGTAAAATGGAGATTTAAAACCTTAACTTAATGACATTGAGCAACCCTACGCCTCACTCGTCGAAATTATAACTGACTTAGCACCTTAACAAATTTGAGTTTATTTGGGATTTTTTGAATTTTGTTTTGATACTCGTAATAAGCGACATTGTCGGAGCCGGTGAAAAGTTTTACCGGATCCGGCAATGCGGTTATTTATGTTAAGCTTTAGGGAGGCGCATTACGCGTCCGCATGCATTCTAAATAAAAGATCGCAAAAGAGCCGATAATAAAATATTCCTATGGATTTACAAAAACTTATTGATGAAATTACCGACATTGTAATAAGCCGCGTTTCTTCCGGGGCCGAAAATCCAGCTCCGCAGACAGCTGTTGTTGCCGGCAGAAAAAGCGTCGCAGTGGTTCTTACTCAGGAGAGCAATGATTTTGATCTTTTTGTGAAAGAGCTTAAATGTCTTTCGCCTTTTTGTGATTTTTTGTTTTTTGTGTCCGATGAATTTTGTATCAAAAAAGCTGAGTCTTTGGCCAAAACTGTGCCGGGGCAGCTTTTTTCGGTTTTGCCGTCTTCCTGGAAAAGGACGGTATCCGGCTTTGACGCAGTGATTGTGCCGGTAATGAATATGACTCTTTGCTCAAAAACAGCACAGTTAATAGCTGATGATGTGCCGTCGAAAATTGTTATACAGTCTTTGATGGAGCAAAAAGCCATCTTTGCCGGTTCGGAAGAGATTTCTTTGCTACGGAGTGCTTCAGCCCGTCTTCCTAAGCCGTTGCTGTCAGTATTTTCCGCTAATTTGAATCTAATTCTGTCGATGGGAGTTAGAGAAATTTCCGTGTTGGGAATGGCTGGTGAAATTTCCGGATTTTTATCCGGGAAGAAAGTTACTGGTGATGTAAGGCCGAACAATGTCGTGACTAAGGAAGATATTGATTCTGCTTTGAGAGACGGGGTTGATGTGCTTGAATTCAGGTTTGGCACGATAGTGACTCCGCTTGCCAGAGATTATGCTCAAAGTTTAAATATGAAAATAATATTTCGTTAGAAATTTTTTATTGCAGGATTTTAGTATAACCTTATATTGGGAGGTTGTTGTTTGTGGATATAAAACGTGAAGATATTGCCAGAATAGTTGAGGAAGTTGTAAAAAAGTATTCCGGCCAGTCAAAGGAAAATATTGATGTTGTTTCATCACGCAACGGTGTTTTTGAAACAATGGAACAGGCTATTTCCGAGGCTTCCAAAGCTCAGAAGATTTTTGCACGTATGCCCCTTGATGAGCGTAAAAAGATTATTGCTTCGATGAGACTGTTTGCTACTAAAAATATCAAACTTTTGTCTGAGATGGCTGTTTCGGAAACAGGTATGGGCCGTGTTGAAGACAAGATGGCCAAACATGTGCTTTGCATAGAGAAAACTCCGGGAGTTGAAGATCTCCGGTCACAGGCTTACACAGGTGACAGCGGACTTACGCTTATAGAGATGGCTCCTTATGGGGTTATCGGCTCAATAACTCCGTCCACAAACCCGTCTACTACGGTCATTAATAATTCAATCAGCATGCTTTCGGCGGGGAATGCCGTTGTCTATAATCCGCATCCCCAGGCCCGGAGAGTTTCCCAAAAAGCTCTGGAGATTTTGAATGAGGCTGTAATTGCTGCCGGCGGACCTGCCAATTTAATGACAACGGTTGAGACCCCCACCTTTGCCACGGGTCAGATTTTGATGAAATCTCCGGAAATAA
Organism: Candidatus Xenobia bacterium; assembly: GCA_031551355.1. GTDB lineage: Bacteria > Vulcanimicrobiota > CADAWZ01 > CADAWZ01 > CADAWZ01 > JAVBNT01. The sequence goes on along the minus strand of JAVBNT010000033.1, from coordinate 13,622 downwards.
AGCTTCTTGCCGTTACCGGTGGGCCGGAAATTGTAAAAATCGCCATGATGTCCGGTAAAAAAGTAATTGCCGCCGGTCCGGGGAATCCGCCTGTAGTCGTCGATGATACTGCCGACATAAGGAAGGCTGCTGCCGACATAGTTTTGGGGGCCTCCTTTGATTGTAATATAATGTGCATTGCCGAAAAGGAAATTTTTATTGTTGATTCGGTTTTTGCCCAATTTAAGGATCAGATGGTTTTTAACGGTTGTCATGAACTTACGCGCATGCAGATCGATGAGCTTACGCGCAGGATTGTAAAGGATGGTCCCATGGGCTCTTCCGAACCGGTACTTGACCGCAATTTTGTCGGCAAGCCGGCTCATCATATTGCTAAGGCCATCGGGTTGGATTTGCCGGCATCTACAAAACTTTTGCTGGCTGACGTATCTTCAGATCATCCTCTTGTGAGGTTGGAGCAGCTGATGCCCTTTATTCCGCTTGTAAGAACAAGGAATGTTGATGAGGCAATTGAATTGGCAGTTGACGCCGAGGGTAAATGTTTCCATACTGCTTCAATGTTCTCAAAAAATGTCGAAAGCCTTACAAAGATGGCATTGGCTGTCAACACGACTATTTTTGTTAAAAATGCTCCGACGCTTGCCGGACTTGGTTATCATGGAGAAGGACATACTACTTTGACGATTGCAACTCCGACCGGTGAGGGCGTAACTTCTGCGAAGACTTTTACGCGCCAGCGCAGATGTGCATTAATAGATTATTTCCGCATCGTTTAAATTCGTTGAAAACTGCGGCTATACGTCGTCAGGTCAATTGTTGTTTTTCGCACACGTAGTAGATTACGCTTTGCTCAAAACACAATTACCTTCCTAGTCTAGCCTTGTTTTGAACGAATTTAGGAGGGTATTGAAAACTGCGGTGATACAACGTCGGATCGATTGTGGCTGGAGTTTATCTCCGTGAAAACGGGGACCTGCGTAGTAGATCTACGCTTAGCTCAAAGCGCAATCGTCCTCTATTGTCTGACCTTGTTTTGAACGAATTTAGGATAATGTCATTCCCGCGAAGGCGGGAATCCATACTTTATAAAAGCAATTCTCAGTATTGATAAATTTACGGAGAATCTTTTAAAAAATTGCAGCGGGATAAACCGCTGATAAAAATATTCGGGATTTTATAACTTATGAAATCATTACTTGTAAAAACTGTAAGAGATGCCGGGATTGTCGGAGCCGGAGGAGCCGGTTTCCCTTCGCATGTGAAATATAATGCCGATGTGGAATTCGTTATTGCCAACGGTGCCGAATGTGAGCCTTTGCTTTATTGCGATCAGATTGTGATGAAACGCCATGCGAAGGAAATCGTTGAAGGCCTGAAGCTTGTGATGAAGGGAACGGGAGCCGGCCGCGGTTTTATTGCTCTTAAGGCTAAATATCATGATGCCGTTGAGGCGCTTAAAGAGGGTATTGCGTCAGAGCCTTCAATATCGCTTCATTTGATGGGCAATTTTTACCCGGCGGGTGACGAGCAGGTTATTGTCAACGATGTTACTGGGCGTATAGTTCCCGAGGGAGGCATTCCTTTAAATGTAGGCGTGGTTGTCGCCAATATTTCTTCGCTTTTGAATGTTGCCAGGGCTTTCAATGGAGAACCTGTGACTTCAAGATGGTTGACGGTAAACGGTGCCGTTTCCCGACCATATACGGCTGAATTGCCGATAGGCGTGACTTTTCGCGAAGCAATAGATATCGCCGGCGGACCTACAGTTTCCGACTGTGTGATTATTTCCGGCGGTCCGATGATGGGCAAGATATCCGGCCTTGATTCCGTCGTTTCAAAAACAACAAGCGGGATTCTCGTGTTTCCGTCTTCACACCCTCATATACAGCGTCTTGCACAGAGTCCCGACTCTATTTTGAGAAGGACAAAATCTTCATGCGATCAGTGTATGGCATGTACTGAGATTTGCCCCCGCTTTCTTATGGGACATGAACTTAGACCGCATATGGTTATGAGAGCCATTGCATACGGTCTTTCCGACAGCGAAGTAGTTACCTCCTCATTTCTGTGCTGTGAGTGCGGTGTATGCTCTTACTATGCATGTCCGCTATTTCTTTCTCCGGGAACGGTAAATGCGTATATAAAATCACAGCTTGCCGGCAAAGGTGTGAAAAATCCTCATAACCGCCGGACAGATGAAGTCCGTAAATTCCGGAAAGAGCGTCTTTTGCCTATTCCGCGTCTTGTTCAGAGAATAGGCCTGGCCTCCTATGCCAAGCAGTATGCTCCGTTTGAAGAAGTGAATGCGGAGCGTTTCCTCCGTGTTTCTGTGCCGCTGAAACAGCATATTGGTGTGCCGTCGGTTCCGGTGATAAAGGCCGGGATTTCTGTGGGAAAGGGCAGTATTATAGCTGAGATTCCCCAGGAAAAACTGGGAGCCCGTATCCATGCTCCGATAAGCGGAACGGTCATTGAGGTGTCAGATAATTTTATTGTTATTCAAAGGTAGGTTAGCCCGTTATGGAACATAGTGCGATAGGCTTTTTAGAACTTAACAGTATGGCCAGAGGTATTGAATCGTGTGATGCAATGCTGAAGGTTGCCCCGGTTGAGCTTGTTGATGCTCATCCGATTTGCCCCGGCAAATATATGGTTCTTGTTTGCGGCGATGTTGATGCTGTAAAAACGGCTGTCTCCAAGGGTGAGCAGCTTGCCGATTTTAATCTCGTCGACAGTTTTGTTATTCCCAATGTTCATGAACAGATAATCCCGGCATTGCGTGCCGTTACGCCGACTGAAAAAGTAGAGGCTCTTGGTATTGTCGAGACTTTTTCCGCGGCTTCCGCTATTTTATCTGCCGATGCAGCCGTAAAGGCTGCCGAGATACAGTTGCTTGAAATCAGGCTTGCAAATGGTATGGGCGGTAAATCGTTTTTTACGTTTACCGGAATTGTCGGGGCTGTTGAAGCTTCTGTTGCCGCGGCTGAAGAGATTCTCGGCAAAGATGGACTTCTTGTTGCGTCCGTTGTTATTCCGGCCCCTCATGAAGGCATGGCTGGAGTGGTTATTTAGCCGATGCTTTATGTTATGTAATATTTGACTGGAGATTTTATATGGAATTTGTTGAACAGGCTCTGGGAATGATTGAGACAAAAGGGTTTATTGCCGCCGTTGAAGCTTGTGATGCAATGCTGAAAACTGCCAACGTAACTCTTGTTATGGAGGAAAGACCGGGTGACGCGATTGTCACTGTGATGGTTAAAGGCGGTATCGGTGAGGTAAAGGCTGCCGTCGAGGCCGGAGCCGACAGGGCCAGGCGCATGGGAGAACTGCTTGCGGTTCATGCGATTGCGCGTCTGTCCTCCGAAGCTGATGATGCGTTGTTTTCTTAATTTTGTTGTGGGAGGATTCTTTATATTATGAAAGTGTATATCGGTTCAGATCATGGCGGTTTCGAACTAAAGGAACATTTGAAAGGTTTTGTTGAGAAGCTTGGTTTTCAGGTCGTTGATTTTGGAACATACTCTACCGAACCGGTGGACTATCCTGATATTGCTTTCCTTGTTGCAGAAAAAGTTGCTTCGGAGAAAGGGTCTTTGGGAATCATGATTGACGGCGCCGGAATGGGCAGCGCGATGGTGGCCAACAAGGTTACTTCTGTGCGTGCAGCGGCATGCTACGATACGTATGGAGCCAGAAACAGCAGAGAGCATAACGATGCCAATGTTTTGACTCTCGGTTCCCAGATCATCGGCAAAGGCCTTGCTGAAGAAATTGTAAAAATATGGCTTTCGACTTCTTTTGCCGGAGGCAGACATTGCCGCAGGGTAGAGAAGATAATGGCTGTTGAGAAAAAGTTTTCTAAAGATTGTTAAATGATTTTAAACAGAGGTGATTATAATGGATATGAAAGATCTTGTTGACAGAATTACGAGGGACGTTGTTGAGAATATTAAACAGCAGCATGGTTCTTCACCAACGCAAGCTGCGGTGAAAACCGTCGGTGGAAAAGTTCTTTTGATCGTGGAGGATTTTTTGTCTGCAGCGCAGTGGGACTCTCTTTTGGGCGGCTGTATGAAAGGCGCGCAGGTTTCTCTTTTAAACCTTTCTCCGTCATCGCCGGTGGCAGCGTCATGTATTACCGAGACAATTTTTTCCGCGGAAAACCTTCATGGACGGGTCGGTGGTTTTGAAAAGGTCATATATGTGGCCTCGAGTTTGTATCAACTCTCTGCGATTGCCAATTTGATGGATAATTTCAAGGGAGTCAGAGCTTTTTTTGACAATGCTTCGTCTTCCTGCGGCCCTGTATTGATAAATTTTGTCAACAAACCGTTTTTTTCATCACAGATTTCAAAATTAATCTCATTGATATCTTCTATGGGCATATCGGTTGACGGTTCTGCTGTTTCGGCCTGTGCTCCACAGTCTTCTTCAAAAGGAGGGTGTGATATCGAATCGGGTGAGTGCAGCGGCTGCGGCAAATGCCCGTCGCTGGCTGCGAAACGTGTTGATGCGGTTGTCAGTGCCGGCGCGCAGAGAATTTCTGCCGGTCCCGGCAATGCTGTTGTCGACAAAGCGCTTGCCGCACAGATAGACCATACCCTTTTAAAAGCCGACGCAACAAAAGAAGAGGTTGTGAAGCTTTGTCAGGAAGCCCGGGAATATGTTTTTGCATCTGTTTGTGTTAACCCGGGCCATGTAAAGCTTGCTGCCGACTGCCTGAACGGTTCACCTGTAAAAGTATGTACCGTTATTGGTTTTCCTCTTGGAGCTACCACGTCGGTTACCAAGGCTATGGAAACAAGGGATGCTATTGCCAACGGCGCCAGTGAGATTGATATGGTTATTAATGTCGGTGCGCTTAAAGCCGGAAATTATGAACTTGTTCAGAGAGATATCGAGGCTGTTGTGCAGGCCGCGGCAGGAAACCTTGTAAAGGTTATTCTTGAAACGGCTCTTTTGACCGATGAGGAAAAGGTTGTAGCCTGTAAGCTGTCGCAAAAGGCCGGTGCTGACTTTGTAAAGACATCGACGGGATTTGGTCCCGGCGGTGCAACTGCCAAAGACATAGCTCTTATGCGTGAGACTGTAGGCAGCTATATGGGAGTAAAGGCTTCCGGCGGAATCCGCGATCTCTCTACGGCCCAGGAAATGATAAAAGCCGGTGCCACCAGAATCGGCGCCAGTGCCAGTGTATCAATAGTGAAAGGTGAACAAGGAAAGAGCGCTTACTAGAGCTCTTTGAAAGCTAAGAAATTTTAATGCCTTTATTTAAAACATCTGCTATAGTTTTAAAGAAATATCAGTTCGGAGAGTATGATGAGATTTTTCATCTGCTCTCTGAAGATTGCGGAAAAATGAAAGCTTTTGCCAAGGGTTCCAGAAAAATGAGTAGTCCTTTTGTAGGACGTCTGGAGCCTTTTTCAGAGATTACGGCACTTTTTTCCTCAGGTAAGAATTTCGATCTTTTTTATCAGGTTGATGTAACGGACTATCACCATGGGATTAGGTTAAATTTGGACAGCCTTTCCTGTGGTTTTTATTTTTTGGAATTGTGCGACCATTTACTTCCTTTTATGAGTCCTGACAGAAAAAGCTATGATTTTATGAAGAAGATTTTAAAAAAGGTGGAGTCCGGTGAACCAAATTCACTTTTAATCCCTGTTTCACTTTATTTTTTTATGAAAAATTGCGGTTTGGCTCCTTCCGCCACTTTTTGTGCCGGATGCGGATGTGTTTCCGGACTTTGTTATTTTGACCCTTTGGCCGGAGGTATGCTTTGCCGGAAATGTACTCCCTCTGTTTTTGCATACGGAAATGCCGAGGGACTGGTGCTGATTAACGAAATTTCCAGATTTTCGCTGGAAACTTTGAAGAGCAGGCATTTCAATCAGAAAATTCATCTTGAGGTCAGACAGGTTTTTGAAAAATATCTTGAGTTGCATGCCGGAGTAAAACTTTTTTCCTCTTCTTTCGAAAAGAGTCTTTGCGGAGAATCTTCCGGGCTTTGCTGAGTGTTTACCTGATTTTTATTTATGCGGCGGTGTTTTATGAATAAGAGAGTTATGGCTTTTGATATAGGGATGAAGAAGATTGGTGTTGCCGTCAGTGATCCATTGGGAATAACTGCTAACCCTCTCGGTTATATTGAGGTCAGAGCCAGGAGGAAGACACTTGCTAAGATTGGTGAACTTCTGTCGGAAAACGATGTTGGTCATGTTGTTATCGGTGTTCCCAGAAATATGGACGGTACGATAGGCCCTCAAGCTCAGTATTGTATTGAATATGGCAGGGAAATAGCTTCTATGTTCGGTCTGCCGGTAACGGAAGTCGATGAAAGACTGACGTCAAAAGAGGCTGAAAGGGTTTTAATTGATGCCGGTGTTTCAAGGGAAAAAAGAAAGGCTGTAAATGACAAAATAGCTGCTTCGATTATTTTACAGCAATTTTTGCAGCGCAGATAGCCAGGGCTTTTAAGGAATTTTTTATGTTTATAAAAGTTTTGCGGGTTTTAGCAGCAGTAATGCTTGTCATTTGTATAGCAGGTCTGATATTTGCCAGTGCTGTTTCTGCTCCCTATGATTCTTCATCGTTTCTGATTAAAAAGTTCACAGTAAAAGAAGGAGACAGTGTCGGCAAAATTGCCGGTAATCTTGAGCAGTCTCAATTGATAAGGAATAAGACCGTTTTCCGTCTTCTGGTCTTTATGTCGGGACGTTCTTCATCTATAAAGAGCGGGGAATATAACCTTTCACAGTCAATGTCGCCTGTTTATATTCTCAGGGCTTTGTTAAAGGGAGACCGACAACAGGGGCGGCAGCAGTGAAAAGTGTATTTTTATAACCTGTTTTATCGGCATAGCTGCGTTGTATATGGTAGAGCATCCGTTGCGAATGGCGTCATAACCGGTGTCGTTGGCCTGGATTTAAAAAACGGGTGTTCATCATTGTGATGAAAGGGTATTTTCATCACAATGATGAAGTCTTTTATAAAATCAAATTAGTTTGATTTGGTGATGGGGGGAGGTTTTTGTGAAGAAAAATACTGTTATAGGTATCGCCGGAGGTACCGGTTCGGGAAAGACGACTGTTGTAAAGAGAATAGTCAACAGTTTTACAGAGGATCAGGTTATAATGCTCCCTCAGGATGCCTATTATAAAGATCAGAGTCATTTACCATGGGAAGAACGCAAAAAAATAAACTACGATCATCCTCTTGCTTTTGATAATGATCTTCTTATTGAGCATATAGAATCTCTTTCTCGGGGAGAGGCTGTTGATTTGCCTGTTTATTCATATATAACCTATACCCGTCAGAAAGAATTTATTCATATAGAACCAAGGGAAATATTGATTGTTGAGGGAATTCTTGTTCTTGATGATGTAAGGGTAAGGGATTTGCTTGATATAAAGATTTTTGTGGATACTGATGCCGATGAAAGATTTATCAGGCGTCTTAAAAGAGACATAATGGAGAGAGGGCGTTCTGTGGAAAGCGTTATTGAGCAATATATGAATGTTGTGCGTCCGATGCATATGCAGTTTGTTGAACCTACAAAGCGTTATGCTGATGTTATTGTTCCTGAGGGTGGACAAAATGAAGTTGCGATAGATCTTATTGCGACAAAAATACGTTCCCTGCTGATGGGAATTTAGGGGGGCGCTTGAATTTTAGAAATCTGCAGCCTGACTTTTTGATAAATAGAGTAGAGGACATAAACCTGGAGCACTTGAAGGCTATGGGGTATGACTCATTAATATTTGATTTGGACAATACACTTGTGGGATGGCGTTCAAAAGATATAAAGGATTCGGTTGTTGACTGGCTTAAAAAAGCAAAACAGACCGGTTTTAAGATGTGCATAGTATCAAACTGCATGTTTAAAAACAGGGTTAGATATTTTGGAGAACTCCTTGAGATTCCGTTTATTTTCAAAGCTGTTAAGCCCAGGAAAAAGGCGTTTATAGATGCGGTGAAAATTCTCGGCAGTCAGATATCCCAGACAGCCGTCATAGGGGATCAGGTTTTTACCGATGTTTATGGGGGAAACAGAATTGGTTTTTTGACTATTCTTGTACCTCCGATAGATAAAAGGGAATTCTACGCGACACTATTACAGAGAACGGCAGAAAAGATAATTCTTTCCGTTATGAGAAAAAAGGGTCTGTTAAAATATTTTTCAGATGCCGATGTCATAAAAAAGCAAAGCGACTCATGAAGGAAATGTTGGTTTGTTGTGGAAAAGAGTTTAATTGTGGATTTGTATGCCCTGAAAGGGCTGTCTTTTATTGATTGAATCTTTGTTTTATTATATTTTTAAAAAAATAATTATGACATAGTGAGTTGGTGCAATAATGAGTCTTCGCAGAAAAGAAATAGGTGAATTGTTGGTGGAAAACGGCCTTGTTACCGAAAGGCAGCTTGCGAAAGCGATGGATCAGGCCGGTAAACTGGGGGATACCGTACAGAAAGTCCTAATCAATATGGGCTTTGTTACTGAAAAAGATATCACGGAAATGGTCGGAATGCAGATGGGTGTACCGTTTGTGGACCTTGATGAAATTGATATAGATCCTGAGTTGGCACGTTCTGTTCCGGAGCATCTTGCACAGCGGTATAATGTTATACCTATTGCTCAAAAAGATAATAAGCTGACATTGGCAATGGTAGATCCTTTGAATATTCTTGCCATTGATGATATTAGGCTTATAACCGGTTTTGACATTGATCCTGTTATTTCCACGGAAGAATCAATTATGAAAGCCATCGGCCGCCAGTTCGGTTCAATGGGACTTGCTGAAGTGGAGGAGACGGTTAAGGATATCAGCGCCTCTGAATTCGGCGATATGGATGTGGACGATGCAACAGATGAGGAAATTTCTCTGGACAAACTTAAGGAACTTGTTGATGAAGCACCGATTGTCCGTGTTGTTAATCTGATTATCTCGCAGGCTATTAATGATAAGTCTTCGGATATCCATATAGAACCCGAGGCCCGTTCGGTAAGGGTCCGTTACCGTGTTGACGGTGTTTTGCATGAAGTCATGCAGCCGCCGAAGCACATTCAGGCGCCGATGGTCTCACGTATTAAAATTATGTCCAACCTTGATATCGCCGAACGAAGGATTCCTCAGGATGGAAAGATTCACTTAAAGCATGATAACCGCGAGTATGATTTGCGTGTGTCAACGGTTCCATGCGTTCACGGTGAAAAGGTTGTTATGAGAATCCTTGACAAGGGTTCCGTCATGCTTGGTTTGAATAAGCTTGGATTTTATCCGGAGATTCAGCAGAATCTTGAAAATATGGTTGATAAACCGTACGGCATGGTTCTTGTTACGGGACCCACCGGTTCGGGTAAGTCAACAAGTCTTTATTCGGTTTTGAACAGAGTTAATAAAGTCGGTGTCAATATTATGACCGTTGAAGATCCTGTTGAGTATCAGATTCAGGGTATCAACCAGGTTCAGCAAAACGTCAAAGCAGGGCTTACCTTTGCCGGTGCCCTCCGTGCCTTCCTTCGTCAAGATCCTGATATCATAATGGTCGGTGAGATTCGTGACGGCGAAACGGCGCAGATTGCCGTTGAAGCTGCTCTTACGGGACACCTTGTGCTGTCAACTCTTCACACAAATGATTCGCCGGGTGCCATTACGCGTCTTACTGAAATGGGAATAGAACCATTCCTTTGTTCGTCCTCCATTATTTGTGTGCTTGCACAAAGACTTGCCCGTTGTATTTGTCCCAACTGCAAGGAATCCTATGTGCCTCCAATGGAGTCGATACGTAAATTTGGTCTTGCCGCTTATACGGATTCCGAAATTACTTTCTATCGCGGCCGCGGCTGTGACAATTGCAAAATGTCGGGCTATAAGGGCAGAACCGGTATTCACGAGCTTTTGATGGTCTCAGACCGGCTGAGATCGCTTATATTACAAAGAGCCTCAACGGCAGAGATTCGTCAGTGTGCTATTGAAGAAGGTATGAAAACCATGCCTGATGACGGTCTTAGAAAAGTTTTGGATGGCACAACTACTATTGAAGAATGCCTTAGAGTTGTATTCATCGAAGGTCAGGAGATTTAAGAAGGAGTTTTACTTATGGCAGATTCTTTAAAAGTTACTATGGATGAATTGCTTAGAATTACAGTTGAAAGAAAGGCCTCTGACTTGCATCTGACGGTCGGGCTTCCTCCGATGCTCCGTCTGTCGGGAAAACTTGTTCCCACAGAGTTTAACCGGTTAATGCCTGATGACACAAAAAGACTGGTCTATAGTATACTTAACGATAAACAAAAGGAAAAATTTGAAAAGACATGGGAACTTGACTGTTCGCATGGAGTCAGGGGCTTTGGACGTTTCAGAGTAAACGTCTTTCGTCAGAGGGGAGTTGTCGGAGCTTCTTTGCGTGCAATCTCCAGTACTGTCCCATCTAAAAATGAGTTGAATCTTCCGGATATCGTTGAAAGTGTGGTTATGAAACCGCATGGTCTTGTTCTTGTGACAGGTGCTACCGGTGTGGGAAAGTCAACGACTATTGCATGCATGATTGATATGATCAATACCGATAAGAATTCACATATAATTACAATTGAGGATCCTATCGAATATATACACCCGCATAAAAAAGCCATGGTCAACCAAAGAGAACTTTGGCAGGATACGCAGAGCTGGGGCAATGCTCTGCGCGGAACGTTAAGGGAAGATCCCGATGTTATTCTTGTTGGCGAGATGAGGGATATTGATACAATCGCCGGAACGCTGGTTGCGGCAGAGACAGGTCACCTTGTCTTTTCGACGCTGCACACATCAGACGCGTCGCAGACCGTTGATCGAATTGTTGATGTTTTTCCGCCTCATCAGCAGCAGCAGACAAGAATTCAGCTTGCAAGCGTTCTGGAAGCGGTTTTTTCGCAACAGCTGATTCCGCATGCGAGCGGAGTCGGAAGAGTTCCGGCTATAGAAATAATGGTTGTGACTCCGGCCGTGCGTTCCCTGATCAGAGAGGGAAAATCACATCAGCTTTATAATACTATCCAGACAGGGTCAAAATTCGGGATGAAAACTATGGAGCAGGCATTGTTTGAACTTTACTCTTCCAAGCAGATAACTGAAGATGATGCAATGAATCACACGGGACATGCTGAAGAGCTAAGGAGAATGCTGGATAATGCCCCTGTTCCCGGTTCGTCGGCAATGAAAAAGAGATAGATTTAATAGAAATATATAAAAAAGAAAGGGAGGTGTTTTTATGGTAGGTCTTTTCGGATCGATTTGGTGGTGGCTGGTTCCACTGGGAATTCTTGTAGTAGCTCAGCTAACTAAAATATAGTTTGGTTATTATGGGGGAGGACCGGTTTTGAGAAAGCTTTATCCTAAAAAGCTTTTCAGCCGGTCCTCAGCTTGAAGGAATTTTATTTTTTTTTGATGAATTTATTTTTCGTATTTAATTAATTTTCTTAAGAATGTCATTAGTAATTTAAATGGCAGACGGAGGTTTAGGTATGCCTATTTTTATGTATGAAGCGAAGGATGCTAATGGAAATCTGAAAAGGGACCGTATTGAAGCTCCAAATATAAAGACTGCTACGCAGAAGCTTCAGGAAAGCCGTTATGCCGTTATTAACATAAGGGAGAAGACAGATGCCGCCGCTCAGGGCGGTATTGCTTCAGCCCTGTCGGGACTGCGTAAAGTAGATGAGCAGGCCCTGACGGTTTTCAGCCGCCAGTTTGCAACAATGATCAATGCCGGTCTGGCCATGGTTCGTTGTCTTGACATCCTTGCGGAACAGACTGAGGATAAAAAATTGCAGCAGACGCTGGTGCAGATAAGGCGTGATGTAGAAGGCGGCTCTACGCTTTCCAATTCTCTGGCAAAGCATCCTGATGTTTTTAGTACTCTTTATATAAGTATGGTTAAGGCCGGTGAAATGGGCGGTGTGCTTGATGAAGTTCTTGACAGGCTTGCCGGCTTTATGGAGAAGGATTATAACCTGAAGAAGAAAGTTAAGGCGGCCTTGACTTATCCGGTTGTCATTTTGGTTCTTGCTGTCGGTATTGTTATTTTTCTTGTAACATATATTTTGCCGACATTCGTTACCCTGTTTGAAGGAATGAACCTTACGCTGCCGCTGCCTACGCAGATTTTGATGGGAATTACAAAGGCCTTCCAGAATGTGGGAGCCGTTGCGATAATTATCATTGGAACCATACTTGCCATAATGTTCTTCAACCGCTATGTAAAAACTCCTACCGGTAAAAAACAGTATGATCTTCTTAAGTTGAACGTGCCGGTATTCGGATTGCTGAATAAGAAAGTGTCGATTTCAAGGTTTTGCCGTACTCTCGGAACGCTTTTGAGCTCCGGTGTGCCGATTATGCAGGCTCTTGAAATTGTCGGTAAGGCTTCCGGTAATGAAATTATAGCCCAGACTGTCGGTAAAGTCCGTGAAAGTATCAGAGAAGGTGAGAGTATTGCTTCGCCGCTTGGAGCCAGCGGATTGTTCCCGCCCATGGTTACACAGATGGTAGCTGTTGGCGAGGAAACCGGTAATCTTGACGCCATGTTATCAAAGATAGCTGATTTTTACGATACTGAAGTGGAGTATATGCTTTCATCGCTTACGTCGATGCTTGAACCGATAATGATTGTCGGTATGGGTGGAATAGTCGGTTTTATCGTGGTTTCGGTCTTCCTGCCGCTCTATCAGCTTATCGGAAGCATGAGTTAAAAAAATATTTTTAGCATGGATTGACTTTGGATCTGCGCTATGCTATAATTTGAAATGTCAAAAGAATTCTACAAACGAAGGAGGTGAAAATAGTAAATGAAAATCGAAAGACGTAACAGAAAAGGTTTTACCCTTATCGAGCTTATGATTGTTATCGCTATTATCGCTATTTTGGCTGCCATTTTGGTGCCTAATTTTATGAAAGCTCGTGCTCAGGGTCAGGTCACTTCTTGCAAAAGTAACGTAAAGAATATTGGAACAGCTTGTGAAATGTATTCAACCGATAACAACGGTAGATATCCTGTAGCAACTAGCTGGTCAGCAGATCTCTGCACCAACGCAAATCCAGTATATCTCAAAGTTATACCTGCATGTCCGGCTAGCGGAACAGCTCCGCCAACAACTACTAATGTTAATAATGGTGATTATAGCTATGTAGCTACAAGTAATCCTGATTATTACGGAGTATATTGTGCAAAAGCAAACCATAAAGCTGCTGATGTTCAGACAGGCTTCCCGCAGTTTGATTCAGTAATCGGTCTTATGGCTCCTAAAGTCAGTGATACAGCACCTACAAAAATTAGTATGCCTTAGTATGCCTTAGTATGCCTACATAGTTTTGTAAACTAATTTGAGTGTTTGAAAAAATCCCCAGATTTCATCTGGGGATTTTTTTATTATAACTTTAGTCTGTTGATGGAGCATCGCGACTGAAACGAAAAAGGGACTGTCGTGATAACGGCGGCCCCTTTTACATGGAATAAAAGATAACGGTCACCGGGCTTAGCCCGGCAAAACCGGCTTTGGCCGGTTCAAATATAATTGTAAAAATGGTGAAAAATTAAGAAAAGAATAGCAAAAGGCTATAAAGCAAGCTATTTTTCGCCAT
>JAVBNT010000019.1:0-34854 GCA_031551355.1 Candidatus Xenobia bacterium | reverse complement strand
AAGAAGGCGGCATCGGGATTTGCCGCCGACAGAATATCTGTAAGGAAAGTCGAAAAGCAACAGAAATGCCAAACCTACTTACTATCCAATTTTAGGAGAATTCGCATAACTATTCAATGTGTCTTTGGTTTGACGCTTACGTATATAGCATCTCTTTCAAGGTTATGAATTTTTTTTCCTGAAAATTCGTCAGGATAAATGTTTGTACAAATTTTATGGTTGACCTCCTTTTTTACTTTAAAGCCGCCAAGTCAGGCGGTTTTAGGCAGAATCAGAACATTAACTTGCTTTAATTTTAAGGATAAAGCCGCGGTTATACAATCATTATAATGTATGCTATAAATCATATAAAAAATATTAGCTTAATAAATGAATTGAATTTTGTCTTTAAATGCATTATAATATATTTTATGTTTATTATGGTTATGTTTTGTATGTTAATAAAGGAGGATCTGTGTTAAAATTTTTTACCGGAATATTTATCTTACTCACCATGTCGCAGCTGATCTTATCAGGCTGCTCTTCCTCGAACTGTGATAAGTCTTTTTCTTTTTATCAGGAGCAGTCTCCGAATCCGCGTCCGGCTATTATGAAGATTGTGACTGTTGACGTCCGTTATCTGGACGGCTTACCTATTTCCGGGGTAATTGTTGAGTCTGACAACCCGCTTGTTGCGCTTGTCGGCGCAGCTACCGATGCTAACGGCAATTACGTTTTCAATATTGACGTTCCTGACGGAACGGAGTTTACGCTTACTTTCCGTAAACCTGGGCATATTATTTCATCGTTTTATGTTGTTATCGGGCAGGATGGTGTGCAGGAAGGCAATATTATATACTATCCTGTGACTGCGTTTGGTTATGTACCGCTTGATTCCGGCGATACGGCGGGAAGAACCGGTGACTTTTTTTATGAGAATATAGGTGTTTATAACAGACCTGTTGATATGGTGGTGTCTTCCGACGGTAAAAATATGTATGTCGCTGATCGCTATAATCACAGGATCCGGGTTGTGGATATGAATACCGGCTTTATATCTACCCTTGCCGGCGGCGCTATTTCCGGATATCGGGAAGACTCCGGCGTTGCAGCCATGTTTCGCGAACCAAGAGGACTGGCGCTTACTAATGACGGTGAAACGCTTTATGTTTCCGATTGCTTCAACCACTGTATCCGTAAAATAGATATGGCAACGGCGCAGGTTTCGCTTGTCGCCGGAACTCCCGGCATGTCTGGAAACATAATTGGCCCCAATTTGGATGCGAAATTTAGTTATCCCGGTAAGATCGCGCTCAGCACTGATGAATCTTCGCTGTATGTGGCGGATTCACAGAATACCGGGATTAAGAAAATTGATCTCGTCGGAAGCGTCGGCGTTACAAATTTAGTTACCGGGTTTGGCAACAGTGTATATGGCCTGTGTATCGGAAATGACGGCACTAAGGATATTCTTTATGTCGCGGCATCTTTTGAGCATAGAATTTATTCCGTTGATACGGCTACGGGAGTAAGAACAGTGATTGCCGGTGCCGGAATAGCCGGTTCACGGGACGGCGCAGGTACGGCCGCTTTATTTAATGCTCCGGAGGGAATAGATATTGCTGATGATAACAGATATCTTTATGTCTCAGAAACCGGCAGCAGCATGATCCGCAAAATAGATCTGTTGAATAATAATACCGTTTCTACGCTGTCATCCTCACCGGCCGGTTATGCGGACGGAGCTTCGCCACGTTTTTTGAACCCTTTTGGTTTGAGACTTTTTGACAATGATACGAAACTGCTTATAGCCGACACTGCCAATAACAGAATCCGTGAAATGGACGCATCAAGCGGATATACACGTAATTTTTCCGGCGGCGGCCGCGCCGGTTTTGTTGACGGACCCGGAGGGAACTCTTCGTTTGCGTTTAACGGTTTTGTATACGGCGTCGCCCTGACTATGGATTTAAAGACAATGTATGTTTCCGATATTAAGAGTATCTGGAAAGTCAATCTTGATACCAGGGAGGCAGTAGAAATAGCCGCCAGCTGCAGCGTCGGCACTGTGCCGACACAGAACATTTTTTATGGCTTGTCCAACAGGGGAATATCGCATAAAATCGTGCTTTCGCAGGATGAAAAGACAATATACATAGCCGACTCCACCAGCAATATGATCAGGGCTGTTGATATAGCGACGGGAACTTCAACCGTGATAGCCGGATCGACTGTTGCCGGAGATGAAGATGAAACGACAGGAGCAGATTCAAAGTTCAAAATGCCTTCCGGTCTTGCCCTTTCGCCGCTCGGCGATGAGCTTTATGTTGCGGACTCTAATAATCACCGTATACGCAGGGTGGTTATTGCTACAGGCGCAACAACTACGGTCGCCGGTTCCTCGTCAGGTTTTCTTGATGCTGTCGGCACCGGCGCCAAGTTCAATCTTCCCACTGACGTTGCAATTTCTCCCAACGGCAGTTTCCTGTATGTAGCCGATTCGTATAACTACAGGGTTAGAAAAATTGATTTGACTGATGGGAACCGTGTTTCCACTATAGCCGGAAACAGTTCCAGGGGCAGACAGGACGGAATCGGCACGGCGGCTGTTTTTGACGAACCGAGGGGGCTGACTGTTACTCCGGACGGCAAGCTGCTTTTTGTTACCGACTGCAACGGGGCCTGTTTAAGGAAAATCGACCTTTCTACTCTTGAGGTTACTACATATGCCGGCGGGGTAGCCAGTGGTTATGCCGACGGAACAGGCGATGAGGTACTTTTCTATAATCCCGACGCAATTACAGTTTCAAACGATTCTTCGCAGTTGTTTATCGCCGATTACATGAATTCAATGATTCGCAGGGTTATAGCTGCTTATATTGATACTTTCCAGTAGTTCCGTGCCCTGTAAGCTATGCGGTACTGATACATAGTGAAAAGGCATTTTTTAGAAAATATAACTTAGTATGGCTCATTTCAGAAAAACGAGAGAGGGGTGGTAGGCCGCTCTCGTTTTTCTATTATGACTTTAGTCTGTTGATGGAGCATAGCGGCTGAAACAAAAAACCACCTTGCATTGCCTTCTGAAAAAAATCATGTTATCATTAACTCATTCCGGTTTTGGAGGTTTCATTTATGCAATCTGTCCGCATTCGCTAAAACACAACAATTGTATGGCGATACTATCTAACGGTGGTGGGCTTGGTTTGTTGTAATTTTAAGCATTTGTGCGGATATACGGAAGAAATTGCTTACTTATAAGCGTGTTTTTCGTGCATAATTTTGCACTTATAACTTTATTTGGCAGGCTATTTGTCCACTCGGTGGATGAATGGCCTTTTTTCATGTAATTCTGTTGTTGCATAAAACGTGCAACAGTGATTAGACGGGAGGTTACTTAAATGGGCTTGCTTATTAAAGCGCAAAACATCTGTCTGGAATACGCCGGGCATGATGTATTGGATATTGATGAATTAGATATATATTCTTATGACCGCATCGGCCTTGTCGGTGATAACGGCGCGGGCAAAAGTACACTGCTGAAAGTGCTCCACGGGGAAGTTGATTTAGCCGGAGGAAAATTGCAGCGTTTTGGCGAGTGTGCATATATTAGCCAGCTGAACGGGATAGAAGTGGAAGTTTCCGGTGACCATGTCATACTATCGCGTCTTGGTATTTTGAACATACAAAAGGATACTATGAGCGGCGGTGAGGAAACCCGCGCAAAGATCGCCGCCGCGCTTTCCCGGCAGGCGCATGGTATTTTTGCCGATGAACCGACTTGCCATCTTGACCGTAGCGGCATTGACTTGCTTATTGGGCAATTAAAGGCATTTGATGGCGCGTTGCTCGTTATCAGTCATGACCGGTATTTTCTTGACGAAGTGGTTGATAAGATATGGGAACTGAAAACTGGCAAGATCACGGAATATTGGGGCGGGTATTCAGAATACTTGCGGCAAAAAGGTGAAGAACAACAGCGGCAAGCCGCAGAGTATGAGCGGTTTACGCAAGAACGGGAGCGATTAGAGCTTGCTATACAGGAAAAACGCAAGCAGGCGCGTCAAGTAGACAGTAAGCAAAAAGGGGCAAAAAACTCAAATGAAAGCTCCGGGCGGTTGGGACATGAAAAAACCACCGGAAGTAAGCAGAAAAAAATGTATCAAGCCGCCGGGAATATGGAAAAACGCCTGGATGCTTTAGGTGATATTTACGCTCCGGCTCGGACCGGTTCTATTCGCTTTCGTCAAAGTAAGGCTGTAGAACTGCACAATAAGTTCCCAATTTCAGCCGATGGAATCAGCTTGCAATTTGACAGGCGTATTATTTTTGATAATGCCGGTTTCATAATTCCGCTGGGAGCTAAAGTCGCGTTAACAGGGGCAAACGGTGCGGGTAAAACAACCTTGTTAAAAATGATACTTGACCGTGACGAGGGGATAACCATATCTCAGAAAGCCGAAATAGGCTATTTCGCTCAAACCGGATATAAATTTACCACACGTCAAACTGTATTGGCATTTATGCAGGAGAATTGTGATTATACCGTTGCGGAAATCCGTGCGGTGCTGGCCGCAATGGGGATTGGTGCGCATGATATTCAAAAAGATTTATGCGTTCTGTCGGGAGGTGAGATCATTAAGCTGCTTTTATCCAAAATGCTCTTGGGGCGATATAATATTTTGCTTATGGATGAACCGGGGAATTATCTTGACCTGAAAAGCATTGTTGCATTGGAAACAATGATGAAAAGCTATGCGGGAACCATTATTTTTATCTCTCACGATAAAAAATTGGTAGATAATGTTGCGGATGTTGTCCTTGAAATACAAGATCAAAAGATAGTAAAAACTTTTGAGCGAGGCAGCGAAACATGAATAACCGGAAAAGCAGTTTAGGGCTGCTATTCCCTTTACTCGTTCGCGTCTGTTTGAATGGATATTGTGTCTTTTTTGTATGAGCAAAACCTGAATAATGTAAACATTAGGCGCTTATTCACGTAACAAAATTGAAATAACTCTTATCACAAGCCGGCAAGGACGCAGAGATAATAAAGCGCTAAAAAACAAAGCCGATAACGGCGTGAAAAATCACAAGTTATCGGCTTTGTAAACATTCCTAATTCAGTTTGTTTTTATACCGTCTTATTGGCAACTGCATTTCCGGCAGCTCTTTTGTCATTTGCTTACGGGCAGCAGAATATTTTCTGTCGTTCCCATTCCGCATTGCTGCGCGTACAAGTGGAAGGTATAAGTTCTTTTATTTTGTTAAGGCCTATTGCCTCATGCGGCAGGTTATTGCTTAACACTTTGTTGTGTATGGCCTTGAACAGATAGAACCATTCGGGATGCAGGTCACAGGTAAGATCCAGTCCGTCGGTTTCTACAATCAATTTTTTATGCGGATATTCTTCAATCCAATCTTCATAAGAGGCGTTCAGCATCTCCATATAATTGCGTTCAATTCCTTTTTCCATATCACGCTGGCGTTTGCCGATTCTATACATGAGCGTGTCTACTGACGCCCTTAAATAAATCATCAGATCCGGCGGTCTGAGTATATTGCAAAGAAGCTTATAGTGAGGAAGATATGTAAGGCTGTAATCTTCGTCACTGAGGATATTCCTTTTATGCAGAACATCTGCGAAGATAGCATCTTCATATATACATCTGTCGGCAACGATATCTTTTTTGCTTTGCTCCCACAAGTAGTGTTTATTAAAACGATCCCATAAAAAAAAGACCTGTGCTTTGAATGCATATTGCTCGGGATTTGCATAAAATTTTTCTAAATACGGGTGATTTGCTACCGTTTCAAATAACGGTTCGTATCCGGTGATTTGTGAGTAAATTCTTGTAACGGTTGATTTACCCGCCCCAATTGGACCGCTGACAGCAATAAACATAACATTACCTCAAAAGCATTATTAGTAGAAAAATCGTTTTTATAACTCTATAAGATTGTTCCTCGACAAAAAATTCTTTATGACGGACTCTCTTCCTGCTGAAAAAAAATCAAATAACAGTTCTTTTTTTGATTTGCAAGTATATAATTTTCCGTTTTATTTGAAAAAAAATCAATTTTTATGATTTTTTCCCTAATAACGCCACTTCCCTATAGAATAGCGCTAGCGTTTCCAGAATTCCCATGGCTTTTTATTTGCTGCAGGCGGCAATGTTGTCTTGTCCATATACCACCACCATCTGTCTTTGGAAGGATTGTTTATGATTTGGTATTGTTTGAAATTTGCATGCCCTACTTCGTTGACAAATTTTTGGGCATTGCCTTTTAGTTTTGTATCAAGAATTGCTATTTTTTTCCATTGTTCTTTTAAATTTATATCTTCAAGCGCCAGTTCCGACATTATGTCATGAAGCTCATCACGGTAATTCATTATTAAGCTTGCAGACAGGCCGTTGTTGCCGATATTGCCGATCATCTTTTCATAATCCATCAGCACTTCGTTAAGGTATTCAAAGGCTTCTCTTAATTCATTTTCATCCATTTAATAAAACCTCGCAAAAAGCCAGATCTTCCTGATACGTTATTTTTATGTTCGGCCGTTTTGCTTTTATTATCGCAACTTTATAGCCGAGTCTTTCCACAAGAGATGAATCGTCAGTGCCGTTAAAATTTTCCTTTAAAGCTTTTTTATGGGCTGATTTTATTAATTCCGCCGGAAAGACCTGCGGAGTCTGTGCTGCTGCCAGAGCTGCTCTTTCCGGGGTTGATATAATAAAGCCGTCCGGTTCCAGCAATTTTATTGTATCCGCCGGCGGCGAGGCCAGAATTACTCCGGCAGAATATTGCGGGCATTTTATAAAAAGTTCATTCAGGTCTTCCTGTGATATAAGTGGTCTGGCTCCGTCATGTATGGCGATAAAGTCATAATTCTCGTTAAGCGAAGCAAGCATGTTGTATACGGATTCCTGTCTGGTCGTACCGCCAGGTAATATCTTTTGTATTTTTTTTAATCCGTGTGATATGCAGAGTGAACTTAAATACGGGATTTTTTCCGTTTGTGAAGCAATAAATATTGATGTGACATAAGGTGATTTTTCGATAGCTTCTATGCTTCTTACGATCACCGGTTTGCCTGAGATAAAAGAAAACAGTTTATTGGTTGAATTCATGCGGCTGGAATTTCCGCCGGCGGTTATCAGTGCTGCTATTTTCATGGCATTACTTTAACAAATATCATACGCCCGGCTGAAGTTTGGAGAGAACTTGTTGCTTCAACGGTTATTTCTTCGCCGATGTATTTTTTTCCGTTTTCAATAACGACCATTGTTCCGCTATCGAGGTAACCGACCCCCTGATTATGTTCTTTTCCCTCTTTTATTACTCTTATTTTGAATATTTCGCCCGGGAGTATCTGAGATTTTACGGCATTTGTCAGATCATTGATATTTAGCACTTCAATTCCCTGCAGTGATGCCAGTTTGTTCAGATTATAATCTGTGGTGATTAGGACCGCTTTGATCTCAAGTGCCAGTAAAATAAGTTTGTTGTCTACGCCTTCCGCCGGATAGTCCTGTTCTATTATCTGGATGCTGAAGTCTTTTCTTAACATGTCGAGCATATCAAGTCCGCGTCTGCCTTTACTGCGTTTTAAATCGTCTGCCGAGTCGGCGACCGCCTGTAGCTCATTCAGTACAAATCTTGGTATGGCTATTGTTCCTTCAATAAAACCTGATTTTGTAACATCATAGATTCTCCCGTCTATGATTGCGCTGGTATCCAATATTTTGTATTTTGTTCCCCATAGGAAATCAAGTCCGTGACGCGAGCCTAAAGATTGTTTGCTTATAGGTACGTTGCCGATAATCTTTGCGCCGAAGAACACGCATATGTAGGATATAAATATTGAAAGGGTTATGACTATTATACAAAAAATGTATTTTCCGACTTTTATTTCCGAAAATGGAATTGTCGAAACGATCAGCATTGTCAGGGATGATATGATAAGGCCGATTATAAGGCCCGCCACTCCGCCGATAATTTGTTTTAACGGCGCGGCAAGAAGCCTTTTAATAGTATGTTCGATTGAGGTTATGATTGCGTTTGAGGTCAGCGGGGCAACTGCGAGTCCGGCTATTACGCCCAGTGCTATGAACATAAGCATATTTATGGAGATCAAATCCTGCGACAGAGACTGAAACAGCGGAAGGGTATATTTATGCAGGTATATACCGGCAAACAGACCGATAATAGAAAAAACGAAATAAAAGAAAGCTTTTATGAACTTTTCCACCTGCTACCCCTCCTTTCCGTGTGATTTTTTTAAAACAGTTCCAACAGCTTCCCTTATGTCGGTAACTTTTACAAGTACGGCTTGTGATTTTATCTGTGAATTTGCCGAAGGGATTACAATATTTTTGAAACCAAGCCTTTCGGCTTCAACAACCCTCCTGTCACATAGGCTGACTCCTCTTATTTCCCCGCCTAAGCCGAGCTCGCCTATAAAAACACTGTCGGAGTTTATTGTCCTATCGGAAAAACTTGATACTATTGCCATAGCAATTCCCAAATCTATTGCCGGTTCGTCTATTTCAATGCCGCCAACGACGTTTACATAAATATCGCATGATGAAAGAGCCAGGCCCGCTCTTTTTTCAAGTACGGCTATTATCAGTGCCAAACGGTTTGTGTCAATGCCTTTTGCTTTTCTTGCCGGCGCCGGATAAAATGATTTTGTAACGAGCGCCTGGACCTCTACCAATATTGCCCTGCTTCCTTCGATAACAGGTATGATCACCGATCCTGTTGTGACGGCAATTCTTTGCTGCAAAAAATATTCCGAAGGATTTTTTATTGCCTTCAGGCCACTATGATCCATCTCAAAGATGCCGATTTCGTTTGTGGAACCGAATCTGTTTTTTACCGATTTTATTATTCTGAAGTTTTGTACGTTTTCGCCTTCAAAATAAAGCACTGAATCGACAAGATGTTCCAGAACTCTCGGACCGGCAATATTTCCGTCTTTTGTAACATGGCCGACAATCATCAAAGCGGAATCAATGGTTTTTGCCATTCTCACAAGTGCCGCAGTACACTCTCTTACCTGA
The DNA here is from genome assembly GCA_031551355.1 of Candidatus Xenobia bacterium. Classification (GTDB taxonomy): domain Bacteria; phylum Vulcanimicrobiota; class CADAWZ01; order CADAWZ01; family CADAWZ01; genus JAVBNT01. The sequence goes on along the minus strand of JAVBNT010000019.1, from coordinate 25,807 downwards.
CTTACGCTGCCGGGAGCGCTTTCCATTTCCGATTTGTATACTGTCTGTATGGAATCAATAACGATCATACTCGGATTCATTGCATAACACTGTTCAAGTATATTTTCAATGCTGATTTCCGGAAGTATATAGAGATTGTCCGAATCTATGCCGAGTCTTGAAGCTCTCATTTTTATTTGCTTTGGAGACTCTTCGCCGCTGACATAAAGAACTTTTCCGCAATTCTCGGAAACCCCCTTTGACACTTGCAGCAGCAGCGTAGATTTTCCTATTCCCGGCTGGCCGCCTATGAGTGTAACGGAGCCTTTAACCATACCGCCGCCGAGGACTCTGTCCAGTTCGGGAATTCCCGTGGAAATTCTCGATTGTTCCGATGTATCAATGTCTTTTAGCAATTCCGGGGCTTTTGACGAAGATGAAATAAGTGCCCTGTCGGTGTTCACCGACAGCAGCTCTTCCGTAAACGTGTTCCAGTTATCACATTCCGGGCATTTACCCAGCCATTTTATCGATATGGTACCACATTCGCTACAGACAAAATGTGTTTTTGATTTAGCCATCAAATCACTACCGACGGCTTTGCCGCCGGTATTCCTAAAATATAATATTAAAGTTAATATTAGCGGGTTTGTACCCGCTAATACCGGCGTAAGCCGGATAAATGTAGTCTTTTAGACCGGTTAAGAAGTGTCTTTTGGTATATAGTCTAAAAATAAATATCTTCCTCACCTGTTTGCCGTGTATACGGCAAACAGGTGAGAATAAACGCCTATTTCTTCTTAAACGTCAGTTTTTTCTCCTCATCGGGATCCGCATCTATGACGACTGTATCACCTTCGGAGAATACATTTCTGATAAATTCTTCCGCCAGAGGATCTTCAACCATTCTCTGTATGGCTCTTCTCAGAGGACGGGCTCCGTAAGAAGGGTCATAACCTTCCTTGGCGAGCACATTTCTTGCCTCTTCGGTTATTTCCATAAAGCGTCCCTGGGACTCAATTTCCTTTTTAACCCTGGACATCATCAGATCTACGATCTGTTTTATTTCATTTTCGCCCAGATGATGGAATACCACAAGCTCGTCAATACGGTTTATCAATTCAGGTTTGAAGAGCTTTTTGACCTCTTCCATGATTTTCTTTTTCGTTCTCTCGTGTTTAACTTCGGCGCTTCCTTCGTCCTTAACAGCGCGGAAACCTATTTCCGTGCCTTCCATGATTGCCGACGTGCCGATGTTGGAGGTCATTATTATCACCGTGTTTTTGAAATTGACGTTTCTTCCCTGTGAGTCGGTCAGACGTCCGTCTTCGAGAACCTGCAGCAGGATATTGAAAACGTCCGGATGGGCTTTCTCGATCTCATCAAGCAGAACGACGGAATACGGCTTTCTTCTGACTACTTCGGTCAGCTGGCCGCCTTCTTCAAAGCCGACATAACCGGGAGGAGCTCCCATAAGTCTTGATACGGCAAATTTTTCCATGTATTCCGACATATCAATTCTAACAAGAGCTTCTTCGTCATCAAACAAAAATTCCGTAAGTGCTTTGGCAAGTTCCGTCTTGCCTATACCTGTGGCACCAAGGAAAAGGAACGAACCGACCGGTCTTCTTGAATCCTGAAGTCCGGCCCTTGCTCTTCTGATTGATTTTGCGATTACATGGATGGCTTCGTCCTGACCGATAACACGTTTGTTTAGCTCCTGTTCCATATTAAGGAGTTTCATGGATTCGGCTTCAGCAAGCTTTGTTACCGGTATTTTGGTCGACTGGGAAATGATGTATGCAATCTCTTCCTCAGTTACCATATTCAGGCGGTCGCCCTTGTTGTTTTTCTTTTCCTGCCAGTCCTTTTGCAGCTCGTCCCTTTTACGTCTGAGATTTTCCTCTTCTTCGCGGAACATAGCGGCTTTTTCGTATTCCTGTGACTTTATTACTGCTTCTTTTTCTTCCTTGAGCCTTCTGAGTTCAGCTTCTATCTGACGCAGTTCAAGAGGAGGAAGAGTCGACTGCAGCCTTACTCTGGAGGCCGCTTCATCCATAACGTCAATGGCTTTGTCGGGAAGGAACCTGTCGCTGATATAGCGATCGGCCAGTTTTGCCGCCATTGTCAGGGCTTCATCGGTTATTCTTACCTTGTGGTGAGCCTCATATTTATCCCGGAGTCCTTTAAGGATGTTTATTGTTTCATCTACACTGGGCTGAGCAACGGATATCGGCTGGAACCTTCTTTCAAGAGCAGCGTCTTTTTCAATGTGTTTACGGTATTCATCGGGTGTTGTTGCACCGATGCACTGGAGTTCGCCTCTTGAGAGCGGTGGTTTTAATATGTTGGACGCGTCAATCGCACCTTCGGCTGCGCCTGCTCCTACTATGGTATGGAGCTCGTCGATGAAGAGTATGATCTCTCCGGCCGCATTGCGTATTTCTTCCATAACTCTTTTGAGACGCTCTTCAAACTCTCCGCGGTATTTTGTTCCGGCTACCAAAGCAGCAAGATCAAGGCCCATAACTCTTTTATCCCTGAGAACATCAGGAACGTCGGAATCAACTATTCTTTGTGCAAGGCCTTCGACTATTGCAGTTTTTCCTACACCCGGTTCTCCGAGCAGAGCCGGATTGTTCTTTTGCCTGCGTGACAAAATCTGGATGACGCGTTCGATCTCCTCGTGACGGCCTATGACCGGATCCAGTTTCTTTTCACGTGCCATCTGTGTTAAATCCCTGCCGTACTGATCAAGGGTCGGTGTCCTTGTTTTTTCTTTTGCAGGGGTTGGAGCCGTCTCCACTCCAAGAAGTCTGGTTATTTCCGAGCGTACTTTTGACGTGTCTACGCCGAGATTCTGTATAACTCTGGCGGCGACTCCTTCGCTTTCCTTGATTAGGCCGAGAAGCAGATGTTCCGTGCCGATGTAGTTGTGCGACAGGCTCCTCGCTTCGTCAAATGCAAGTTCTATTACGCGTTTAGCTCTGGGAGTGAACACCATTTCCTTGGAAACGGTTTTTACCCCCTTACCAACGATTGATTCAACTTCATGTCTTACTTTTGTAAGTGTCAGGCCGAGATGCTCAAGCACTTTGGCGGCGACGCTTTCTCCTTCACTCATTATACCCAGGAGCAGATGCTCTGTGCCGATGTAATTGTTGCCAAGTCTCTGTGCTTCTTCCTGAGCCAGTACGATAGAGCGTCTTGCTCGCTCGGTAAAGGGTTCCCACATGGTATAGACCTCCTAAAAATAATATTCGGAATAATGTAAAAAAATAATTATTTTGGAATAATAAAATTTTAAAATACTAAAAATTAAATTAAGCTACTTTAAAAGATTTTTTCGACGGCACTTATCCATTTCCTCTATAATTGAATTAAGGCTGACTTTTAGTTTTTTATGGACAAGGGAATCCTCATGCAGAAGAGCATAGCTCCGCTGATGAGAAACGTAAGCGTATGCGATATATCCGGCGGCAGGGTCTTTTACAGGAAGTGTTGCGGAGCAGTAAGCATTATTGCTGCAGCGGAAAAATGTTTGTGATGCGGGGGGATGCCGCAAACATAAATGAAGGGAAATGTATGCCCTTTTGGAGAATATCTAAAATTCATAAAACCCGGGTTTTAAAAGTTTCCTCGGCTTTGAATGTACGTATCCCGGACGGTTTTAACTCAGATAAAATAAACAGCAAGCCCCTGTCTGTGTTGCTAGATTTTATACACGCCCGGATGCGGACTTGGATTAGGAGTCGTTTATGTGTGGAATAATAGGTTATGCCGGAGCGAGACAGGCTGTCCCCCTGATTATTGATGGCCTTAAGAGACTTGAATACAGAGGTTATGATTCTTCAGGAGTTGCCGTTACTTCTGATTCGGGACTTCATTTGGCAAAGTCTATCGGTAAACTTAAAAACCTTGAAGAAAAGTTGGCTGTTTCTCCTTTATCCGGTTGCGTAGGAATCGGACATACCAGATGGGCGACACATGGCAAACCGTCGGAAAACAATGCTCATCCTCATACGGACTGCAGCGGACGTATCGCGATCGTCCACAACGGAATTATTGAAAATTATATGGAATTAAGGCAGCGGCTTGTTGCCGAAGGGCATAAGTTTGTGTCCGATACGGATACAGAGGTTATTTCCCATTTGCTGGAAAGTCATTATTCAGGGGATTTGGAAAGGTCTTTTTCCGAGATACTGCCGCTTCTAAAAGGCGCATATGCTCTTGCCGCTGTTTCTGCGGACGAACCGCAGCGGATTGTTTTTGCCAGAAACGAGTCGCCTTTGATAATAGGAGTCGGGGACGGCGAATATTTTGCCGCTTCCGATGTTCCGGCATTTTTGTCTTCGGCAAGGGAAATTATGCTTATTGACAGTATGGAGTACGGTTGTATTACAAAAGATTCCGTCAATTTATTTACATATGACGGAAAATCTGTAAACAGGAAAAGTACGATGGTTCTCTGGGATTCCGATATGGCGGAGAAATCTGGATTCAAGCATTTCATGCTCAAAGAAATTTATGAACAGCCACGAAGCCTTTCTGATACTTTGTCCGGCAAGATCGATGACGACAGAATAATTTTGCAGGAGGCGAATTTGCCCGCCGATATAGCCTCCTCTATAAAACGTATTGCAATTGTTGCCTGTGGAACGGCTTATCATGCCGGTATGATTGGTAAATATTTTATCGAAGAGATTGCCCGAATCCCTGTAGATATAGACGTAGCCTCTGAATTTCGATACCGTAATCCGGTGATAACCGATGACACTTTGTTTATCGCCGTAAGCCAGTCCGGGGAAACTGCGGATACTCTGGCGGCAATAAAGGAAGCCCGCGAAAAAGGTGCTAAGACCCTTGCGATAACCAATGTTGTAGGCAGTTCAATTACGAGAGAGGTTGACGGAGTTATTTATACAAGGGCAGGCTTGGAAATGGGTGTTGCGGCGACAAAGACATTTACCGCCCAGACGTTAATTATGTATATACTTGCACTTTACCTTGCACAGGAAAAAGGCGTGATTGCACCTGATGGAATGGCTGAAGTAATAAATGAGCTTAAAGAGCTGTCTTCTACGGTTGAAGAGCAACTGCGTTACGATCATGATATAAAACTCATTGCCAGATCGTTTCAGGCGTGCCGTGATTTTCTTTTTCTGGGCAGGAATGTCAATTATCCTCTGGCGTTGGAGGGGGCTTTGAAGCTGAAGGAAATTTCCTATATACATGCCGAGGGATACGCTGCCGGCGAAATGAAACATGGTCCGATTGCCCTTGTGGACAGAGACTGTCCGGTTGTAGCGGTAATGACGAAAAACTCGCTTCACGACAAAATTATCAGCAATATACAGGAAGTTGCCGCCCGTGACGCCTGTGTTATTGCCATTGCTTCCGACGGTGATCACCATGCGGAACATATTGCCGAGCATGTTGTACGTGTTCCCTCTATGAGTCCGTTTATATCGACGATATTGTCTGCTGTTCCGCTTCAGTTGCTGTCCTATTATATCGCTGACTTCAGGGGCTGTGATGTTGACAAACCGCGTAATCTCGCGAAAAGTGTTACCGTTGAATAGAATTTATCCGCTTTCCTGCTGATTATCAATTATGGGTTCCTTCGGATTCATGCCGGTGGAATCCATTTTATTTTCGTATGAGTATTCAGGTGATTGGTCTTCCGGCGGCGGCGCGCTTTCCTGCTGAGGGTTATATCTGTATACTGATTGCTTTATTGCCTTTAGCTGAAAACAAACGGTTATGGTGATCATCAAAGGCATGAAAAGCAGTAGTTGCCATAGCATTTTTGAAAGGGCAAAATAGTCGTAAACTGTATGCATAAACGACGCTAAAAACAGTCCTGATAAAAGATAGACTATTTTCATTGAACCTTTTTCAAATTTACTTTTCCCTACAAAATATCCCATTATTATTCCAAAACATGCATGGGCCGGAACGGCGAGGACTGCTCTGGCAATGCCGATTGCCGTTATCGCCATTATGCTGGCTAATCCTTCGCCCATGGCAGCCGGTGATATTACGTATCCTATGTTCTCAATGGCGGCAAATCCTAGTGATGCCGCGCAGCAGTAGACTATACCGTCATAGACTTCATCAAATTCGCTGGATCTGTACACTCCGCAGCGAACAACCACGAATTTGGCGGTTTCTTCAATGAGGGCAATACTTATGAAAATGTTTATAAACAGGTTAAGGGGAGTTAAATTGACTGTTGATGACGTGTCGGATAGCGGTACCGGAAAAAATATAATTGATATATGTTCGGCTATAATTACAGGTATTACCGTCAGGGCTCCGAACCCCAGAACTTTCAGGACAATTTTTTTAGGCTCCGGTTCATAAGAGTCGGTAAGATATACCAGAGTCATTATGACCACAACCGGACTTAATGCTAAAATTAAGATAAATTCAAGCATAATTTTCCTTAGGACCTTTAGGTAAACAGGCCCGATTGTATTTTGACTTTTTAGTAGTTTTCCTGTTCAGATTCCAAATGTGTTGCCTGCTCGCCTTCGGTTTGGTCGGTATTTATTGGCTGTACAGGCTCAATCGGTATCGGACCTTCTTTAGGAGCCGTTTGCGGAATAGGAACAACATATCTTTTAGTAGGCTCTGTCTGTTCCGGGACCGGATCGGTAACCGGTTCGGTATAAGTATTGTGTTCGCTGTTTTCCTGAGGTGTCTCCGGATCCTCTGCTGCCGGTTTTTCAGTTGAGTCTGTTTGCGTGTTTCTAGGCTCCTGATAATGACCACCGCCTGATGTTTCGTAATCATTTGTCGTTCTCACTCCGGTATAATCGCGTATATACGGTTTTGCCGGTTCAATATAGGGCAACGGGTGACTTTTTCTCCACTCCAGCCATTTATTGCCGATAATAATGCTGTAATCTTCATTGTAGGGAGCATCCTTACCTGTTTGCAGTGAGATATAACCCATTACCTTTTTCAAGTCTACATTTCCGATTTTGCTTGCCGTGTAATCTGTTATGATTGAATCTTCATAGTCGTATTTGTCGGCATCGGCGATTTTAACGACATCATATCCTTCGGATTCCAGATAGTTTGCAAGCTCTGTAGCCAGACCCTCCGTTTGGCTGCCGTTGAAGATAGATATTTTTCTGTTGGCAATGAGATTATTTCCGTCTCGCAGCAAAAGTCTTTTTACGAGTTTTGTTTTTTCATTTTCATCGGGGAGTATTATCGAGGCGCCGTCATTGGAAAAAGCATCTTCTCCTTTTACAACTCCGGTCAGCATATTTTGCCGGTCAAAATCTTTGTAAAGCCTGCATATGTCTATGATTTCAGCCATGTCTAAATCTGTATCTATATTTTTATGGACGACGTTTACAATTTTGTCCATGCGGATAAAGTTTTCCGGTTTTTTCATTTCCTTTATGATTGCATTAATAACCTGCTGCTGTCTTTTCATTCTGCCCCAGTCGGATTCTTCGTCATGTCTGAACCTTGCAAACCCGACTGCCTGGGAACCATCCAGAACCTGAGGGCCTTTTTTGAGATGTATGTGCAGGTTGCCCCAGTTGTCATCATAGTCCATATCCTTGGGGACGTCTATTTCAAGACCTCCTATTGTGTCGACGATTTCTTTTGCCGCCTTGACTCTGATTATTATAAAGTGATCGATGGTGATTCCTAAAAAAGATGATACTACTTTTTTTGCCAGATTTATTCCGCCCAATGCGTAGGCGCTGTTTATTTTGTCGTATCCGTAGCCGGGAATGTTAAGCCAGATATCTCTTGGAATACTCAGCATGTTGACTTGCTGTGCCTGTGAATCAATTGACAGAATAAATATTGTATCCGAGCGCGCCCCTTTCGTATAGGCCATGCCGTTTTCCGTATAGTTATTGTCAATGCCAAGACATAGTATGTTCATTGTTTTGTTGCCTTTAAATGCCGTTTCCCCCGGCTTTACAATGAAGCGTATGCTGTCAATAAAAGGATTGCCGCCGCCTGCAGGGGTGATACTGTATATGTATGCCAGACCGCCGATTAGTAAGGCCAGCGAGATGACTACGGTGACGGACGAAAATATTATAAATCTTTTCCAGTTGAATCTTTTTTTGTCAGTAAAGCTGACGCTGTCTGCTTTCCCCATTATATTTGACTCCATGTGATAAAATACCGGGTATGGTATCTGCCAAATCCGCGTTTAATTTAACCTGAAATATTGATAAAACGGTTTGTATGAAAAATTTTATCTTTTTTCAAGTTCTCCTGTTTTATTTAGGTTTCATTTTGGAAACAATCTACTGTTCCGGCGTAAAAACGTTTTTTCATATTGTGGCTAAAAGACTCTGTTTCTGATATAATTAGAAAATAATTTTACCGAATTGGGATATTTTTATGTTTTTGAAGAAAAAATATGGTCAGCACTTACTTTATGATTCGGGCTATATCCATAAAATGGTCTTGCTTGCGTCTTCGGAATGCCGCCTGGATTCTGTTTTTGAAATAGGTCCGGGAACAGGTTATCTGACGAAAGAATTACTGCCTGTAGCAGGCAGAGTTACGGCTGTTGAGATTGACCGTGATTTTTCGCGCTCTCTGGAAAAGCTGTCGTCTCTTTATCCGGGAAAATTTGAAGTGTTTTATGATGATATTCTTAAATGTGACATTGGTCAGCTTTTGACTTCATCTGCTAAATGGACTGTTTTTGCCAATATACCATATTATATAACATCTCCTATCGTAGAGCTTCTGCTTAATAACCGGCATTTTTTTACCAAGATTTTTTTAACGATACAGAAAGAAGTTGCACAGAGGCTCTGTGCTCCGGAAGGCAGTCGTGAACGCAGTGCTTTCAGCTTTTTCGCACAGTATTATGCTGAATGCAGTTTACTGTTTGATATACCGGCAGCATCGTTTGATCCGCCTCCCAAAGTGGATTCTTCATTTATTTCCATGCATATAAGGGAAACGCCGCCGGCTAAACTGAATTTTGAGGAACTGCGTCCGATTATCGGCGCGGCATTTAAACAGAGAAGGAAGACACTTAAAAATGCACTGTCGTCTTTTGGCGGCAGTGCAAAAATAGAATCCGTAATTGAAGCTGCGGGAGTAGACCCCAAATCCCGTCCGGAGACGCTGTCCCTGCGTGATTTTGAAGCGATTGCCGTGGAAATAAAAAAACTGGGACTGTCTCGTTAGGGAAACAAAACGACTCTTTTATTAACAACGGAAAAGTTCCTCACAGAGAAGAGGAGAGCACAGAGAAAAATCGTTTTGCATATAAAGAGACACATTACCCTTAATATTTTTTCGATACTATCTCTGTGAACTCTGTAAGAGACGGAAATTTCTTTAGGCAGTCCCGGTTTACTTAATTTCTTTAGTCGGGAAACTTATGGAGATTGATTGCTTTCTTCTTTTGTGGACAAACCAATTTGATTTAGTCCGGCCTGTTTGGCGGCGTCAATGGCCGTTATTATTTTAAGATAACTGGCTCTGGAGTCTCCGTCGATAATCACGGACGTATCCGGACTTTTTTTCTCCTTGAGAAAAGAAACCAGATTCTGTTCTTTTATCTGCCGGTCATTTATATAGTAAATTCCGTCCTGCGTCACGGAAATTGTTATTTGTGACGGGTTTACTTTTTCTTTTTCCGCTGCTGTCGGCAATTCTATATTGAATCCTGTTTGTGACATCGCCGTTCCGGTGATCATAAATATGATTAAAAGGACCATCATACAGTCTGTCAGCGGTGTAATGTTGATGGAATTCAGGGTGTCGTCTTCATTTTGCAGTTTTTTGAACAGGCTCATTTCTCATCACCGCTTTCATTAGTCTTTTTATGTGATATCATATCGGGTGAAATGCCGGCTCCTGATTCAAGTCTGGTTACCGATTCAAGAATTTTCGAAGCCAGAATAAGCATGCGCATTTTTATAGTGCTGCACCTGCTTTTGAAATAATTGAAACAGATTGACGCCGGTATGGCTACAAAAAGTCCGGCGGCTGTTGCGATCAGTGCCTCTGAAACGCCGCGTGCGACTGAAGCCGGCCCTGCGCTTCCCTGCACTGCGATATCCGCGAAAGCCTGCATGATGCCGAGAACTGTTCCCATAAGCCCTATAAAGGGGGCGGTAACGGCCAGCGTTCCCATAATAGGAATTCGTTTTTCAAAAAGCAGCATCCCTTCCGTCAGGGCGGTTTCCATTGCTTCTTCGATTTCTTCTTTTGGTCTGTCCGTTCTGACCAGTGCCGCCGCTGCGGTTTCCGTCAATACCGATTGATTGTCTTTGCAGACTCTCAGTGCCGCCTGATAATCTTTTTTACTTAACGGTAGCGATATTTCTTCAAGAAATTTATTATAGTTCAGACCGTTTTTCAGAAAGAATATGACTCTTTCAATGATTGTCGCCACAAGGAGTATGGAGCAAAGTATAAGGATATACAGGGTAATCCCTCCGCTGTGCATAATCTCCTGTATCGAATCGTAATTTCCCATTTTTTTATTCTCCGTTTGTTAATATGTTTGCTCGGGACTTTCGTTCATAAGTTTTTTGATGATTCCGTCTCTGCACATCCTGTCGAAGATATCAACTATTTGCGGATCGAAATGAGTTCCGCTTCCGTCTTTTATGTAACTTAGTGCTATTTCCGGAGCCATTCCTTTTCTGTAGGGCCTGTCTGTCGTCAGAGCATCAAAAACGTCGGCCACACAAAGTATGCGTCCGCCGAGGGGGATATCACTGCCTTTTTTTCCTATAATGTATCCTTTGCCGTCAAATCTTTCGTGGTGACTTGATGCTATTTCAATAGGAAGTGCTTCTGAGAGCCGCTTTTTGTCTTCGAAATGTATTTTTAATGTATTGATATGTGTTTTCATTATTGAATACTCATCATCATCAAGTTTTCCGGGTTTATGTAATATATTGTCCGGGATTATTATTTTTCCTAAGTCATGTATTTTTCCGGCTTTTTCAATATCTTCCACTTGTTTCGCCGGCAGCTTCATATAGCCGGCAATTGCCGCCGAGTATCTGGCAACCCTTTCCGAATGACCGTAGGTGTAGTGATCTCTGGCATCTATTGCATATGCCAGGGAATAGAGAAATTCTTTATATTCGTTAAAGACTATTTCAATATTCTTCATCGCCTTGTGCATAGCAATTACCGGTATAAACAACAGGATGAGTCCTATCGGTTCCTTTGTATACATGAGTGCTATCAACAGCCCCAGAGGGCAAAGCATAAGGATATATGTGGTGATTTCCGAGTAATGATCCATAAATATGGAGTTTAAATCAGATATCGGCCTTCTTTGCCTTAAAACTATTGTTACGCTGCTGAGTATGCAGGCGATTGAAAAATAAATCAGTAGCATGCAGGCGACGGCGATTATATTCCTGTTGGAGCATAATTCGGTTCCGTGTCCGTTTATAAACTCGTAGAACAATCCGGCCGGGACTAGCATTATTATTTTGTTGAATGGATTTGTGAAAGCATATAAAATCTGGCCGACAGGAAAAGGCGGCAGCTTTTCATCTTTTTCTTTCAGTTTTTTCCCTGTCTGGAATCTGTGAATAAGTGCATCGGATAAAAGGTATACCTGAAAAGCAAAAGATGCTGCGGCGACAATCCAGGCTGCTGCTGCTGTTCCCTGTATGAATAGGGCAGCATAGGCTATGACGTCGTCCATTATCCATCTCGTCGTTCCGGTGCTGCCTTTTTTCAGCTTAACTCCGACAATCCACAGAGCCATTTTTCTGAAATGAAGAACATAACATATTGCCGTTGCCGTGAGCATAAACAGCAGCAGATGGGTGTTCAATGTCTTTGTTCCCGAAGCATCTTTGAAGTAAAGGCCAAGGTGCGGTGTTACGAAAGCAATGAGCAAAATACCCAAAAATATTGAACCTGAATAAAAGAATATTTCTTTTTTTGAAAGCCCTGTATGCATTTGTTATTATTTTGCCAGAAAATTCCAAAAACCTTTATACGCCCAAAGCCTGTTCGGTGACAGCTTCTGTTGGACAGACGGCTTTTTCCGTTTTTAACGGCTGCTCCCGGACTTTAAAAAGCATTATTCAGGCGGGGAGACCAAACTCCCGGTTTTTGTGGCTTAGTTGTTTTACCTGAAATAGATTGAGACGGAGCGCGTTGGCAATGACTGACAGAGAACTTAAACTCATTGCTCCGGCAGCAATCATGGGGTTGAGCATCCAGCCGGTAAAGGAGTAAAATGCTCCGGCAGCGACAGGAATGCAAATGACGTTATAGATAAATGCCAGAAACAGATTTTGTTTGATGTTTCTCATAACTGATTTGCTCAGTCTTATAGAGTCGGCAATATCGTTAAGATCACTTTTTATAAGAACGATATCTGCTGTTTCAATTGCGATGTCGGTTCCGGCTCCGATAGCAATGCCGACATCTGCCTCAACCAGAGCTGGAGCATCATTGATACCGTCTCCGACCATTATAACTTTTTTCCCGCCGAGCCTTAGTCTTTTTATCTGTTGCAGTTTCTCCTCTGGAGTGACTCCGGCAATTGACTTACTGATTCCTGCTTGCCCGCGTATAGCTTCCGCCGTCCGTTTATTGTCCCCGGTCAGCATTATTACCTCAAGACCCATACCGGTAAGCCCGGCAACAGCTTCCTTGCTTGTTGGTTTTACGGTGTCGGACAGAGCTATAACTCCGAGCAGTTTTTGATTTCTAGAAAAGTATAGGACCGTTTTACCCTCTGAGGAAAGGGATTTTTCAATTGTCTCATAGGCAGTGGTGGCTATTCCTTTTTCTTTCATAAGTATTATGTTTCCCGCCCAAACAGTCTCACCGTCAATAATGCCTGTTAGCCCCTGCCCGGGAATTTCCCGGTATCCGGTGATTTTTTTGGGGGTGGTGTTTGTTTTTACGGCATACTTAACGATTGCGTCCGCAAATGGATGTCCGGACATTTTTTCAATTGCCGATGCATACTGCAAAAGCTCGTCCCTGTCTCCCGTATCGGCAATAATGTCGGTTACCGCGGGATTTCCGTAGGTGACGGTTCCTGTTTTGTCGAGGACAACGACATCGGCGCTTTGCAGCGTTTCAAGAGCCTGTGCCGACTTTATCAGGATTCCGTTTGCCGCCGCTTTTCCCATTCCTGCCATTATGGCAGTGGGCGTTGCCAGACCAAGTGCACAGGGACAGGAAATTATTAGTACCGATATTGCAGCCGTCATTGTAAATTCCCAATTGTATCCCAGCAAGGTCCAGGTTACTGCTGTGATAATAGCGATTGCGAGCACAGTGGGAACAAATACGGCACTTACCTTGTCGGCAAGTTTTGCTATCGGAGCTTTGGTTGAAGTTGCTTCCTCTACGATACGGATTATTTTTGCCAATGCCGTATCGCTGCCTGTTGCCTTTACTTCCATTTTGAAAAAGCCGGATAGATTTATTGTTCCGCCTGTAACTTTATCGCCTTTTATTTTTTCGACAGGCACGCTTTCTCCGGTTATGGCGGATTCGTCCACAGATGAATATCCGTCGGTGAGAACTCCGTCTGCAGGTATTGAATCTCCGGTTTTGACGATCAGTGTGTCGCCTGTAACGAGTTCTTCTACGGATATTTTATACTCTTTGCCTCCGCGTATTACGGTCGCGGTTTGCGGAACCAGATTGATTAATCCGGTTATTGCTTTCGAAGTCCGGCCTTTTGCAAGTAACTCAAGGAATTTTCCCAATGTAATCAGGGTTAAAATCATGGCCGTTGATTCAAGGTATAAATTTATAGAGCCGTTGTGCTCGGGGTGGATATTGCCGTGTCGGTACCATAAACTGTATACGGTGTATATGCCGTATAAAAAAGCGGAGCCTGAGCCAATGGCGATCAGAGAGTCCATATTTGGTGATAGTTTAAACAGATTTTTTAATCCGCCGGTAAAGTAACTGCGGTTGACATAAACAACCGGCAATGTAAGTAAAAGCAAAGTCAGCGCATTTACTGCTCCGGACAGAGATTCCGGCAACGGCCAGCCGTTCATAGTCCCCATTGAGATGTATGAAATAGGTATGGTAAAAGCAATTGAAGTATTAAGCCGCTTTTTTACCGCTTCGAGTTCGGAGATGCTGCCGGTATTGATAGCCGCTCCTTTACCTGCGGCTGTTTTCAGTGAAGCATCATATCCCATTTTTTTAACTGTGTCTATTATTTTACTGCCGGTAATCAGCTCTTCATTGAATGACACCGACATTGAGGATGTCAGTAAATTGACGTTGACCGCGGATATTCCGTTGAGTCCTGAGAGGCCTTTTTCAACCTTGGAGGAACAGGCGGAGCAGTTCAGGCCCTTGATATCGAATAAATATTTTTTCATATAAATCACCTTCCCGTGATTGAGTTTGACTTTAGTTTTGCTCTATAGTATTATTGTAACACTTGATATTTATTTGGCAAGAATGCACTATTTTGTAATATAGTGTCTAAAAAGATACTTTTGAAATAAGGAGGTGGGTATGATGAAAAAAATAACTTATAATTGTCCTGTAGCCGCTACAATCCGGTTGATAGGAGGGAAGTATAAGGCGATCATTCTCTGGCAATTGACCGGTAAAACGCTAAGGTTCTCCGAGTTGAAAAAAACTGTGCCTGATGCGACTTCAAAAATGCTGACCCAGCAACTGCGTGAGCTGGAGGCTGATGGGCTGCTGATACGCACTGTTTATCCTGTTGTCCCTCCCAAGGTTGAATATTCTCTTACAGAGAAAGGCCTCAGCCTGCGGCCGATATTGGAAGCCATGTATGATTGGGGGACGGGGGTGCTGAAAGAAGAGGGGGTTGAGCCGGATTGCTCTATGCGGGCCGTAAAAGACTGAAATAACTGCTCTAGTCCTTCAAAATACTGAACTGTAATATTTTTATAAATACGGTTTACAACCGCTTATTGATACAAGAAATAAAAAAATAAACCCTCGTGTAACGACACGAAGGTTTATTAACAGAATATTTCAGGAGATTTTATACTTTTCCGTATGAAGGATAATTATCCGGTGTGTCTCCTCTTGTGAGAGTTACGGTATCCTGTATTGCCGGTTCCTGCGCCTCGGCAATTTTTGCAGCCAAAGAACGTTTGGTTGTGTTATTCATTTCTGAGGTATTTATACCGCAACTTATTGACCCGGTGGTGTTCATTCGTCGCCGCCCTCCATCTCCTGAGTTGCAGCATCGCTTAATGATACTTTATCTTTTTGATTGTTTTTGTCTTTAATTTTTACTGATTCAATCATCATTTCGTTCATTTTTTTCTGATGTTCAAATTGACTTTTAATTGAATCGCGTTGCATTTCAGCCAATTTGATAGCTGTATCGTTTTGAGAATTCTGTGCGCCACCACTGCCTCCGAGAACATTGGAAGCGGCATCCCCCAGGGCTTGAAGTCCTTCTGGCGATTTTGCGAAATCTTTCACTGCATTGATTGCAGTTGGAGCAAATGATTTTACCGCGCTGAATGCGGAACTGATAAAACTCATTATTAAACACCTCCTGAATATTTTTGACCGTAAAACGTTTGTAATACGATCTTGTTAGAAAAATTATATCATACTGAAAACGTCACAGTCAATTAACATTTATGGCCATTTTATTAACATTTTTACAATTTACTGCAATATTGTAAAAATTTATAAAAAAAGCGCTCATAAAAGCCCTTGTAATTTGAATAATTTTACTGTCTTTTATCAAAATTGCAAACTTTATAATACACTCCAATCGGTAATAAATTATAATATGGTATATTTTATAATCTAAAAATATTTGTAAGAGTTACATAAAAAAACCGCTCGAATTCTTTAATAAATTCAAGCGGTTTTTTCGTGACAGAGATTTACTTAATCCCTATTTTTCAGCTTTTCTGATGGCTTCAAGAACTTCACGCGTTTTCTTCGGCGTAAGATTGCCGTAGATTTTGTCGTCGATCATCATTACCGGTGCCAGTCCGCAGGCTCCCAGGCATCTCGCTTCCTGAAGCGTAAAGACGCCGTCTTCCGAGGTCTGACCTACTTCAACTTTAAGAACATCCTTCAGGGTCTGCAGTATTTCGGCAGCACCCTTGACATAGCATGCCGTTCCCATACAAACGGAAACGGTATGTTTGCCCTGCGGTATAAGTTTGAAATAATGGTAAAATGTGGCAACTCCCCATATATGGGCGGTCGGTATTTTCAGTTCATGGGCAATTACATCCATAACATCCTTATCCAGAAAACCGTAAAGCTCCTGAGCTTTATGAAGCGTGGCTATAAGGTATGATTCGGGATTGTCGTTGCCCTTAATGTTTTTTATAAAACTTTTGAGTTCGTCAAGTTTTTCATCAACAACAAGCTTGCTCATAGTGGTTATATTCTCTCCTTATTTTATTTTCAGTTCTGCGGGAATTATACCGGTTGGCTGGTGGGGTTTATAATGGGTATGGAGAAGTTCATGTGACTTTTCCGACAGCGGATGCCCCAGAAATTCCTTATAGAGTTTCTGTATGTCCGGATTCTCATGTGATTTGCGGATCTGTTTGTGTCTGTCAAGGCCGTAAAGCGCCTCTGCTCTCTTTTTGAGGTTTTCTTCATCCAGCGGCACGGAATCGCTGCCGGCGTAAGGCTGACCGCCTCCTCCGATACATCCTCCGGGACATCCCATTATCTCAATAAAGTGATATCTGTCCGGATCTTCCTTGGCCCTTCTCAGAAGTTCGTTGGCAGCTCCGAGGCCATGAGCGACTGCGGCTCTTAATTCTGTTCCCTTAAGCATAACCTTGGTTTCTTTGATGTGTTCGAAACCTCTTATTTTTTCAAACTCCAGTGAAGGCAGCTGTTCGCCTGTGTAGACTTCGTAGGCGGTTCTAATTGCCGCTTCCATAACTCCGCCGGTGACGCCGAAAATGGTTCCTGCTCCTGAGGACTCTCCGAGCGGATGGTCAAACTCTTCGCCCTCTATGTGAAGCAAATCAATACCGATTGATTTGAACATCCAGGCGCCTTCTCTAGTGGTAATGACGATGTCCGTTGCCGGCATGCCGTTTACCATCAATTCCGGGCGGGCGGCTTCATATTTCTTGGCCGTGCAGCACATCATTGCCACTGAAAGGATCTTTTTGGGATCCCATCCCATTTTTTCCGCGATATACGTTTTTACCACCGCACTCTGCATGGACATCGGTGATTTACAGGTGGACAGATTGTCAAGCAGATCCGTATGGAACTGTTCTACATACTTCATCCAGGCTGCTGAGCATGAGGTGATCATCGGCAGCTTGCCTTTGCCCTGAAGTCTTGCCAAAAGCTCGTGTCCTTCCTCCATAATTGTCAAATCGGCGGAGAATTGTGTGTCGAACACATAGTCAAAACCGAGTTTTCTGAGTGCGGCCACGGTCTGTTTTTCCATTGACGTGCCTACCGGCAATCCGAAGGCTTCACCGATTGCCGCCCTTACCGAAGGCGCAAACTGCGCTACTTTAATATATGACGGGTCATGCAGTTTTTCGAACAGTTCCTGAGTATAGTTTTTCTCTACAAACGCTGCCGTCGGGCATACATTAATGCATTGACCGCAGTTGGAACAGACGCTTTCGCTCATCGGCTGATCAAACGCCGGCATTACAACTGTTTTGAAGCCCCTGTTCGCGTGGTCTAGGTTGTGGATGTTCTGAATCTCCGAACAGACTCTTACGCATCTGCCGCAAAGGACGCATTTTTCCGGATCGCGGATTATTGAACATGAAGAGAGATCTTTCTCGTAGCGTTTGCGTTCGCCCTGGAAGTGTCTCGTTCTTATACCCATAGAGTTGGCAAGGCGCTGAAGTTCGCAGTTGGAGCTTCTTTCGCATGTATGGCAATCCATTGGATGATTGTCGAGGATAAGCTCAATAATATCGCGTCTGGCTTTTCTTATTTCTTCCGAATTAGTAACGACTTTCATTCCTTCGGATACCGGATAGGCACAGGAAGCAACATAGCTTCTCATTCCCTCTACCTCTACGATACATACCCTGCAGGCTCCCTCAATTGAAAGCTTGGGGTGGAAGCAGAGCCTTGGAATGTGATAACCGACTTTATCAGCCGCCTGCATAATCGTTTGTCCCGGTTCTACCTGATAAGGCTTACCGTCGATATGAATAGTAATCATTGCTTTTATATCTCCTTAACCTTTCTTTATGGCGTTGAATTTACAGGTTCGGTAACAAAGTCCGCATCTTATGCAAAGCTCGGAATCTATTACGTGCTTTTGTTTCGGACTGCCGGTTATTGCATTTACGGGGCATACCTTTTTACATGCGCCGCAGCCGACACAGTTGTCCTGAATCGTAAATGCCACGAGGTGCTGACATACGCCTGCTCTGCAGGTTTTATCGTTTATATGTTCCTCATACTCCTCACGGAAGTTTTTGATGGTACTCAACACCGGATTCGGAGCCGACTGGCCCAGGCCGCACAGGGAGGCTTTTTTAATCATATTGCCGAGTCTTTCAAGCTTCTGAATGTCTCCGTCCTGTCCGTTGCCTTCGGTGATTCTCGTAAGAATCTCAAGCATTCTTTTTGTGCCTTCCCTGCAGGGGGTGCATTTTCCGCAAGACTCGTCCTGGGTAAATTCAAGGAAAAATTTGGCGATGTTTACCATACAGGAATCTTCATCTATGACGATCATACCGCCGGAGCCCATAATGGAGCCGGCCGCAGCCAGAGAGTCATAGTCGATCTGTGTATCAAGGAAGTCTGCCGGCAGACAACCGCCGGAAGGTCCGCCGGTCTGCACGGCCTTGAATTTTCTTCCTCCCGGAATTCCGCCGCCGATATCGAAGATCATCTCTCTGAGGGTCGTTCCCATCGGAACTTCAACGAGACCGGTGTTGTTGATTTTTCCGGCCAGGGCAAATACCTTGGTGCCTTTGCTTTTTTCCGTCCCGATCGAACTGAACCAGTCTTCTCCGTCGAGTATGATCACAGGTATATTGCCCCATGTTTCAACGTTGTTGATAACCGTCGGTTTGTCAAACAATCCTTTTGCCGCAGGATATGGCGGTCTCGGTCTTGGCATACCCCTGTGGCCTTCGATCGAGTGAATGAGGGCGGTTTCTTCGCCGCATACGAATGCGCCTGCGCCAAGCCTGATTTCGAGATCAAATGAGAAATCCGACCCGAAGATGTTTTTGCCGAGAAAACCGGCCTGTCTTGCATCGGCGATGGCCTTTTCAATACGCTTGATTGCCAGCGGATATTCAGCCCTGATATACACATAGCCTTTGTCGGCTCCGATGGCATAGCCCCCGATGATCATACCCTCAATAACGGTATGCGGATCACCTTCGATGAGGCTTCTGTCCATAAATGCTCCCGGATCTCCTTCATCGGCGTTGCAGATGATATATTTAACCGGTGATGATTCTCTGGCCGTCAGCTCCCATTTCAGACCGGTGGAGAAACCTCCTCCGCCTCTGCCTCTTAACCCTGATTTTTTTATTTTGGCAACGACGTCTTGCGGTTTCATGTTTTCAAGAATTGTTGCGATCGCTTCATATCCGCGTACGGAAAGATATTCGTCAAGACTTTCAGGATCGATAACACCGCAATTGCGCAGCGCGATTCTCATTTGTTTGGAGAAATAAGATATGTCTCCGAAAGTAGGGAAGAACCTGTTATAGATATGATTCGTCTTTATTATCAGGTTTTCTACCGGACTGTTTTTAAGCAGGTGATTTTCTGCGATAACGGAAATATTTTCCGGAGTTAAGTTGCCGTAGTAAATATTTTCCGGAAGAACCAGCATAACCGGACCTTCTTTGCAGAAACCGAGACAGCCGGAAGTAATTATTTTTATTTTGTTCTGAAGATTATGCCTGGCGATCTGTTCTTCCAGTGATTTTTTTATTTGTCTTGTATCACCTTTGGAACACGATGGGCCGTTGCACAAAATAATCTCTTTTTCGATTGCCATAAAATCCTCGCTCCTAAATAATTATTTTTAGTTTATTATATAGTCTTCTATTATTTCGCCCTTTTTAATATGGCGCTCTATTATCTGCCGGGCCATCTCGGGTGTTACCTGGCAGTATTTTACCGGGAGTTTTCCTTTTTCAAGAATCTCGATTGTAGGCTCAAAGTTGCAGCGGCCGGCGCAGCCTTTTACGGCCATATCAATTTTAATGTCACCGGAACTAAGGGCTTTTTCAAAAACGTCCCATACTTCTTTGGATCCGGCGGCAATTTCACAGGTGGCCATTCCGATATTTACCCGTATATTTTGCGAGTATTTTTTGCCGAGTCTTTCAACAGCTTCTTCTTTTTTCTTTCTTAACAGCTCTATTTTTGTCATAAAAAAAGCCCCTTTCGTAGGTTTTGTTTTTAACGAAATATTTTGTTTTTAAAGTAAATAAAGATTTTTTTCTCTATTTAATGCAAATAAAGTGATAATTTAATAAACTTCGCTATGAGACTTCTTCAGGTAAGATTTTTTCCCTTTAGAAAAAATGACATTTTATATTTATTTTTCATTAATGATACCTGGTCTCAAGGGGTATTATCTTTCGGGAGTTTGTCTTTTTACCGGTCGTGGACGTCTAGGTTGAAGAGTGCGGTTACACGGCTTAGAACGCCTTTGATTTTTGATATGCATAATCCGTAATTGGTAATGGGCACTCCTGACTGTCCGGCTTTTTCAATTCTCGAAAGCATTTCCCTTCTGTTTATCATGCAGCCTCCGCACTGCAGTATGAGGCTGAATTTGGAAAGATCATCCGGGAAATCTTTGCCGGAACATACTTCCACACTAAGTTGTGCTTTGGTATACTTCCTGAGCAGATTGGGTATTTTTACACGCCCGATATCGTCTTCCAGCGCATGGTGGGTGCATGCTTCGGCAATCAGTATCGTGTCCCCGTCTTTCAGTCTGTCAATCGCCATAGCGCCGTTGTAGAAAGTTTGCAGGTCGCCCTTGTTTCTGGAGAAAAGTATTGAAAATGTTGTGCAGGGTATATCATCAGGAGTTTCATCCGCCATTCTGTCTACAACCTGGGAGTCGCATATGACCAAATCCGGTTTTGCCGACAGCCGGCCCAGCATTACCGAATATGTGTTCTCTTTCGTAACAATGACATTGCAGTTAAAATCAAGACCGTCTCTTATGGCCTGTACCTGCGGGAGTATGAGCCTGCCCTTGGGGGCTTCCATGTCTATGGGGACAATCATTATAATAACATCGTTTTCCCTGACAATATCTCCTAAAAGCGGCGGCGGCGAGATAAAATCATCCGGGCATATGTTTATGATCTGCTGCTTGAAAGCGGAAATATTTTTTTCGCGCGATTCTTTGTCTATGCTGCTGCAGTGAAGGGTATTTTTATATTTTGCGGAGATTTTCCCAAATTTTCCGTTTTTTTCAAGATCCATTTTGTTAACGGCAATGATGAAGGGAACTTTTCTTTTTTCAAATTCCGAGATTATATTTTCTTCCCAGCTGCCAAAGCCGGAATCGGTTACGATTACGCCGATATCGGTGCGGTCAAATACTTTTGCCGTCTTTTCCAGACGTTTTTCGGCGAGTAATGATTGATCGTCTATTCCCGCCGTGTCGATGAAAAGCACTGGGCCTATAGGCAACAGTTCCATCGCCTTTTCCACCACATCGGTTGTGGTTCCGGCAATTGGTGATGTAATTGAAACATCCTGTCCCGTTACCATGTTGAGAAAAGTCGATTTTCCGACATTGGTGCGTCCGAAGATCGCGATATGGAGTCGCAATCCTTTTGGTGTTTTCATAATAAATAAATTCCTTTATGAGTTTTATTGACTAATATATGATAATGTTATCTTTTATGCAGGATTTTACGAAAATAGAAAGAATCTCAAAGGGCAAAATATTTTATTGAGAAAAAAATCTCTAAATAAATGCTCAGCTTGTTTTAGGGGGAATTTTATGGCGACATTGTCCTGTATTTGCATATTGATTGTGATTATGGCATTGGTATTCGATTATATTAACGGCTTCCATGATACTGCAAATGCGATTGCGACAGTGGTTTCCACCAGGGTTCTTTCTCCGAAAGCAGCAATTATAATGGCTTCTTCATTAAACTTTGCCGGTGCGCTTCTGGGAACGCATGTCGCAAAGACAATCGGTGACGGAATCATTAATATGTCTGCTCTGAATAACTGCCAGACTGTTATTCTTTCTGCGTTGCTGGGCTCAATCCTCTGGAATCTGATAACCTGGTGGCTGGGCCTTCCGAGCAGTTCCTCCCACGCCCTTATCGGTGCTCTGATGGGATCTGCCGTCGCCTACGGATTTTATTATAACGTATCTTACCTTGATATCCTTAAAATAGGCTCAATCCTGCAAAAGGTTGTTCTGCCTCTTTTCCTGTCTCCCATGGCAGGCTTTCTCGCAGGTTTTGTTTTAATGGTGATACTGTGCTGGCTTTTGTATAAAGTGCATCCGGTTAAGATCAAAAATGTTTTCGGCAAATTGCAGATTCTTTCATCTGCTCTTATGGCTTTGTCACATGGCACCAACGACGCACAGAAATCTATGGGTATCATCACGATGGCTCTTTTTATGTCGGGAGCTATAGGCGTGATGGAAGTGCCTTTGTGGGTAAAGCTTGCCTGCGCCCTGATGATGGCTGCCGGAACGGCTTCCGGAGGCTGGCGGATCATAAAAACGATGGGGCATAAAATATTTAAACTGGAAACGATACATGGTTTTGCTGCTGAAACATCGGCGGCAATGGTTATTTTCTCTGCCAGCCATTTCGGAGCGCCGATAAGCACGACGCACGTCATCTCATCAAGTATTCTTGGCGTCGGCTCGACAAAAAGGCTTAGTGCGGTTCGGTGGGGGATTGCCGGTAACATCGTTGTTGCATGGGTTCTGACGATACCTGCTTCGGCACTGTTCGGTGCTATTGTGTTCTGGATTTTGCATATATTGGGACTTGTTTAGTTTGAGGATTATACATTTATGAAGATAGGCATTATCAGCGATACTCATGATCATAAGCCTGTGATTGAAAAGGCTTTGGCTGTATTTGTCGGCAGTAAGGTCGATTTTATCATTCATGCAGGCGATCATGTGGCGCCTACTTCAATGGAGCCTTTTCAGAAAGCCGCTATTCCCATGTATGGGGTAAAGGGTAACAATGACGGTGAGGTTTACGGTTTGAAAATGAGGTATGCCTCAATGAAAAGTGCCGAATTTCACAGTTCGCCGTATGATTTTGTCTTTAATGGTTTTAAGGTGGCTTTGATGCATGAACCGTTTGCCCTTGATGCGCTTTTGGAGTCGTCTAAATTTGATTTGATCGTTTACGGCCATACACACCGGAAAGACATCCGCAGAAACGGACAATGTATTTTGATAAATCCCGGAGAGTGCTGTTCCTGGCTTACGGGAACCGGTTCCATTATGATATTAAATACTGATTCGTCGTCTGTAGAAGAAATTGTCCTGAATTAGTTCGAGGTATAAATTGTTTATCTGCAGAATCCTTGTTTTGATTATAATTATTTATATTATGCGGAGAAATTATGTCCAAGGGTAGGTTGGTATATTCCGATGCATTGAGGATTAGTGCTGTTTTTTCGGTGATTTTCCTGCATGTGGCTTGTGTAAGCTGGGGGACTGTTGCTGTTAATTCTCCTGATTGGTGTATTTTGAATTTTTATGCGTCATCAGTTCGTTGGGGAGTCCCTGTTTTTGTTATGATTAGCGGTATGTTTTTTTTGGATCCTGAAAGAGAACTATCCTTAAAGCGTCTTTATTCAAGCAGTATTTTCAGAGTTTTTTGTGCGTTTATATTTTGGAGCTTTATATATTTTATTTATGCTGTTATCTCCAGCGGAAATCCGTTGACAATGAATTCGTTATATAGGGCTTTGGAGCTCATATCACAAGGAAAAAGCTGCTATCATTTATGGTTTTTGCCAATGCTTATTGGTCTCTATATAATTACTCCTGTTTTAAGGTTTTTTACTGCCGGAGCCAGGGATAGGGATTATTATTATTTTTTCGTTTTGTTTTTTCTTTTTGCTTCCCTGTTTCCGACATTGTTTAATTTTCCTTTTTTTGAGAGATATAAACCGCTTGTAGAAAATTTGGATTTGCACCTTGTTTTAGGGTATGTAGGTTTTTATGTATTAGGTTTTTATTTGAAAAAGGCCGAAATCTCTCCTAAAATTACTTATACCGTCTATTTTTTTGGAGTAATTTCTCTGCTGTTTACTATATTTGCAACATATTATGCATCAATAACAAGTAATTGTGCTGTAGATATTTTTAACGGTTATCTTACGCCGAATACAATTTGTCTGAGTATTGGTATTTTTTTGTTTTTTAAAAATATTTTTGGGAAAATCGTATTGAATGATAATGTAACAGCTCTGATAACAGGTCTTTCAAAAGCTTCTTTCGGTATATATCTTGTTCATGTATTTTTTATCAGTTATTTTGTTAACGCAGGATATTTTTCATATGCTCCTGTTTTTTACGTTCCGATAATATCCTGTGTAATATTTTTGCTTAGTTTTTTTGTATCTCGGGTTCTTTTGAAACTGCCTTTTTTAAATAGATATATAGTATAGTGTTATTTGCGTTTTTTTATATTCAAAATGTTCTAAAAACGGTTTATGTCAGTAATAGGAATTCAAGAAATGTAAAAAAATCAAAACTTTTTTGCCAGTAATTTCAGTTCCCCGGCAGTTTTTGTGATGATTTCTTCAACGTTAAAGCCCGCGATGTCGAGAGCCTCCGCCGACACATTATGTGTGCGTGGAATGCCGAAAATGACTTTGCACAATCCTTTTAGATATTCATATCCGAAATTGTTTTCCGCGATAAATCCTCCTGCTGTTGTGATATAAAGCAGACATCGGGCTTGGCAAAGCCCCTGTATTCCGCTGTCTGTTGTTGCAAAAACGATCCCTGAGGCGCAGATATTCTCAATATAGATTTTTAGTGCTGCCGGAAACGAAAGATCCCAGTAGGGCGCTCCAATGACAATTTTGTCTGCTTCGGCGAAGCGGATTGCATTGCTAAAGATTTCATTCTCAAATTCCCCGCCGGCTGTGAGTCTTTCCCGTTCTCTGACTTTGCCGCCGTCATAATACGGTAATTGTGTCTTTTTCAGATCTACGGTTTCTATTTTATGGCCGGGATTATTTTTTTGGTATTCCTCGAGGAAAAGGCGGCAAAGTTTTGCGGTTCTTGATTCCGTTTCCCGCATACAGGCGTCAATAAACAGCAGTTTCATTTTTTTCTCCGTCTGAATTCTGATTTTTTGCTACATATTTTTTATTATAGCATGCACGTCTGAATTATTTTTTTGTTAAAAATTATAGAAACCTCTTATACGTTACAGGGGTGGGCTCAAGGCGCGATTGTGTTCTTCATACCTCTGTGAGAGGAATTTTTATCTTTTATCATAATAATCAGGACCACCGGCTTAGCCGGTGGTTTGCACTAGCCCTATAAGGGCTTTTTACCAGCAAGCGCTTGTAAGCGCATGAAAGATCTGCCAACCGCACCATTGTCTCTGGCTGACCCTAAAGGGTCTTATTATTTGCCTTTCTTAACCGGCTCACCCGTAAACGGGTCTACATATTCACGTAAATTTATTTGATCTGCTACTGTATCTTCTTGTAGTTGCTTACTTACTTAAAGCTAAAGCTCTCTGTGGACTTGTCAATATCTCTTGACTCATAAAATAGGTGTATTTTTAAACGTTAGTTCTTGAGGTTATGCCGCCATAGCTCCTGCGCTTTCATATTTTTTGCGCTTAATACTCGGCGGATATCCGCCGTCGTTAGCGGTATA
>JAVBNT010000030.1:0-54728 GCA_031551355.1 Candidatus Xenobia bacterium | reverse complement strand
ATGTTTCCATAGACAGCTTTACCGCTTCTTCTTTAAAGTGATTGTTATATGTTCCTCTGAGTCCCATTTCTTATGCTCCTTTATACTGGTATTTTATTATACCACCTATTTAAGGAGTCTATAAATATTATAGCAGTCCATCAAAGAGCTTTTGCCTTTAAGATAACCCATTATCGATGACACAGAATATTTGGGTGGAATCTTTATCAGCATATGCACATGCTCTTTGCAACACTCTGCCTCAATTATTTCTATTCCCTTGCGTTCACACAGTAATCTAAGGATTTTTCCTATATCTAAACGCAAACGACCATAAATAATCTGACGTCTGTATTTGGGAGCGAAAACTACATGATATTTGCAGTTCCAAAATGTATGTGATAAACTAGCATTATCCATTTGAATACCTCCTATGTTGTTATTGGGTTGGCGAACCACAATACTATAACATAGGAGGTTATTTTGTTGCTTGAAGCTGAAGCAACTTTGACCACCTGCTATGCAGGTGGTTTATCGTGGAAATCTTTTACAAAGATTTCCACGATAAAGCATGTAATAAAAGGGCTGCCGCTAGCACGACAGCCCCTTCGGAGCTTTTAAAAGCTTATTTTCTAAACTACCAGTTTTCGCCAAGCAGTTCGAAATGTGCTTTCGGATGTGCACAGGCTGCGCAGGATTCCGGTGCGTCGTTGCCTTCGTGCAGGTATCCGCAGTTGCGGCAGCGCCATACGACCGGTTCGCTTCTTGAGAAAACGGTGCCGTTTTCGATATTTCTCATAAGATCGAGATATCTTTTTTCGTGCTGTTTTTCGGCGACCGATACTTTTTCAAAGACAACCGCAATGGCCTCAAAACCCTCTTTTCTTGCCACTTCGGCAAATGACGGATAATCATGGCTCCATTCCATGTGTTCTCCGGCGGCGGCATGTTTGAGGTTCTCTTTTGTTGTGCCGATAATTCCTGCCGGGAATGTTGCCGTAAAAGTTGCGTCTCCGCCTTCGAGGAATTTGAAGAAACGTTTGGCATGCTCTTTTTCCTGATTGGCCGTTTCTTCAAAGATATCCGCAATCTGCACATATCCTTCTTTTCTTGCGGCACCGGCAAAATAGGTGTAACGGTTTCTGGCCTGTGATTCGCCGGCAAAAGCCGTCAGCAGGTTTTTTTCTGTTTGGGTCCCTTTTAATTGTGGCATAATAAGCCCTCCTTAAAACAATTTTTTTTCGTTTTCCTGGTATAAGTTTACTTATTTAGAATAGAAAAATAAAAACAGAATTTTTTGTATAGTAATGAATACTCTTTGTATGGTGAAATGTCCTGCCCTTGACATAATAATTATTGGTTTATGCTTTATTTAAAGGCGTCTTTTTCGTGAACAGTTTTTCAAGCATTACATAAATTACCGGTGTAATCAGCAGGGTTATTATCTGGGAGAAAACGAGTCCGCCGGTTACCGACAGGCCGAGAGCCTGCCTGGCCTCTCCTCCGGCGCCATACCCGAGCGCAATCGGAAGTGTGCCCATAAAAGCGGATATGGTAGTCATCATAATCGGGCGGAACCTTACAAGGGCTCCTTCAAGAATCGCTTCTTCAGGCGATTTATGGTGTTCTTTCTCATATTTACGGGCAAAGTCGATCATCATAATGGCATTTTTCTTAACGATTCCGATAAGCATTATCACTCCCACAAAACCGTACAAATCAAGTTCCTTGCCGAAAATCAGCAGTGTAATCAGGGCTCCTATCGCGGCCGACGGAAGTCCTGAGAGGATCGTCAGCGGATGGATGAAGCTTTCGTAAAGAACGGCCAATATGAAATAAATGACAATGATGGCGAGAATCAACAGTATTCCCGCACTTTTTATCGAGTCCTGGAATACCTGTGCCGTTCCCTGGAAACTAAGGTTTACGCCTTCCGGTAGAACCTTGACCGCTTCTGTCTGTATGTTGCTGACGGCTTCACTCAGGGATACTCCCGGTTTAAGGTTGAACGATATGGTAACCGAGGGCAGCTGCCCCTGATGGTTTACCGACAGCGGGCCGTTGCCTCTGGTTATTTTGCACAGGGTGCTTAAAGGAACCTGCACCCCCGCAGATGATTTTATATAGAGCATTGAGAGCGCCGAAGGATCGTCGTGGTATTTGGGCTCCAGTTCTATTATTACCTGGTATTGATTTGTTGAGGTGAATATTGTGGAGATCTGTCTGGAACCGTAGGCGCTGTAGAGTGTTTCGGCTACCGCGCTGGAGGAAATTCCCAGGGCTGCCGCTTTATCCTTGTCTATTTCAATATTTATCTGCGGATTTTTCAGCTGCATGTCGCTCGTCACGTCAAGAAGTCCCGGTATCTCCCGCATGGTTTTCTCAAATTCACCGGCAGATTGATATAACAGTGACGTATCCGTTGCCAGAAGTGTCGCCTGATACAGTGCTTTTGAGGACCTGCCGCCGATGCGTATTGTCGGCGGATTCTGAAAGTATATCTGTATGCCCGGAATATGCGCAACTTTGGGCCTCAGTACCTGTATAAGCTGATCTGCCGAAAGCTTTCTTTCATTCCTGGGTTTGAGGCGTAAGGTCATTCTGCCGGCATTATTGGAACTTACTGTCGACATAAAGGCCTCAATATTGGGATCCTTTGAGATTATGTCGGCAACTTTTTTTTGTTTTTGTACCATTGAACTGAATGACGTTCCCAGATCTCCCTCGGTGTTTACATTGAGAATACCGACATCCTCACTCGGCATAAACCCCTTGGGGATCAGGCCGAACAGATATACGGCGCCGATAAAGGTTGCAACCGCCAGTGTGATGGTGGATTTTTTATGTCCCATGACATAAAGCAGAGCTGTTTTATACATATTCTGCAGTTTCTCAAACATTGATTCCAGCCATCCGTAAAGGCCGGTATCTTTTTTTTGCAGCGAAGAAATGTCGCCCAGAAAACGGTGGCACAGCATCGGCGTCAGGGTCAGGGATACAAATCCGGAGAGGAGGATGGCGATGGAAATTGTAACCGCAAATTCATTGATGATGCGCCCCATAATTCCGCCCATAAGAAACAGCGGAATGAACACGGCTACCAGTGACAGCGTCATTGATATGATGGTAAATGTTATTTCGGTTGAACCTTTTACGGATGCCTCAAGCGGTGTCTGTCCTTCTTCCATATGCCTGATTATATTCTCAAGAACGACGATCGCGTCGTCAACAACGAAACCCACGGCCAAAATAAGTGCCATCAGGGAAATATTGTCGATATTGAATTTGAGAAAATACATGCCGGCAAAGGTGCCGATGATTGATACCGGCAGTGCCAGCGATGGTACTATTGTTGCCCTGAGATTTTTCAGGAACAGAAAAATTACGGCAACAACGAGTATAACGGCGATAATAAGCGTAACTTTTACGTCGGCAACCGAGTGGCGGATTGAATAGGATCTGTCATTGACGATGTTCAGATGTACCGACGGCGGCAGCTGGCTTTCAAATTCGGGCAGCAATTTTTTTACGTCGTCGACTACTTTGACGGTATTTGCTCCCGGCTGTTTCATTATTGCCAGTATGATAGACCTGTTTATCGTTGTTCCGTTGGCAAACCAACTGGCGTTTTTGTCGTTTTCAACTCCGTTTACGGCTTTGCCGATGTCGGAAACCCTTACCGGAGAACCGTCACGCCAGGCGATAATCATATTCTGATAGCTTTCGGCGTCAAGCAGCTGAACGTTGGCCTGTAAATATTCGGTTCTGACCGGTCCGTCTATCGTTCCCTGGGGGGTGTTGACGTTGCTCTTTTGTATAGCCTGAACGATCTCTTCCATTCCTATCTGATAGGAAGCCATCAGTCCCGGATCCAGTATCGTCCTGACGGCAAATTTTTGCGCTCCGAAAATCTGCACCTGGGCAACTCCCTCGATCATTGAGATTCTCTGGGCAATCTGGGTGTCGGCATATTCGTTGACGTCCGTAAGCGGTAAGATCTCCGAGGACAGGGATAAAAGCAATATCGGCGAGTCGGCGGGATTGACTTTTCTGTAAGTCGGCGGGTTCGGCATATCCTTGGGCAGTCTTCTTGTTGCCAGAGTAATTGCCGACTGGACATCCTGCGCGGCAGCGTCAATATTTTTTGAAAGATCAAACTGCAGGGTTATCGAAGAACTTCCCAGTTTGCTGGACGACGTCATCGACGTTATTCCGGCAATTGTTGAAAATTGGCGTTCCAGCGGGGTTGCGACGGAAGAGGCCATCAGCTCCGGATTGGCACCGGGAAGAGATGCGGAGACTTCGATTGTCGGAAAATCAACATTCGGCAGATCGCTTACCGGTAACTGCAGATAACCCAATACCCCAAAGAATATTATTGAGATTGTTATGATAACGGTGGCTACCGGCCTTTTAATAAAAAGTTCGGACATAGTTACGTTTCTTTCTCTGATTTGAGGCCTGGTTTCTGGCGCTCGACGATTTCAACTTTCATCCCTTCGGCCAGACGCAGCTGACCCTCCGTGACGACTGTTTCTCCGGCGGAAATGCCTTTGGTTACAACTGTTTTTCCATCAAGGGAGGGACCTGTTTCCACATTGCGGAATTGTGCCGTTTCGCCTTTGACAACAAACGCAAAGTCTCCGTTCTGACCAGTCTGTATGGCCTGAGAGGGAACTACCACGGCATCCTTTATTTTTGAAAGTGCTATTGAGGCGGTTACGAACTGTCCCGGCCATAACTCGCAGTTCGGGTTTTTAAAAAGACCTCTTATCTGTATTGTTCCCGTGTTGATGTCAACCTGGTTGTCGATGAATGTTATGATGCCGGTATCTATTACTTTGCCGCTGTCTTTCGGCCTGACTTTTATAACCAGGCTGTGTTTTGAAGAGAGCTCCCTGATTTCCTTCAGGTATTTTTCCGGCAGCGAGCAGGTCGCATATATGGGTTTGAGCTGGTTTATTGTGATCAGTGTCTGGTTGTTGCCGGTTCTGATGAGGTTGCCTTTGAAAAGTTTGAGGCTTCCCGCCCTGCCGTCAATCGGGGATATTATTGTACAGTCACTGAGATTTATGGAAGAGATGTTTTTTTCCGCCACCGAGGCCTCAAACTGTGCGCTGGCGTCGTCTATCATGGTTTTCTGGGATCTGGTGGCCGCCGAGGCCGTTTCCTTTGAAGCCATTGCCGCTTCTATTGCCAGCGAGGCATTGGCAATAGATTCTCTGTCGGCATCCAACTGGGCCCTTAAAACGTCGGCATTGGTTTTGATGTTGTTATACTGCTCCTGGGTTGTGTAACCGTTTTTAAGCAGTTCGGCATACCTTTTTTCGGAGTCAAAGGCATTTTTGGCAAGGAATTCGTTTTTTTGTATGTTGGCCTGTAATTCTTTTTTCTGGGCGATTGCTTTTTCAAGATTTGCGGAGGCTTCTTTTTCAAGGGCAATCGATTTTGCATAATTGGCTTTCGACTGCTCTATGCCGGCCTGTGATTTTTTTACCATCGCCTGATCCTGCATAAAATGCTCTTTATAAGGAGCGGGATCTATTGTGAACAGGACCTGTCCTTTTTTTACAAATTCCCCGTCTTTGAAATGAATTTCGTCAAGTATACCGTCTACTTTTGACTTTACATCTACATATGAACAGGGCTCGATCCTGCCGATTAGTTCTATTTCTCTGCTCATGTCCTGAATAACCGCATTGGCAACGGCAACCGGAACCGCTTTCACGGCATTTCTTTTTTCTTTTGAATGGGATGTTGAACATGATATCAGAAAACCGCAAAGCAGAATCAGTATTATGGATAATTTGAGGTTGTTTTTATTTGTAAGCATATTTTTAAATTATAAAAAATTATTTTTATGATAAGATATTTTTTCGTTAATTATTTATGCTGTTCCTTCTGGATTTTAGTTTTAGCTATATTATAATTATGAGTAGGAATAAGCCCGGGACACATCAAATATTTATTAAAGACCTTACTTTATAGTAAAAAAAATGATTGTTTTTACGTATTTATTTTTATGAAAAGTTTTTATTATTTAATCTTTCTTTTTCTTTTTACAGTCAGCCCTGGGATTTTATTTGCGCAGGTGCCTCAGTCGGATTCGCCTGTGAAATATGAACTGAAACCTTATGAAGCCCCGGAACTCCCGGATGTGACTTTACCGGTACCCGCGGAAATTCCTCCGGAGCTTGCCAAACCCCTGACAGCGTTTGAGGCGGCTTCGATCGCTTTGGTATGTCAGCCAAAGATAGCTGTGGCCAGAGCATCGCTGATGAGTGCGCAGGGCAATGTTAAGACGGTTTCTTCCGCGGCCAATCCTTTAGTCTCGGCGGCAGTGAATTATCAGGCCCAGTCTGCCGCTTACGGAAAAAATCCCACCTCTCAGAATGCCGATAATTCTTCCGTAAGCACTTACGGTATGTCGGCTTCCCTGAGTCAGCTGCTATATGATTTCAACCATACGAGAAGTCTGGTCCGCGAGGCTCTTTCGCTTGAACGCTCCTTTTTTGAAAATTTGAGCCAGACGGAGGCCGATGTCGTTCTGGAGGTCAAACAGTCTTTTTATAAATATCTACAGGCCGCCAAGCTTGTAGATGTATATGAGCTGAATCTGGAAAACCAGAAAGAACATCTTAAAATGGCCCAGGAACGCTTTAAAGCCGGAGTCGGCCTCCCTTCCGATGTAGTAAGGTCCCAGGCTGCGGTTTCCGAGGCTGTCTTCAGTCTGACCCAGGCTAAGACCGATGCCGGTGTTTCCAGAGTTAATCTGGCATTGTCTATGGGCGTGGACCCGCGCATTCCCATCGAAGCGGTAAATAATCCCGAACCGGAGATAGATTTGTCGGAGCTTGAAGCAATGTATGGGAAGGCGTTGAAAAACAGGCCTGAATTTTTGAAAGCAGTTGCCGATTTGGAGGCTGCAAAACATGCTGTTGCCGCCGCTTCCTCTATCAACGCTCCCGTTATATCGGGGCAGGCCGGATGGGTGGGAAAGGACAGAAGCGTTTTGCCGGAATACGGTTATTTTACCGCCGGTGTTTTTCTGACGATGCCTCTTACCGACGGAGGTTATGCTTCGGGGAGGATTGAGCAGGCTAAAGCTGCCGAGATGGCGGCGCAGGCTCAGCTTCGTCTGGTGGAGCAGAATATTGTCAGGGATGTTTCCAATGCCTATCTTTCCCTGAGAAATGCCAAGCAGGCGCTTATTACCGCTGAGGCTGAGGTTGACAGCGCGAGAGAGGCGCACCGGTTGTCACAGGGAAGGTATAAGGCCGGAGTCGGAATTTTGCTGGATGTTCTTGATGCCCAGAATGCAATGCTGAGGGCGGAAACGAATGTCATCAATGCCCAATCGGTATTGGATCAGGCCAGAGCTTCCATAAAATGGGCCATTGGCTTTGGTCTGGGAACAACGTCGCTTTAAGAATTTTAATGTATATCAGGTTTTTTTCAGAGGAAAAAATACACCTTGCAAGAAAATGTTAATACCTTAAATACATCAGGAGGCTTTATTTATGGATCTTCTTATCACCAATGCTTCTCTAAGAAATCAGAAAGGCACGTTTGATATTGCCGTCTCCGCAGGACTTATCAGTAAAATAGCTCCGGCCGGAACGATAGAAAAAGGCAGTGCCAAAGTAATTGACGCACAGGGAAATCTTGTCACCGAGTCTTTCTGTAACGCACACCTGCATCTCTGCAAAGTATACACGGTTCAAATGCTTGACGAGCAGGCGCTTAAAACTTATCACGGTTCCGATATGGGCTCAGCAATGACCGCCATTGAGCTTGCGGCCAGAGTCAAGGAAAATTACGATGAGAAATGGATTATCGAAAATGTTAGAAAATGCGTAAGACGTGCGGCCAGAAACGGTAATCTTCATATAAGGGCTTTTGCCGATGTTGACTCCAAGGCTCGTCTTGAAGGAGTTAAAGCTCTTTTGAAGGCCAGAGAAGAGTTTAAGGGTATCGTTGATCTGCAGGTTGTTGCTTTTCCCCAGGACGGAGTTGTCCGCGAGCCGGGGACGCTTGAGCTTATGGAAGAGTCCATGAAAATGGGCTGTGACGTTGTCGGCGGTATTCCGTGGATAGAGTTTACCGAGGAAGATGAGAAGTTCCATGTTGAGGAGATGATGAAGCTTGCCAGAAAATACGGCAAGGATATTTCCATGCTGGTTGATGATGCCGGCGATCCTACGCTTAAAACCCTTGAAATGCTGGCTGTCTGCGCAATAAAGAACGGTTGGATCGGCAGATGTCTTGCCCACCATGCCAGAGCTATGTCTCTGTATCCGACCCCTTACTTCAAAAAAGTCTCGGCTCTTTTGAAAAAAGCGGCAATGGGTGTTGTCAGTGATCCGCATACCGGACCGTTGCATGCAAGAGTCAAGGAGCTGCTTGAAGAGCAAAATCTTGTCTGTCTGGGACAGGATGATGTTGCCGATGCTTATTATCCTTTCGGACACAACAATATGCTGGAAGTCGGTTTCCTCAATGTTCATCTTCTCTGGATGACTACATTCCCGGAGATGGAACAGATTTATGATATGATTACCGTAAATGCCGCCAAATGTATGAATGTTGCTAATTTTGGCCTCCGTGAGGGCGGTGCGGCCCATTTGGTTGTTCTTGAGGGCAAGAGCGTTTATGAGGGGCTTTGGTACCATAAGGAACCTAAATATGTGATCAGCCACGGTAAGCTTGTCGACAAGGATGCGCTTGGCGAAATTTAGTTTTCAATCTGTAAGCATGTTTTAATGAAATCCCCCCGCGAAGGTATAATTTGTTGGGGGATTTTGTGTATAATATTGAAACGGGCAATTTTTAAATGCTCTTTCATTAGTATTTATATATGGTGCGGCTTACCTCACTGAAAAGGAACCTATGTCTGAAATATCAATTGTAAAGTGCAATACGTATGAACCTGCCGGGGTAAGGGAATCGGTAGAGCGGGCGATAAATGCTCTGGGCGGTGCGGCAAAATACATAAAGCCGGGTATGCGCGTAGTGCTGAAGCCGAATCTTGTCATGGGCCTTGCCCCTGAGCGGGCGGCGACGACGCATCCCTCGATTGTTGCCGCGATGTGCGATATCATTACTGAGAATGGAGCATCCGCAACGATTCTTGACGGTCCGGGCAATCTTCATACTCCTGAAGTTTTAAAGGGAATTTATAAAAATACCGGTATGATGGAGCTTGCCGCCAAACAGGGGGTTGAGGCTAATCTTGATATTTCAATAACCGAGATTGATAATCCTGAGGCGATGTATCTTAAAAAACTCACGGTTATAAAACCTTTGGCTGATGCGGATCTTGTAATCAATCTTCCCAAAATGAAGACTCATTGCCAGATGATATATACGGGTGCCGTTAAAAATCTTTTCGGTGCCATACCCGGCCTTTTAAAAATGGAATACCATTTCAGGATGCCTGATTATGATAAATTTGCCGATACGCTGATAGATATTTTTCTCTCCATAAAACCGGCTTTATCAATAATGGACGGAGTAGTGGGCATGGACGGCGACGGACCAACGGCCGGAAGGCCGGTGCCTATGAATCTGATTCTTGCTTCGGAAGATGCTTTTGCCCTGGATCTTACGGCTTCTTTTCTTATGGGAGTTGATTTTTCTAAAATTCCTGTTTTAAAAAGAGCTTCGGAACGGAATTTGTTTGACTCTAATATAGACGGTCATGTATATTATGGTGCAAATCCTCATGAGTCGAGACTGTCGGGACTCAGGATTCCTTCCAGAATGAGTGTCGGATGGGTTGGCGGCAGCATTGGTAAAGTTTTGACGAAAATTATGGAGCCTAAAATAACTTTCAAAAAATCTTGCATAGGATGCGGTTACTGCTCAAAAATATGCCCGGCGAAAGCAATTTCAATTGTCGGCAAAACTCCTCAAATAGACAGGAGTATATGTATAAAATGTTTTTGCTGTCACGAACTTTGCCCTGCAGCCGCCATTATTGTAAAAAGACCATGGTTTTTGAAATTGCTGCTGCCCGGAGGTGAACATTGATAGGTCTCTATTTTCATATCCCTTTTTGTATCGGAAAGTGTAAATACTGTAATTTTGATTCCCTGCCGGCCAGCGATTATACCGATTCGTTTGTGCGCAGATATATCTATGCCGTCTGCCGGGAAATGGCTGTTGCTTCCGTAAATGAGGATGGTAAAGTTCCTGTTGACACTGTTTTT
This sequence comes from Candidatus Xenobia bacterium, assembly GCA_031551355.1. GTDB lineage: Bacteria > Vulcanimicrobiota > CADAWZ01 > CADAWZ01 > CADAWZ01 > JAVBNT01. The sequence goes on along the minus strand of JAVBNT010000030.1, from coordinate 44,538 downwards.
TTCGGTGGCGGAACCCCGTCGCTGATGGATCCTGCGGCAATTGAATTTATTCTTCGGGAGGCTGGGGCTTTTTTTGAAATCAGTCCCGGTGCGGAAATATCGATGGAAGTCAATCCCGGGACTGTAGAACTTGAAAAAATGCTTGCTTACCGCAATGTTTCTGTAAATAGGATAAGTATCGGCGGTCAGAGTTTTGACGATTCTCACCTTTCTTTTTTGGGCCGCATACATAAATCATCTGAATTGAAGAATGCCGTTCTTGCTGCTAAAGAAGCTGGATTTAAAAATATCAATATAGATTTGATTTTTGGTTTTCCGGGACAAACCCCTGATTCTTTTACAAGTGATTTGGAAAAAGCTGTTTCGCTTGATGTGGAGCATCTGTCTGTATATATGTTTACGCCGGAAGAAGGTACGTTAATCGGTGACGACGTTTTAAACGGCAGACAGGAGCAGCCTGAAGATGAATGTCTTGCGGAAATGATGCATCTTGCCCATCAAAAGCTGACTGATTGCGGCTATAACCATTATGAACTGTCCAATTATGCGAAACCGGGATATGAGTGCGGGCATAATCTCAAGTATTGGAATTATTCCGGTTACAGGGGATTCGGTTCTTCAGCATGCACATTCCGCCGCGGTTTCCGGTATAAAAATATTGCCGATCCCTATGAGTATGTTTTCCGGACGGAGCATAATTTTTTACCGATAGAGAGTGGGGAAAAGCTGTCTCTGGAACGCAGAATGGGGGAGTATGTGATGTTGGCGCTGAGGACTTCTTTGGGAGTTGACGAAGAGCTTTTCAGCCGTTTGTTTGCATGCAGTTTTTCCGGGCATTATAAAGATGTAATTGCTTACTTGTCGGAAAAATCATTGCTGGTAAATAAAAATAAGCACTGGTATATACCGGTGCAATATTTTCCTCTGCAAAGTGAGATTTCTTCTGAGTTTATTTTATAAATCCCACGGCTTCTATTTCAAAAAGTCCTCCGAGGGGAAGTGCTGCGGCCTGGATACAGGATCTGGCCGGCGGATTTTCATTGAAAACTTCGGCATATATCTTATTGATTTTGGCAAAATCGTTTAAATCTTTGAGAAATACGGTAGTTTTTATAACGCTTGTTATACTGCTGCCGCCTTCTTCAAGAACGGTTTTGAGGTTTTTGAGGGCTTGCACAGCTTCCTTTTCAACGCCCCCGTCCACCATTTTTCCGGTCGTTGTGTCGATACCTAACTGCCCTGAAGTATATATCATTCCGTTAATAACTATTGCCTGTGAATAAGGTCCGACTGCGGCAGGAGCCTTTGACGTGTTTACGATCTTTTTTTCCGCCATTAATGATACCCTCGTTAACTTTGGAGAAGAAACGCATTACCGCGAAGAAACGCGTTTCTACCTCCAATGATTGTCCTGAATATTTCTACTCAGGTCTCCATGCTTTATACTGTTCTACACCGGTCATGAAAAGTCATGCAAGATTCATGAAAGAAATAAAATATTTTTTTTGCCTGTGTATAGCCAAAATTGTTCGTTTTGCCCTGTTTTTTTGAAAAAACTTTCATTTTCCGCTGTGTACAAAATGGCGATGATAGCAGATTTTGAGGCTCTTTGTCATACCCGCGTAGGCGGGTATCCAGGCTAGAGCAATTTGCATTCTATATGTCACTAAAATCCAGTAAACATTTTTGGAAAAGACGGCGTAGCCGTTCATCGCGAGTGCAGCGCGGCGAACCAGGCTAGAGTTGTGAATGCTTGCCTGTAACAGAATAATTACTTATATAAATCCAAGGTGGTAAAACCTGTGGTTTTCGACTTTCCGCATGATTATGAAGAATGCGGCAAATCCCGATGCCGCCTCCTTCATAATCATGCGGAAAGACTGTTGCTGTTACCTATTTTTCTATCCGAGCCTGTTGCCGGGCCATTCCTTTTTTTATTTCAACAAAATTTCTGTGCGCGTTATATAAGGTTTTCTGCTACGCAACGAAGTCAGATGTTGCTTCCGCAGAGAACCTTATACCACGCTGACGATGCCTGCTCTTATATACACTTGTGTTCCGTTTTGTTTGTTTTCATTCTCTTTTATATGAGCTTGTTACAAGTATAGACTTTATAATATTTCTTGAGATTTTATTTTGTAGTCAAGCCACTTGTCGATTAAACCATTCATAACACTCCTGCAACCTTCTATAGTTAACGCTTTTTTGGGGGTTGGATTTCCGTTGTTGTGTTTTGCTCCATGCCTAACGTGTTCTAAACCTATAACGTCAACACTATTTACAGAATAAGTGAATTTTTCTATATCATCTTTCTTTGCCAATCCTTTAGCCTCAATTATATCGCGATTTTTGCTTTGATTTTTTCCGCCCATATCTTTCTCTATTAATTCAAGTATATTGTATAAATTAGGTAAGTCCTGAAATCCTTTATACTCAAGCAGAGCCAAAACTGAGTTCAAAAAGGTATCTACGGAATTTGCTTTTAATAATTCTCTATTAAAAGGCACTCGCTTTGACAGGGTTAAACATTCGCTAATACCAAAGCTTTCTTGGAAGCTAATTGATTCGTTAATGAGAACAGTTTTTGGGCTTATGGGGTTGCAAGCGAAAAACAATTCTAGCTTTGGGTATATTTTATCTAGTGCTTGTTCTGCCTCTTCAGGCTCCTTGTAAGCACTAGATTCAACGCATAAAACGTCTGATTCGCAGATTGGAAGACCTTGTTTACTATATAATCTGTACCATAAATCATTTTCATTATGAAAGCGCTCCTTGTCATTTATTTTGAGCCTCTCATTATTTTGCAGTTCAATTTCAACCGTCCCAACACAGCAGCGCGGATCAGGACTTTCTTCTAGTTTAGTAGTTAATGGCGTTCTATATGAGAAGTGGTTTTTTAACAAAATTATTCGTAAACTGTTGAAGTAACTGTTTATTGCATGCTTTGCTGCCTCTGAAGTCTCAAAAGGTGACGTTTCTATGCGTAATTTTTTAGACTTGCTGATATAATTATCGTATTTACTGGTAATTTTAAGTTTATATTTTTCTTGTATATCAAAGCTATGCTCTTTGCTGTCAATATTGAAATAGATATTGTTTGTGATTTCTAGTTCAATAAAACCAACATATGTTTTTTTGCCGGGATAAATAAATTTACCATTATCATTTGTTATTTCAAACATATTTTCTTGTCCTAATAGTATTTTTGACCTCAATACCCAGAGTGAATTCAAATATAAATACTGTCCGTGCACCCTACAGATTTATTGCTCGCTTCCCATAATAGCAAAGCCATAAATTTACTATATCTCCTAGAAACACAAAAGCTTATACTGCTGTGAATAAATGATGATATAAAAATAGACCATACTATAAATTCAACGATTTTACACTACATTATCTGAGTATTATGCGACCAGGAAATATCTCTCAACAGTGCTGAGAGTTTTTTTTCCATTATAAGTTTCATAAAATAGCTTCATCCGCCAAGTATTCTGTGATGAAAAGCCCTGTATGCCAACATAATGTCTTTGTATAAAATCCGAAAAATCTTTAATGACGACTTCCCCCAATTACTCTCGGAAACACGCAGGCTAACATTCTCGCCAATACTCCAATACATATTTATAAGTTCTTTATTAATGGCACGGAATGCGTTTTTACGGGCATTGTATATGATAGAAATAATTTTGTTAAAAATTTCTGTATTATTTGGTGTCAAATCATCTTTCATTGAATTTCTCGAATTTATACCGTCCCATTTTTTATATAATTATATCACAGGTATCTTTCAAAAGTAATAATATAATTTTCCAAATTAAATAACGGATATAACGAGGGTGAGCGGACTTAGCTTAATGATACATTACTTCTCTGTCTGATGTTGTTAAATCGTTGATATTACTGGTGTTTTTAAAAGTATCGTTATTGCACTTTAGATTTTAACAGGCCTGCTTATAACACTCTTTTCAGAAAGTTAAAACCCGGGTATTTGTTTGTTATTAAATGTGGATAACCTTTTCTCAATTTTTAACAACCTGCTAATGAAAAGATTACATGTGCCGCATTTTCTTAAATTCCTTGCAATAAATATAGTGTAGAATGATTTTAAAAGTTATTGAATATGCTATAATTGAGGGAAATACCATGAAGGTGAATTTAACGGCAAAAGCTTTGAAACAATTGGAAAAAATAAATGAGCCGTATAAAACAAAAATCAAGTTGGCTTTAATGCGGCTTGCTTTGGAACCGCCTGAAGGTGATATAAAACCTCTGGAAGGAATTGATAAATACCGGTTAAGAACAGGAAGTTACAGAATAATTTTCAGAACAATAGACGGTCAAATTTTAGTATCGGGAATTCACCCCAGAGGTCAGGCATATAAAGGAGGAAATCTGTAAAATGACAACATTGAGAAAAGAAATTTTTTCCTATATAAATACTATTCCGGACGATAAATTAGAAGCTTTTTATCCTTTATTTATCCGGTTTTTATCTGATGAAATTTTTAAAGATGAACCATTAGTAATAGAAACGGATCTTACAAAAGAAGAGCTGGCAGAGTTGGAGGAAGCAGGAGAGGAATACAGGAAAAATCCTGCGAGTATTATTCCTTTAGAAGCCGTTTTAAAAGAAGAATATCAAATTTAAAAATTATATTTTAGTATTTAATTCGAGTTATTATAAGAGGGGCTGTCGTGCCAAGTGGGGCTAGAAAGGCCCACTTATTACGACAGAAAATGGCGAAAAATAGCTTTCTTTATAGCTTTTTGCTATTCTTTTCTTAATTTTTCACCATTTTTACAATTATATTTGAACCGGCCAAAGCCGGTTTTGCCGGGCTAAGCCCGGTGACCGTTATCTTTTATTCCATGTGGAAGGGGCCGCCGTTATCACGACGCCCCTCGCGGTATTCTTTTTTTCGATTTTTTTTAAAGAGATAAAATGTTTTCTATAATCCAAATAAGTCAGTATGAGTTCCTGTGGCGATAAGATATAGAATCATGTCATTATCACGTTTTTCGTAAATGAGCAGCCAGTCACCGGCACCGCCTATATGACACTCACGAAAATGTTTCATATTTCCTTTTAGCGGATGGTCTTTCCAATTTGAAGGCAATGGAACATCTTGTGCTAATTGTTCAATTGCCCACTTTAACAGCGATATATCAAGTCCTCGTTTTAGAGCAAGTTTAAGTCCTTGCTTTCAATGGGTCTGTATTTTTCAATCATCATCTTCCTTATCCCATTTTGCAAACATTTCTGCCGTATTTTTATACGGTTTTGCAGTTCCATTAGTAACGTCTTTGTGAAGTTTTTCCGATTCCGCAAGGAGTTTCGCTTCAAATTCAGGAGTATAGCCGTTTTCTGTAAGCTGTATTGAGTCTAATTCAAACGGGATTTTGCGTTTAAGATAAATTTGCCTGAGTGTAAGATTAAAAACATCACTAAAAGACAAACCGATTGCGGCAAGAATCGGCTCAACGCTTGCTTTTATTTCAGGGTTAACTCGGATGTGCATACCGCTTGAACGTGTTGGATTAGACATAATTAAATCACCTCCATCAATATTGTACACAAAATAGCCGCAAATGACAAGAGTGCTAAGCAACAAATGTCCTTCGTTTTTAATACGAGCGGTTCCACGTAATGATACGTTTCTTATCTGTCTGATGTCGTTAAATTGTTGATATTACTGGTGTTCCCAAAAGTATCATTATTACACTTTAGACTTTAACAGGCCGGTTTACAATACTCTTTTCAGAAAATAAAAACCCTAGGATTTGCTTTTTTATTTTACATATGTGGATAACTTTTGCTCAATTTTTAACAGCTTGTTTAGGAAAAGATTACATATGCCGCATTTTCTTAAATTCCTTGCAATAAATATAGTGTAGAATGATTTTAAAAGTTATTGAATATGCTATAATTGAGGGAAATACCATGCAGGTAAATTTGTCTAAAAAAGCCAAGAGGTCTTTTTCTAAAATGAATGAGCCTCACAAGACGAGTATTGCAAAGGCTTTATTTCTTTTGAGATTAGACCCGCCAAAGGGGGATATTAAACCTCTTACGGGAACAAAGAATTTCCGCTGTCGTGTTGGGGATTATAGAATTATTTTCTGTATAAAAGATGGTGAAATAATGGTTTTAGAGATAATTCCAAGAGGGCAGGCTTATAAAAAGGGAGGAATAGGAAAATGACGCCATTAAAAGAAAATTTTATTATGCTTGTCAATAGTATTTCCGATAAAAGCTTTGAAAATTTATATCCGGTGTTAGTCGATTGCATCAGAAAACAGTTTTTTGGAGACAATCCGCCGATTATAGAAACGGACCTTACAGAAGAAGAATTGGCAATTATAGAGGCAGGGATAAAGGAATATGAGGAAAATCCGGCAAGTTTTACGCCTTTAGATATTGTTTTAGAGGAAGGGTATAATATTGATTAGGGCTTGGATTTATGTGTTTTTTTCCCAAATTCGTCTGCTTTTTTGCATATTTTCTCAAGCGGCATATCATTATATAGGTTTCTCTGCCATTCGGTATAATCGAAAGGCTCACGAATTATCAAGGCAATAAAGCGTTCCGCTTCAATTAATCCTAAATTGTCGGACAAAATACGCATGCCTTCTTTCCTTAGTAAAGCGTCAGTCTTCATCGCAATACCTCTTATCATACCTATTTTATAGTAGTTTAACAAAAAAAACGTTTGATAGCAATAAATAGATTGCAAAGAACTGCATTTTGCCATTGTTATGAAAACATAACAATGGCAGACACACGTTTTTTTAGTCTTTCTCATAGGCCTAAATAAAAACGGTAGTCATGCGGAATATTTGAAAAATGAAAAAGGATAGAATTTCAATTTGCCGGGTGAGAGACTTTTCTGTCCGGCAAAAATGTTAAAAAGGTTCTAATTTCATTACAAGTGTAATCTTTCTCAAAACTCCGTATTCTCTGTGATAAATTTTCCGAATATGGATCCCCGCTTTCGCGAGGATGACAATGCAGGCACGGTTTTGGCTGTGCTTTTTTATTGGCGGCTTTATTAATAAAAGACTATAAAATTTGTATTAATTAATACCCAACAAACTGTAGACAAAAAGATAAATGTTGGGTAAAATGGTATTAAGAGAATTATTGGTGGTGATAGTATGAGCGTGATTGAAGGCATGTTGCGTGAAGAAAAAGAGCGTAATCTTATGATGCAAAATCAATACTTACATGAAATTTCCGCACTCCCCAAAGGAAGCATTGTTAAAAAAAGCAAGAAGAGCGGCAATTATTATTATCTTGTCTATCGCGACGGAAATAAAGTTATAAGTGATTATTTAGGCAAGGATATCAATAAGGTGCGTGATGTTCAGAACGATATTGATAAGCGTAGGCATTTGCAGTGGTTGGTGAAAAATTTGAAAAACGAATTGAAGCTAATCGCAAAGGTGGTCAAGTAATGGATGCAAGGCAGGAGGGAGCTTTTTGGGAGACAATCAAAATTTTTGATGATAAGGGTCTTTTACCTTATATTATGCTCGTTGGTAGTTGGGCGGAATATATTTATTCTTATTACTTTAAAACAGGCTTTATGCCAAATTTGCGGACTAGAGATATTGATTTTTTATATGAAAATATCCATAGACCTAGAAACAAGATCAATATCACGAATGCTCTTATTGAGAACGGTTATAGCTACGTTGTTCACCCAACATCCGGTGTTGGAAAGTTTATAAAAGAAGATTTATTGGAACTTGAATTTTTGACAAGGACGGTCGGCAGCGGAACACAGCATGTTTATGAGATACCAAGTATCGGTATAAAGGCGGAAGGATTGAGGATTATCAATATGCTTAGTGACTATCCGCTTAAACTGGATTGCGGTGGTTTTATTGTTACCGTGCCGGAACCGGCGGCATATGTTTTGCAGAAATTGCTTGCCAATCCAACTCGGATACCTCAGTATAAAAAAGAAAAAGATATTGACGCTGTGAGAGCACTTCTTATACATATAAAGCAATCAGAGTACGATTCGGTGCGGATAGAAGCCATTTTGAATAAACTTACTTTAAAATCACGACGAACTGTTGAATTTGTATGTAAAGAACAATATATTGAGCTGTAAGTTTAGAATATATGTATGCTGAAAGCGGTGAAATTGTTTAAATAGAAGGACTTCGACAATTTTACAGGAACTTTCGTTATGTGTATTTTAATTAAGCCAATTATAGAGGCTGAAGCCTTGGATGATTATAAACTGAAACTTACGTTTGAAAACGGAGAAATAAAAGTAGCGGATTTTAAAGAATATGCTTTTAGGGGTGGCATCTTTAAACCCCTTGAAAATCCTGCTTTCTTTAAACGAGTAAGCGCAAATGGGGATACTTGTGTAATATGGCCGCAGGATATAGACTTTTGCGGAGGATGTCTGTATGAGGACAGTATTCCGTATGCAGAATATCTGGAAAATGAAAAAGTGGCAATAGAAACGGATTTAACAGAAGAAGAGTTGGCGGAATTGGATGAAGCAGGAGAGGAATACAGGAAAAATCCTGCGAGTATTATTCCTTTAGAAGCGGTTTTAAAAGAAGAATATCAAATTTAGAAGTTATATTTAGTATTTAATTCAAGTGATTATAAGCGGGCTCTAAATAATAACCTTATAAAAATATGGTAAACAAGCACGGTATGGGCTGTGCTTTTTTTTTGTGCATGCAGTCAGATTATGGTTTTCCGTTCATCTTAATAAATAATAATCAATTCAAACCGGTGAAGCTGTTAAGTCAAAGGCAATTTATACGAGTGAGGCGTAACATGACTCAATGTCATTAAGTTAGTATTTTTCATAGCCTATTTTGACATCTTCGGATCTCTCACAGAGGGATAGAGGCCACGGAGGATAAATGCCAGTTAAAACCTCTCTGTGTTCTCTTCTTCTCTGTGAGAAACCATTTTCTCTTAACTTAATGACATTGAGCGTGACTACGTCAAGTGAGCGAATATCCGGCTTAACGGCGCATACGGATGTAATTCACGGCCTGTTCTTAGTCTGATTTTTTAAAGCCTACACTGTAAAAGAAAAATTTGATATATTCGTCAACTACATAGACATAATAATCATGCCGGTCCGAGAACATGTCTATTTCCTTTTCTATCGGGATGGGATTTGAGTATAGTTTTACGCCTGATTTTTTGAATACGGAATTCATGCAGTTCATCGTTCTTCGCGAATGAAGCGAATCGGTGACGATTATGGCGCTGCCGAACGGATTTTTTTTATAATAATCCATTAGCTTTTCCGCGTCGTCAAGAGTGCTCAGCGAGTTTTCTATGATTGCATAATTGTTATCCTGGAGTCCGTTTTTTTCGGCGATTATTTTTATAACCTCGCAGTCCAGCAGCGGAACTCCATATTTTTCCCGGCATTTCAGCCTCCATTTGTCATTAAGTCCGGAGATGAATATTATTTTTTCGGCGGCGCCTTTTTTATAAAGATTTATTCCAAAAGGGATCCTGCGTTCGGTCGCTCCGCCCATAACGACGATTACGTCGGCTTTTTCGGCCGGTTTATTTACCGTAAGCCATTTGGACATTGCGTTTAAAATGCTTTCCTGCAGGCAAACGGCCAGAAATATAAAAATACAGATAAAAGCAATTATACAAAGTGTAATAATTTTCTTTTTGTCAAGTTTTTTCATATATGCCATGCCGTTCTTGCTGCCTTTTTTCAGCGGGTAAATAAAAGGCGGGAGATTATCCCGCCTTCTTTTTGCTATGGCTCTGATGCCAGTATCATTTGAATTACTTCCGTATTCTGGTTTGCCAGATATATCCGTGAGCTGTTTTTGGTTATCGCAAGTCCGAGACCTATTGTGGGACTTTCAAAAAATTCCAGATTGGCTATTTCCGGCCAGTATTGTATTTGTAAAATGCTGATTATACTACCGTTTTGTGCTGATATTTGCTTGATTGTAGTTTTGAATTCACCGCTCATATCGATGTCAAGGACAAAAATACACGAATCATCCGAAGATATCGTTAATCCGGTCGGCACGCTGAGTCCGGAAACAATAAACGACGGTTCGTCAAGTCCTGTCGCGGTGTCTATTTTTAATATCGACGCACTGTTGGAATCCGATACATAGAGATATTTATCGTCCGATGAAATGGCTATTCCGGAAAGACCTGTAGAAGAAGCGGCGAAGCTGAAGGATGGATCTACCGAACCTGCAGCGGTGTCGATTCTGGTTATGAGTGCGTTAGTGTCGAAAAATGTGCCGGTTTCGCTGACATACAGATACTTGCCTCCGTCGGTTTTGGAAAGGGTCATTCCTGTCGGCGCAAGCAGTCCCGATACCTCGAACGACGTGTCAATCTGTGCCGTGGAGACATTTATTCTTTTTACTATGCCGAGATTGGTCTCGGCATAGTAAAGCATTGTTCCGTCGTCTGACATTGCCAGGCCTGTGGGGTAATCGAGTGATGAAACGAAAGTACTGACTTCACCGGTTGCCGGATTGACTTTCTTTATTTGACTGTTCTTGGGATCGGCCACATAAAGCGTTTTTTCATCCGGAGAAAGAGCTATGCCTTCCGGCTCATTGAATAAAGGAATCCTTACCGGCGCGTCAACGTAGGACGTGCTCCATCCGGCGAATATTGAGGCGTCATTACTGGGGATTGCGGCGATGTTTATTTTCATAACCGTACCGTCCCAGTTATCGCAGGCATACAGTGTTTTTTCATCCGGCGACAGTCCCAGTGAATATATATGTGACGCGGCTCCCAGAAAAGAATTCGGCGGCTGATTCGGTTTGAAGCTGTCCTGCCCCAAATTTATTATTGCCGTTTTGGCGTTGGTAACCGTATTTATCTTTCCTATAAGAGAATTTAAACCTGAAAATGACGTTGTGTCTTTGTAGGAAACGTAGAGCGTCGTTTCGTCCTTTGACAGTTTCAGGGCAAGCGGCTCATCATAAGGTGCGTTGAAAGTTGTATCATTCTGCCCGGTAGCGGCATTAAGCCTGAGAATGCGTCCGTTTATGCTGTCTGCAACGTACAGCATGTTTGAGTTTTTCGCGTATGCCATCGCGGAAGGCTGAGAGAAAGATACATTGGGGATGAAGGAGAGATCTCTTTCCCCGGTGTTGGCATTCAGCTTTATGATGGCGTTCGGATCGGAAATGAGGATTTTAAATGAAACGTACAGCGAAGAATCGTCATCCGAAAGCGTCAGGTCGAACGGCTTATCGGTAAATGTGGCTATGAGCAGCGGCTCCGCTTTGCCGGTCTTTCCGTCCGGTATTGCATACTTGTAGATGTTTTTGCCGGAAACGATGTACATATATTTCTCATCACCTGTTACGGCTATACCGTCACACTGTTCCGGGGTTGTAATTATTGTGGAAATATTTTTCGCATCCGGGTTCGAAGGATCTATCGTTATTTTTCTTATAGCTTTGGGATTTTTGTCCGATATGTATATTGTATTGCCGTCTTTGCTAACTTCCATATCCTCAGGCTGGTACATCAGGCCGGCAAGCTCCGTCAAAGAACTTGGGCGTCCGGTTATGCCCGCGGCTGTGAGCGGTATATATCCTTTTACTTCAAGTTTGTAAAGATGGGTTCCGTCTGGAAGCAGCGTCGTATTTTGGCCGATGATTATTTTTCCCTGCTCTATGACATGGTTTGTTTTTGAGAATAAAAAATCTATTTCCGTGCCGTTTTCCGCATAATATTCAAAATTGATCATTCCGTTTGCGTCAGTCAGTTTTTCCATTCCGGGAATCTGCATCAGTACGCCTGTTATCGGCACTCCGTCGTAATAGATTACTTTTACCGCTATGGCCTGTTTTTGCCTTACCGGAGGAATGGGGTTTTGTGTGTTGTTGAACATTCTTTCACAGTCGCCTGAACTGCAGCCGTACGGCAGTAAAAGCGATATTAATGCCAAAAATATTATGTTGATTATTTTTCTTGTGTTCAATGATTTTACTCCTTTGATTCTTGTATTTTTTTTACTTGGAAAATTATAATGTAATTTGCATGTTTTTGCAATAATCCTGCCTGTGGTAAGTATCATGAATTACGCATAATCTTTTGCAGAAGCACTCTCATTATGATATAATGGACAAAATTTTGTAATTCCGGGAGCAATTGTTTTATGGATGTTGTTAATGAGTGCAGAGACTTGGGCTTAATTGCCGGTATTATCACTGCCGATAATGTTGTGATGCGCGAATCCGATTTCACGCAGACTGACGAGCTGGCCAAACTTGTAGATGTTAGGCGAAGTCAGGAATTCCCGCCGGACAGGCTGAAACAGGCCGTTAGGGCGATGCTTAAGAACGGCGGCTTCAAGCCGACGGGTAGAAACAAACCCGCGAGCGAGTATCTTGCTCAGGCGGCCAGAGAAGAGCGGTTTCCGTATATAAACAATCTTGTTGATATAAATAATTATTTTTCTCTTTTTTCGGGACTGCCTATTTCAATGCTGGACAGTGACATAGTAGGCTCTTCATTAATTCTGCGTAAGGGACTGGAGGGTGAGTCGTATGTATTTAACAGCGGCGGTCAGGTAATAGATTTGAAGGGACTTATTTGCTCGGCATCTGCTGATTCAGAGCCGCTGGGAAATCCGGTCAAGGATTCCATGAAGGCAAAACTGAGTTCCTCTACCAGAAATATTATTGCTGTTATTTATGCTCCGTCGGACTATTTTGATCGTATGCGCATAGAAGAACTCGGCCGTCAGTTTGCAGTGAAACTTACGGATTATGCTTCAGCCGACTCAACGGCAGTTACGGTGGTGTAAAGAATTGGATGACAATAAACATAATTTCGGTAATACGGGAAATTGTGACGCAGCGGAGCTGCAGGAACAGGCAACGGAAAGGGCACCTGCCGGAAATGGCGGTCGGATAAAGGATAGAGAAAACATTGAAAACGAAGCTTTGAAATTTGACGTTTTTCTCACCAGACTTTGCGATAATGAGGGGTCTTTGGAAAAGCTCGACTCTTTTTTTACCAGGGAGGAGTTGGAGGAGTATTATAAATCCGATAAATGCTGTGAGGTTGTGATTGCGGAGGGAGTCTCTGCAACCGAACTGAGACATCTAAAAAAAATTCTTGAAAAAAATGATGTGCCGTTTGCCATAAAAGCTCATGATGACTCCGAACGCTCACTGCTAAAGCAGAACTTTTTACCAAAAAATATCGCTCTTCTGGAAACTTTAAAAGGTTATGAATCCTATAAACCGTCTACTGCCGACGGGTTTTACTTTATTGTTTTAATATTGGCTGCTTTTCTTCTTTTGCTGAATATTGCCTATGTTTTTTTTAAATCCGAAACCGAACTTCACCGGGCTGTCCAGAGACAGGATATCGACAGAGTCAGGAGCCTGTTGGAAAACCAGCCTTACCGGATTGATTTGCGCGATAAATATAACCGGATTCCCCTTCACTATGTGCAGGGAAAGGATTCGGCAAAATCTTTATATATAGCAAAAATGCTGCTTGATAACGGTTCTGATTTGAACACAAAGGATGTTTATGGGAAAATTCCTGTGGACTATATTAACGACGATGACAGCGTTAACAGCAGGGCACTTATCTTTTTACTGTCGCCGGGGAAACTGGTTAATAAGAAATATGGCTATAGATCTGCGGGAAAGACCACTGCTGCTGTGAAAAAGTATTTAATGGCCGGTCAGGAACCTTATTTATAAGTATTATGGAACCTTACTATTGGAGTTTGGTGATACTTGCCGTTTCCCCCTTTTTTATGGTTTTAATATCGTCGGCAAGTTCCATATATCCGTCGGCCCGGAGCATGCTCGTGATTGCGCTTGAAGTTTTGAATATTGGGGTAGCTTCGTCTCCGTTTATCGATACTGTTACAAATTGATGCCTGTCTGTTGTTTTTGTCACGTCTTCTGTAAGCCTGAGCATCTGTTTATTTTGCAACGCAGGCTTCCTTGCCATTTTTTGCAGCATAGGAATGATAAATTTGTAAGTATTGAAAAGGCATGAAGTCGGATTTCCGGGCATTCCCAGAATAAGGCTGTTTTTTAGTCTGGCAAATATTGTCGGTTTCCCGGGTTTCATATAAATTCCGTGAAAGATAACTTCAGATATCTCATGTATTACCTTTGCGGCGATATCAAGCTTGCCTACGGAGCTTCCGCCTGATATTATTATAAGGTCGGCGAACAGGCAGTCATTTATGCCTTTTATGACGTCTTTTTCCTTGTCACGGACTATTTGGGGGTACGGGTATACCGATGAATTTTGCAGGAGTGCCTCTAGCGTGTAACTGTTGATATTGTATATTTGTCCTTCTTCGAGTTCTTCCCCCGGTTCTCTAAGTTCACTGCCGGTGGATATAACCGCACAGACCGGCTTTCTGTATACTTTAGCGCTGATCATTCCCAGTGCAGCCATTGCTCCGATTGTTGCCGGATTGATTGTCACGCCCTTTTCCAGAATCTTACTGTCTTTTTTTATATCTTCGCCTATCAGGGCGATGTTTTCTCCCGGTCTTGAGGCCGGTTTTTTGAAAACGGCAGTTTTGTTTTCCGTAACAGTATCTTCTATCATCACTACAGTGTCCGCGCCTGGCGGAATTTTTGCTCCGGTAGCAATATAAGCGCAGGTATTTTTTTCTATTTTGGTTTTTGCCGGTGAGCCGGCAAAAATTTCGTCTACGATATCCAGGGCAACCGGATTTTCTTTTGAAGCCTTTTCAATTGAACTGAATTTCAGTGCGTAGCCGTCCATTGCCGAACGGTCAAATCCCGGTACATTTATTTTAGCGAACAGCTCTTCAGAGGTTATTCTTGAGTTTGCCTGTATGAGAGGTACTTCTTCAGTTTCTTCTATCTCTTTTGCATAGCTAAGCAAGGTAGAAAGAGCTTCATCAACCGAAAGCATCCTTGTGGAAGTATCTGGCATTGGGGTTATACTCCGTTCTTTATTTTTCCAGCTCCTCGACAATATGTCCGATTTCAGGGATTATTATTTTTTCCATTGCAAGTTTTACGGCTTTAGGGGATCCGGGAAGGCAAAAAATAACTTTTTTACGGTATACTCCGGCGGAGGCACGGCTCATTATAGACGCCGGGCCGATTTCATTAAAGCTCAGCATGCGAAACAGTTCGCCGAAACCGTCGATCGTTTTTGAGAAAAGGCGCTGTGCCGTTTCGGCTGTTATATCACGGGCAGAGATTCCTGTTCCTCCGGTGAGGATGAGGGCATTTGCGGGCGATGTTTTTTTTATGGTTTCTTCTATGTCGGTTTCACTGTTTTTTATAAAGACGGTATCAACAACATTATGTCCGGCTTCTTTAAGCAGCTCTGAAATCAGTTTGCCGGACACATCGTTGCCGGCTGTTTTGGAATCGCTGACAACGGCGATGGTTACACTTACTGTTTCCGGTGAATTTTTCCGATGCTCCTGCAGACTCATTTACGCAGTTTTCTCACTTTTTCCATAAATAACTTTACCTTGTCCGTATTTATCGGGTTTTGCCATTTGCTTTCATGTTTAAACCAAGAGCCTACTATTATTGCATCGGAGATATTCAAATAGCTGCCGACATTGTCTATTGTGACTCCTGAACCGACTAAGACCGGGATACCGATGCTTAGCTTTACTGTTTTTATTTCTTCCAGATCGGCTTGCAGTCCGGTTGAGCGCCCGGTGATGATAACGCCGTCGGAACGGAAAAATTCTGCTGCCCTTGCCGTCTCTGCAATATCAACATCGCTTGTAATGGCATGACTGGAATGTTTCTTTTTTATGTCGGTAAAAACAGGTATTTCATTTGCACCGATGGATGATCTGTACCTGAGCAGTTCTCCGGCGCAGCTGTTAATCAGCCCTTCGTCGGCTATATGTGAAAAAACAAAACCTTCCGCCCTGATAAAATCAAGACCGGCGGCAAATGCACATGCAAGCGCCTCTTTATTTGCTCCCGCAAGTATTTGGATTCCGCAGGGGAGGGAAGAAGCCCGTTTTACCTCGTATCCGACAACGGCCATTGAGGCGGATATTTCCGGGCCGACGTTTCTGTTAAGATACGGTGTATCATGCATATTTTCAACGGCTACCATATCAACGCCGCATTCTTTGTAAAGCAACGCCTCTTTTACGGCTTTATCCAAAACTTTTTTCATAGAGCCGCCCCATAACGGTGTGCCCGGAAGCGGATCTACATGAATCATCGCAATGACTGTTTTGTTAAACATAATTTATACGCCTTCCTTCATCAGACGGCTGTAGTGCCTGGCAATGGCACTGCCTATTACTGCGTTGTTTCTTACGAGCGAGCAATTTGCTTCCACACTTTTGCCTCTTGTTTGGTTATGTATTTCCTGCAGCATAAACGGAGTAACATACTTGCCTTTGATGTTCTCCTTTTCGGCTTCTTTTAAAGCTTTTTTTATGAATTTATTCATTTCTTCGGCAGGAATCTCGTCTTCCTCCGGTATCGGACAGGCAATTACCAGGCCTCCATGCATTCCGAGTTCCCATTTTGTTTTCATTACTTCAGCGATTTTCTGCGGTGATGATGCGTTAAGATCAACCGGCAGCCCGCTCTCGCGTGAGTAAAAGGCCGGAAATTCATCGGTCTGATACCCTATTACCGGAATCCCTGAGGTTTCGAGGCGCTCCAGAGTCAGTTCCAGATCTAGTATTGACTTAGCTCCTGCGCATACTACTGCAACAGGGCTGAGAATAAGCTCCGTAAGATCTGACGAAATGTCAAAAGAGTCTGCGGCTCCCCTGTGTACTCCGCCTATTCCTCCGGTAACGAAAACTTTAATTCCTGCAAGCGAGGCACAAAACATTGTGCCCGAAACCGTTGTAGCTCCGAATCCTTTTTCGGAAACGACAATCGGTATATCACGCCTGCTTGTTTTTCTCATACTTCTGTTTGTGGCGATGAGTTCGATTTCCTGTTCTGTTATGCCGATGCGTATTATTCCGTCGATAATGGCAATCGTTGCCGGAGTTGCGCCGTTGTTGCGGATTATCTCCTCCACCTCGGTGGCAAGCTGCACATTAAACGGATAGGACATTCCATGGGATATTATTGTTGATTCCAGAGCAACGACAGGTTCTCCGTTTTTGAGAGCTTTTTCAACATCATCGGCTATTTTTACAGGCAATTTATCGAGTTTCATTTATGAAATCTTCCTTATATTTTTTTATCAGTTCTTTGGAAAAGTCGGGATGCACCGATTCACTTTTTTGTATGGTTGCGGATGCTGCGGCAATTCCTGATAATAAAGCTTCTCTATGGCTTTCGCCGTCCAGTATTCCGCCTATGACAGCGGCAATCAGGGAGTCACCGGCTCCGGTGACGTCTACAGCCCGGACATTGAAGGCGTTTTCTATAATCGTCCGGTCTGCGTTTACAAAAACAGCTCCGTTTTCACCGCATGAAACGATTACATTTCGGACTCCTTTCCCAAGAAGTTTTCTCGCTGCTTTTTCGCGAGCCGTCATATTTTTTACATTCATGCCGGACAGAACTTCAAGTTCTTCATCATTCGGCGAGAGATAATCTATACAGTGCATTACATTTTTTAGCTTGTGGCATTTATCCTCAGCTGTAGGATCTATCATTAATTCAATACTGTTTTTCCGGCAAACATTCGCAATAGCTTCAATAGTTGTCAATGGTATATTTGTATCGCAGACGACCATTCGTGATGACTTTATTTGTCCGTAAAAAGGCTCTATGGCTGCAGGGGTAATATCTTCAAAAATATCCATTGCTGCGATAGCAACTGCAAGTTCCCCCGTGTGAGATAATACTGCATCATATATCGCCGTCGTTTTTTCTGAACATATATTGTAATAATCTATTTTGAATTTTCCGCATTCCTCGATGATTTTTTCTCCGTAGAAATCCTTGCCGACCGATGAAATAAAAGATACCGGAAACTGTAATGAAGCAAGATTCCTTGCAATGTTAAACGCTACTCCTCCGAGTGAAAGTGAAATACTGCCGATATTGGAAGTTCCTTCGAGAAGAGTTTTTTTAGGAGAGGCTTTTAAATCTATTGTAGCCCCGCCTATTACTAAAATTTTTTTCATAAAGAATTTATGCCGGAAATTATTAGCGGGTTTATAAAATACTGTTAAATCCGATTATTTGGTATTACTTTATGCGGATTCAGGGTTAGAAGTTCAACGGTTGCATTTTTTTTCCTCCCGGACGTGAAGGAATCCTTCCTTAACTTAAGGAACGTTATTCTAGCTTTTAAAATATTTCAGACTGTCAGTAACTTTGCTTTACTTTTGAAAAAGCTTAAGAGATGTCTCTTGGCAACAAGTCATTGTGGCCTTGAGCCGCAATCTATGATTTTTTTCGTTGTTTTGAGATTGCGGCTCAAGCCCGCAATGATAATAACTAAAAAGACTTTTTTGACGCTCTGAAGCACCTTATTATATTTTATACAAGTAGTATGCGCAAATAATTTACTAATACTCCGGAGGATTTGTTTTTTGAAAACAAACATTGTAAAAGAACTGTCAAAGAAGAATATAATGTTAATGACTCTGTCTCTGATTATTGCTATCCTCGGTTTGACTTTTGTTGTTTTAATAAAGACTGTTTTTAACCGTGGAGGGAACTTTGCGCTTGAAGCTGTTTCAATGCAGCTTGACGATGTTGATGAAAAGATTGAGAGTTTTGTAAAACCGGCTACGGATAATCTGTCAATTCTCAGGCTCTGGTCGCTGGGTGAAGTTATCGGTATTGATGAACAGGAGCGGCTTTTTAAAATTGTGATCCCCCTTTTTACTCAATACCCTCAGATTAGCGGTTTTTCTTTTTCAAATTCTTCCGGCCAGTTTTTAGAATTGACACGAAAAGGGGATAACTGGGAGTCCCTCACCGTATCTTATAACAGTCTGCAGAATAGAAAGGAATATTCGTGGATTCGTTTTGATGCCGATGCTAAGATTAAGGACAGGTGGCAGGGGATGCTGCCGGAACTTTTTCCGGAAGATCTTCTTCTCCCTGATGATGAGCTTTTGCCATGGGAACAGAGTCTGTATTGGGAGTTTTCAAAACGTGCTAATGAGTCCGGCTCAAACATGATTTCGTGTGCTACGCAATGGCGTCAAAACAAACTTGTGTATAAAGTTTCGATTGATTTTCTTCTTAATGATGTCGCCAAAAGTTTTAAAACGATGTTTCACTCGAATTGCTCCCAGATATTTATGATAAGACCGGATTCAAAGGTTATGAGTTTATATTCGGGAACGTCCGTATCTGAACAGCTGTCTTCCGACTCGCTTGTTTCAGTTATAAAAGATTGGGGACAGGGGCCCACTTCCGGATTATCGGCACGCATAATAACTGAAGAAGGGATTGTTTATGCAATTAAACCCTCTAAGATCAGTATTGGTGCGCATGTAGGCATTATAGTTTATGAAAAGCTGATTACACGCCCCGGAGGTCCTTCACAGTTGTCGGTTTTTTTGCCTATTTCTATCGGCATCACCATACTGGGTTTTGTGATGTTTTTTCTGATCTTGTTTCTGCATAAGAATGAGAAGGTTCTTGCGCCTCAAACGTTTGATTTGCCAGACGACCCCGACTCCTGGAGAAAATTTATCTCTAAAGGAGAAAGCGCTTTTCTTGAGTTTAAATCGTCATTGAGATGGGATGTTAAAAATAGCTGCAAAGAAGCGCGTCTGGAGGAAGTCATCATGAAGGCTGTTTCGGCGTTCGGAAATTCGGATGGAGGCGTTTTGCTGATCGGCATAAACGACAACGGTGAAATTCTCGGACTTGCGAACGATTATACGACGCTTAAAACACCGGATAAGGACAGCTTTGAGCTGCATTTGAGAAATTTGCTGAATACCGAGTACGGGGTAGATTTTACGTCTGGCAATATTTCCGTGGAGTTCCCTGTTGTTGACGGCAAGGAATTTTGTGCCGTGACGATTTTGAAGTCCGACAAGCCGCTTTATGTGAGAATGTCGGATCCAAAGAGCGGCAAAAAATTGGAAAAGCTTTATATACGCTGTGGAAACTCATCGCGTGAAATAGTGCAGCTTTCCGATATTGCCAAGTTTATTTCCGGACGTTTTCCCGGTAAATAATTAGCGGTTGATAATTATTTACAAAAGTGTTTTTAATTTAACAATTTTGTTACAATACTATAATCTCTTTGCTCGCTGTATTGTGATATAATTTAGAAAGATTATTGAATGCCGGAGGTTTTGTTGTTATGAAAATAGATTCTTCTATGATCAACGCCGGATTTTCTTCTGTAGCTTTGAATAACAGGGAAAATTCTGCAGCCGTCAGGCCGGAAGCCGTTAAGCTTCCATCGGATTCTATTGATATTTCAGTGCCGGACTCCGGGTCGCCTGTTAAGAAAAAGCAAAAATCACAGCCCCAACAGCCAACCAGGGTTTCCGAACCCGTTGCTGAGAAAAATAATTTGTCGGAAACACAGCCTAAGACCCGCTCTGTTGCCGTGCAGTCCCCGCCTTCTACGCTTGCCGTGCTCGAGGATGGCATGGTTTCGGGCGGAAACGCCTCAAAAACGTCTAAAGTGGGTGATCAATATCTGCTTAATGACGGTTTTGATTCCAGCAGGGATATCACAGCAATTACAACCAGGGAAGGCTCTCCTTCGGAACCGTATTCCTTTAAGGTTACAATGAAAGAACTTAAGGAAGGCGCGCAAAACGGCCATCTGGATCTCTATCTTTTGCTTAATTTGGGCAAAGAAGGCGGTAAACTGGCGCTTCCGGATAATATTCCCGGCTCGACAGCTTCACCATGGAACATGGCTCTTTGCGGATACGATGATAAAAACTTTTCTATCTTAGATGAAAATGGTCAGATGGATAAGAATTTTCTTCAGAATATAAAATACGACACCAAATCGTCAAGTGTGGAGTTTTCCCTTGACAAGGAAGCTCTGCGCCAAAAGGGCTGGACGGACGGTGCTCCGCTGCAGATACAGCCTTTTACGGCCAAGGACTTTGTAAAACAGGTTACCGATTCGCTTGACGATCCCGGTAATAAAATCTGGGACAACGGCAAACTTTCTACTTTTATTGATACTCTTAAAGATACATCAATGCCTTCAATGCCGGATCCTTCCGGCGGCAGACCGGTTGAAAAATGGAGAAACGACATTATTTATTTTGTAATGACAGACCGTTTTTCCGATGGCGACAAGACAAATAACATGAATGTTGATCTTACCAACAACAAAAAGTATCATGGCGGAGATCTTCAGGGAATAATCAATAATCTTGATTATATAAAAGATATCGGCGCCTCATCCGTATGGATTACCCCTGTGATGAAAAACCAGACAGAGTTCTTTGATTCTGAGGGTTACCATGGCTATTGGCCGATAGATTTCTTTGACACCGACGCCCATGTCGGCTCCATGGAGAAATTCCAGGAACTTGTAGACACGGCTCATGAGAAAGACCTTAAGATTATTCTTGACATCCCGCTTAATCATATGGCCTGGGAGCATCCTTTCTATAAGGATCCGGAAAAGAAAGACTGGTTCCATCATATCGGCGATATAAAAGATTTCGATGATCCTTATCAGGCTGAGAACGGTTCGCTGTTCGGACTGCCGGATCTGGCACAGGAAAATCCGGAAGTATATAAATATCTGCTTGATGTTTCCAAATTCTGGATCGACAAGGGTATTGACGGATTCAGGCTTGATGCCGTTAAAAATGTGCCTGCGGATTTCTGGAACAAGTTCTCTAGTGAAGTACACGATTATGCCGGTAAAGATTTCTTCCTTGTCGGAGAATGTTTTGATGGCGAGCCTTCAAAACTGAATAAATACCAGAAGGGTGATATGGATTCTCTGTTTGATTATCCGCTTCATTTCACGATGGTCGAAACATTTGCCAAAGACGGCAGTATGCGCAACATTGCCAACCGTCTTGCAGAGTGTGATGCCAAATATGATCATCCGGAAATGATGTCGGTCTTCCTTGACAACCATGATACGCCGCGTTTCCTTAGTGTTGCTGACGGCAACAGGGACAAAATGAAGCTGGCACTGTCTTTTGCGATGACGATAAACCGTATCCCGACGATTTACTACGGAACTGAAGTCGGTATGGACGGGGGCTGTGACATTATGGGTGAGATAGAAAACCGCAACGATATGGAATGGAATAAAGATCCTGATATGCTGAACTATTTCAAGACCCTGTCTTCCGTGAGAAATAATAATATCGCGATGAGAGAAGGAACTCAGCTTGAAATGTGGCAGGATGACAAGATTCTTGCCTTCAGCAGAAATCACCCGGAGCAGGAAGCGGTTGTTATTCTGAACAATGCTTATGACAGCCAGTACAGAGAAGTTCCTTTAAGAGCCGAGAGCCAGATAAAAGATGGAACGGTAATGAAGGATATGATGACAGGACAGACTGTGACTGTTAAAAACGGCAAAATATGTGCGTCCGTGGACGGTAAACGTGCCGGTGTATTTATTCCTGTGAAATAGAAATAACATTTGTTTTAGGCAATAAGGGGGAGGAATTTCCTGCCCCTTATTTTTTATTAAAAAATCCTGGAGGGGTTTATGTTCAGATTTTTTATTGTCGTGATGTTGGCCGTATGTTTATTTTCTGCGAAAGGTTGGGCTGCTGAAATGAAAAAATCTTCCTTTGTTCCTGAATGGTCGAAAAAGGTTGTATGGTATCAGATATTTCCCGAGAGATTCCGCAACGGTGATCCTTCCAATGATCCCACTATCGAACAGGTTAAAAATGCCTGGCCGCATGACGGAAAATCTCTCTGGAGCTTACATCCCTGGGGGAGTGACTGGTATGAACTTCTTCCGTATGAGAAAGAAAACGGCAAGGATGTATGGTACAATTTACAGAGACGCCGGTATGGCGGAGACATCCAGGGCATTATTGATAAGCTTGATTATTTGAAGGAACTCGGCATCACGGCGATATATCTGAATCCTGTATTTGATTCGCCTTCCTCTCATAAATATGATGCAATCCGCTATGAACATGTGGATCCGAATTTTGGACCGGATCCGGAAGGAGACCGTGCCCTTATGGCTTCGGAGTCGCCCTCGGATCCCGCTACCTGGCATTGGACATCTGCCGATAAGCTTGCTCTTAAGCTGATAAAAGAATGCCATAAAAGAGGCATAAGAATAATTTTTGACGGTGTTTTTAACCATATTGGCATCAGAAACCCGATGTTTGAAGATCTTGTTAAAAATCAGCAGAATTCTAAGTATAAGGACTGGTTTGTCGTAAAATCCTGGGATGATGCCAAACTCGGCACAAAATTTGACTATGAGTCCTGGTATGGCTTCAAAGAACTGCCGGAGTGGCGTGAAGACGATAACGGAATTGTAGCCGGTCCCAAAAAGTATGTTTTTGATATTACTTCAAGATGGATGGATCCTAACGGCGACGGAGATGTTTCCGACGGTATCGACGGCTGGAGGCTTGATGTGGCTTTTTGTGTTAAGCACCCTTTCTGGAAAGTCTGGAGCAAACATGTAAAATCTATTAATCCCGATGCCTATATGACGGCTGAGATCATAGACACCCCGGAAGTAAACAGGCCCTATCTTCAGGGTGACGAGTTTACGGCGGTGATGAACTATAACTTTGCTTTTACTGCCACTGAATTTTTTGCCGGTAAAAATGGAAAACGCATGTCCGTGTCCGGTTTCGACAGTAATCTTAAACAGCTTCGCAATTTGTATGGCAATGATTACACTTATGCGATGCAGAATCTGTTCGACAGCCATGATACCGCCAGGGTTTCGTCACACATTCTCAATAGAAGAGGTATCGATTACAGGGATTGGAATAATTATTGCCAGTGGTCTCAGGCTGCTAAAGGTAAGTTTGATGTAAGAAAACCGGGTGTATATGATTATTCAATTCAGAAACTGATGGCTTTGTTCCAGATGACCTATGTTGGGGCTCCTATGGTCTATTACGGAGACGAAGTCGGCATGTGGGGCGCAAATGATCCGTGTTGCCGCAAACCGATGCTCTGGAACGATATTAAGTATAAAGATGAGGTTTTTCTGCCCGATGGCGGGAAACGGGAAGTTGTTGATGAAGTCGCACCTGACATGCAGATGTATTCTTATTATAAGCTTCTGATATCGCTGCGCAATTCGTCACAGGCTTTGCAACTAGGAGAATTTAAGCCTGTTGTGATGGATGATGACAGAGAAATATATGCCTATTTGAGAACATATAAAAAAGAACAGGTTATGGTTGTCTTTAATAACAGCGCCGCTGCCGCTCTGGTTGAAATACCGGTTCCCAAGGGGACCTCTGCATGCGACAAACTGAATGATGACGCTTGCTTTATTGAAAGAGGGGGGCAGTTCTCGTTTATGCTGATGCCGAAAGGCGGCAAGATACTTTTTTTGGACAGTCCCATTGACCGCTAGTTTTATGGAAAATACTAATATTAGCAAAGGTCAACAGGGCGAGTTGGCGGCTGCCGATTTTCTTAAGGCCGCAGGATATACAATCATTGAAAGAAATTTCAAAACCAGATATGGTGAAATAGATATTATCGCCGATTTTAAAAAGTGTACTGTTTTTGTCGAGGTAAAAACCCGAACCGGAGAACGGTTCGGACTGCCTCAGGAGGCTGTGACTTATAAAAAACAGGAAAAAATAAGAAAAAGTGCTTTGTGCTATCTTCAAAGAAAGGGCAATGTCGATTCTGTATGCAGGTTTGATGTTATTGCTGTAACACTGCCGGAAAAGAGGATTGAACATATAGAGGATGCTTTTTAAAAAATTTCTTTTTTGTCCTTATTGTCTTGTTGGGGGGCATCGCTTTTTATGCCGGTTTCATTTAAGCCCGGAGGTGGTTCGACGATTGCCGGTTTAAACGGATCTGAGCCGTTTGAGCTTTTAGCATGATTATTTTTGGGTTCTATAAAATCCAGGTTTTTTATAAAAATTGCCGTTATTTCATCTTTCTGGCCATCATCGTCTTTATGATATACTTTAATTCTCATACCGGTTTGTATCTCGGTTGAGCCCAGGAGGTATATCTGTGTTTTGGGGCTTATATGAATATGCTTTTTTTCTCCGTCATAAAGTGATATAGTGAGTTCTTTATCACTTTTATCAACGACAATTCCTGTTATATTTTTTTTGTCCGACCATATATAGGAATCTCCCATTGAGTTCATTGACGTGCTTATCATGGCAAGCGAAACCAGATAGCCCGTAAAAAATGTGGCTATCGATATCAGTATTATGGAGATGGTTTGTTTTGACGCCATTTTTAGCCTCGAGTTTCCCTTGCTCTAATATTATTATTTCTTATTTGTTTGATGATCCCTGCTTGCTGTTTTTTTTCAGTGACTGTTATACCGTTGTTTTTCTGCGGATGTTACATATTTTTTACATTTAGTGTGCTTATTTTTACTTTCTTTTCTTTGTTTCTTAATATCTTTGTTTTAGACTTTAATTGACGGCTATACGTTTTTTGCCTTGGGAGGTAAATATGCTTTCTTTCGTTTCGAGTATGTCTGTTTTGGGTATTGATGCCTACAGTGTCAGGGTTGAGGTAGATATTGCCTCGGGCCTTCCGTGCGTGTCAATTGTCGGGCTTCCCGATAAAGCGGTAAGCGAATCAAAAGAAAGAGTGCGGTCTGCAATAAACAACTCGGGATACAGATTTCCTTCCGGAAGAGTGACGGTAAATCTTGCTCCCGGAGACAGGCGTAAGGAAGGCGTTATGTTTGATCTCCCCATTGCCATTGGAATTCTTGTGGCCAATACCTCGATAGAGCCGCTTGAATTGGAGCGCTATTTTGTAGTGGGAGAACTTTCATTAGACGGTCTGGTGCGAAAAGTTGACGGCATATTGCCGATGGCACTTGAAGTCTCCAAACAAAAGGATGCGGTTTTTATCGTTCCATGTGAAAATAAAGATGAGGCTCTGCTTGCCGGAAATATCAAAGTATGCCCGGTGAATAACTTGAGAGATGCCGTCGATGTTGTTACAGGTTCAGCGAAATTTGTTGACGGCAAATCGGATTACAAACCTTCCTGTGTAAACAGTAATGATTCCGAGCTTGATTTTGCTGACATTAAGGGACACTCTGCAGCCAAAAGGGCATTGGAGGTAGCCGCTTCCGGAAGTCATAACCTTTTGATGGTAGGTCCTCCGGGGTCAGGGAAAACTATGCTGGCCAAGAGGCTGCCGTCTATTTTGCCGCCTCTTTCATTTGAAGAGGCGCTTGAGGTTACGCGTATATACAGTGTACGCGGAATGCTTGACCGTGATTACCCAATTGTCAGGGAAAGGCCTTTCAGATCCCCCCATTGCTCTTCTTCCTTTGCCGGGCTTGTTGGTGGCGGACCATTGCCTATGCCAGGTGAGATTAGTTTTGCCCATAAGGGGGTTCTTTTTCTAGATGAGCTTCCGGAGTTCAAAAGAAACGTGATTGAAATGCTTCGCCAGCCAATGGAGGATGGAAAAGTTGTTGTTTCGAGAGCGCAGCATTCTTTCTGCTATCCGTCAAATTTTATGCTTGTGGCGTCAATGAATCCATGCCCTTGTGGTTTTTATGGAGACAAAAAGAAGCGTTGCGATTGTTCCGACTTAAATGTGAAAAGATATTTTGGCCGTGTTTCCGGACCGATTATGGATAGAATTGATATCCATTTGGAAGTTCCGAGGCTTTCGGTTTCTGAATTTTACGGAAAGGAAAATCAGGAATCGTCGTTTGATATAAGAAAAAGAGTACTTGATTGCCGTAATATTCAGTTGGCAAGAACTTCGGAAAAAAGGAAGATTTCCAAACTTAACGGAGATTTGTCTCCTAAAGAAGTTGAAGCTTATTGTATTTGCGAAAAAGATGCCGCAAATTTATTGTATAAGAACATGGAAAGTCTGGAATTGACTGCAAGAGCTCACGGCAAAATATTAAAATTGGCACGGACTATTGCCGATATGGACGTTTCGGAAAAGATTTGCCTGGAACATGTTGCAGAAGCACTGCATTACCGCTCTCTTGACCGGCAGAGACTCGGATGATATTTTTTAACGTTGGCCGGTATTATTATTAAATAAAATGAAAATACACGTCATAATTGATGATTAATCGTTTTATAGTGGGGCGTTAACGCCTGAATATTGCAAAAATATTGTATATCAGGGAAGGATTGTCTTTTTACACATGGAAATATATAGTGTTTTCGCAGTTTATTCATAGTTGAAGAATCAAGGTTTTTAGGGGATGATACGATGCTGTTAAGGAAAGTCTTTTTTTGTTTGTTCCTGTTATGTCTATTTTTAGTTTCTCCGGTTTTTGCCGAACTTGAATTTTCGGATGCCAATGTTAACTTTGGTGTTATTACGCGGCCAAAATCAAAAGTTGTTGAACTTGGAGTAATAAATGTCTCACAGTCTCCTTTTTTGGGCAGGATCTCTGCAGGGCAGCCCTGGGTTAAGGTGCTGAAAGGAGATCTTACGCTATCTCCGGGACAGTCTGCGGAAGTTAAATTTGAAATAGACTCGGCTAATCTTCCACCCGGAGATTATAAGTGTACAATAACTTTTTCTGCCCATATGTCTGCAACTTCAAATTCTCTGCCTGCTTTTGCTACCGTTATACAAGGCAAGGACGACCCTGTTTTGAAGGTCGACAGCAAGGGGTTTGATTTTGGTGAAGTGGAAAGAGGCAGCAATCCTCTTGAAAAATTCGGCATTGAAAATCTGGGTTCAGGAATTTTATCGGTTGAGATAAAGTATCCTGATTGGCTTCTCTGTGAAGATCAGGCGGAGTTAAGAGCCGGACAGAAAAGGCCCATTTATATAAGAGCAATGACAAGGGAGCTTCTTCCCGATACTTATAAGAATGAAATTACTTTCAAAAGTAACGGAGGAGAATATGTTTTTCCTGTTTCCATAAAAGTTATTCCTAAATCGGATGATCCGATATTGGCCTATTCTCCGGCAGAGATTAATATGGGTTCTGTGCCGAAAGGCCGTAGGGCCAGAGCTAAATTTAAGATTCTTAATAAAGGAAAAAAACCTTTCAATGCAGATCTGCTTTATCCGGAATTTGTCGTTGACGGAATAGAGGAGCTTAAGGAGGTTTCAAAAGATCGTGAGATTCTTTTGGTTGTAGATACTAAAAATCTGCCGTTGGGGTTGACCAGGGATATAATACGGGTGACCTCGGAATACGGAATTCTGGACATACCTTTTAAGGTGTTTGTGAAAAAATAACTATGAAAACAATTAAGACGATTTATAAAGTAGGAATGGGCCCGTCCAGCAGCCATACAATGGGTCCGAATGTTGCTGCCAGGAGGTTTGCTGCTGCAAATGCCGCTTCACATTCTTATAGAGTAACGCTATACGGCAGTCTTGCCGCGACCGGAAAGGGACATCTTACGGATCAGGCAATTATTTCCGCGCTCTCTCCCAAACCGGTTGAGATAATCTGGGAGCCATCAATATTCCTTCCATTCCATCCCAATGCAATGGATTTTGAGTCTTTGGATTCGGGCGGCAATGTTTTGGCGAAATGGAGAGTATACAGTATCGGGGGAGGGGATTTGGCGGAAGAGAACGTTTCCGTCTCCGAAGAAGAAGATACTTATCCTCATAATTCGTTGAGCGATATTCTGGAATACTGTAAGTCCAATGATCTTCTGTTACATGAATATATTGAAGAGATGGAGGGGCCTGATGTATGGGACTTCCTGATGGAAGTCTGGGGCAAAATGACGTCTGCCATAAAACGGGGGCTGCATAATGATGAGCGCCTTCCCGGTGTTTTGAATCTTCCCAGAAAAGCCAGGTATTTTTCCAAGAAAGCTAAAATGATGCCTTCTGCTGTCGGGCGCACGACGCTTATATTTTCCTACGCTCTGGCCTGTTCCGAGGAAAATGCTTCCGGAGGCGTTGTCGTTACGGCTCCGACCTGTGGCTCTTCAGGCGTCTTACCGGCTGTACTTTATGATTTGCTGCATTACCGGGATATTTCTGAGAGGGATATTGTCAGGGCTTTGGGGACTGCAGGACTGATCGGTAACCTTGCCAGGACGAATGCATCAATATCCGGTGCGGAAGTTGGCTGTCAGGGAGAAGTAGGAGTTGCCTGTGCAATGGCTTCCGCGGCAGTGGCGCAGCTTATTGAACCCGCATCGCTTTCGTGCGTTGAATATGCCGCTGAAATGGGTATAGAACATCATCTGGGACTTACCTGCGATCCTGTAGCCGGACTTGTGCAAATCCCCTGTATAGAGAGAAATGCAATGGCAGCGGTGAGAGCTCTTGAGTGTGCTGCTTTCTCGGTTACTTCCGATGGGCGGCACCGCGTCCGTTTCGATCAGGTAATAAACGTCATGAATGAAACCGGAAGGGACTTGCAGTCGAGGTATAAGGAGACTGCCGCCGGCGGACTTGCAGCCGAGCTCGCGGCAAAATATATTCCGGCAAACAAATAATAATATTTTTTGCAAATTAAAAAGGGAGTGCTGCGTTTTACCTTAACGAGGCACTCCCTTGATTTTTAAATTTATTGTTTTATCTGCCGGTCTGTGTTTCCGTCTTATTGTCGGCGGCACAGTCGAGCGAATCTCTTATTGCCTCATAAAGATCTTCCGCCAGCCCGTGTATACACTCAATTACGAGCGATTTCTGGAATGATTTATAGGCTTGGGAAGCATTCATCGCTCTGTTGCGGTCTGAATAGCTTCTTATGCTCGGCTTCTCGTTAATAATCTCATTTTTTTCAGTCTCGAAAACGAAGATTTCGCCTGTAGTGATAATTGTCATAAGATTATAGATTATTCCGGCCGACTCTATGCTTTTTTCATTTTTGGTTATATTTATTTTGCCCCAGGCAATAAAATCCGCTCCGGTGGCTTTTGCCAGTTGCATCGCCTCTTTTTTTGACAGGCTGTGTATATCGTTGATTCCTTTTATTGCAGGATCGTCTTCCGATAAAAATACCAGATTTGTGTGGCAGGCTTTTTGTTCAAACGATTTTTCGTATTCGAGCCTTATTTCCTGTGCGGTGGATGTTCCTAAATCTCCGATAGCCGTAACCGGCAAAACGACCATTTTTAGGTTTTTTGCCTGCTCCGCTGCCGAGACCTGGCCGTATAATCCTGACAGTGCGAAAAATAATGCGGTACACACTATTATTTTCAAATACTTCATTTTAATTGACCTCCTAAAATGTTAACTGATTTATGAAATTCTACTTTATATGTGATTTTCCCTACGTCAGGCATCTTTTCCCGGATAAATGGTGGCGCGCGTTTTTACCTTGCCGGACAGCATTACATGATTTTTAAGGCAACTGGAAAAATACCAGTATTTTATGGACTATCCCGGTAAACACGATCGTGAACGTCAGAGTTGATGCCAGTATGACGGTGGTCCATTTCCATCCTATTTCCCGGCCCATAACTGCAATTGTAGCGATACAGGGCATATACAATGTATTAAACAGGGTAAACGTGTATATTTGCTCAGGAGTCATAATTGCGGTTATATCTTTTACCGTGCCCCCATGTGTTGCCGATGCCAGTATTACGAGAAACTGCAGCGCCAGCTCTTTTCTCAGCACTGCAAACAGAAGTGTTATCCCGGCTACAGCCGGCAAGCCAAGCCAGTCTTCAAATATCGGCGCCAAAGGTTTGGTCAGCAGCCATATATACTTTGTCTCGTAAAGCCATCCGAGAACCATGCTTCCGGCAACGACTATCGGAGTTGCAATCCATAGAAAATCAGCAAATCTTGCCCAGGTTTTTTTGAACACTGTAAGTAAGTGCGGCTTTCTTAATGGAAAGATTTCCATAACAAGTCCTTCCGGTTCGCCCGGTGTAAACTTATTAAGCAAAATGCCGGCAATAACAACTACGGCAAAATTTATGAAAAATATTGAAAGTGCCCAAAAGAAGCCTATGAACTGCGAAACAGCTCCAAAAATTACCGCCGTTCTGGCACTGCATGCGATAATGACGATCAGTGATATGGCAATTATTTTTTCTCTGGTGCTGCTTAGTATCCTGGTGCCCATAACTGCCGGAACGCTGCAGCCGATAGCTGCAGACAGAGGTATGAACGCCTTGCTGTGCAGCCCGATAAAGTGCATTGCCTTGTCCAGAAGGAATGCTGCCGCATTAAGGTATCCGGTGTCTTCGAGAAAGGACAATATAAAATAGAAAATGAGGACATATGGGACTCCGACACATATGGCCGCCAGTATGCCGTCATTAAAGCCCCAGTTAAGTACCGTTGCCCATAAGCTTTCTCCGGCTATTAGTTTTATAACATAGGTTATGTGCGGAGAACAGAATGTTGTCCACAGCGTTTCCAGCGCTCCTCCCAACCATCCGCCGCCTTCGAAAAGAATATATATGATTGACGAAGCCAGCAACAGCAAAATAGGTATTCCTGTCGGAGGAAATGTCGCCAGACTCCATAGCGTTTCCGAGAATGAGCGCTTATTTTTTGTCGTTTTTTGTATTTTTGCAGTTATCGCCCCTGCAAGTCCGTAGCGTTCTTTTATTATTATTGATTCAGGTTCTTTATCGTTATATGCTGTGGAGAGCTTTTCTTTGGTTTTTGCTAATTTTTTGCTGATATCCGTGTTTTTGATCAGTTCTTCAATATAGCTGTTGCCTTCGAGCAGAAGCGGAGCGCAGTTTTGCGGCTCAACTGAATACGGCCATGGTATGTCCGTTTTTTCCAGCAACGATTGAAGCTCAGCCAGTTCTTCTTCGATTGCCGAACTGTATTTGTGGACTCTTTTTACTTCTTTGTTTTTGTGACTGAGTATCTCTGTAACAAGTTTGTCTATTCCGTCGCCTCTTACCGCGGATATCGGCACCACGGTGACTCCCAGAAGTTCCTGCATTAAAGTGATGTCGGTTCCCAGGCCTTTTCTTTTGGCGATGTCTGAAAAGTTCAGGGCTGCGATTATCGGGATTTTTAATTCTATCAACTGCAGCAACAGATAAAGGTTTCGTGCAAGGTTGGTTGAGTCTATTATGTAGACGATTAGATCATATTTATTTTCGAAAAGTGCTTTTACTGCCGTTACCTGATCTTCCGATGTGGTTTCAAGGGAATAAATTCCCGGCAGATCCACTACTCCGATTTTATTTTCTTCTTTTCTGAGGACTCCGCAGTTAAGCTCTACGGTTTTTCCGGAATAGTTTGCCGTCAGCACTCCGAGGCCGGTAATGCTGTTAAAAAGTGAAGACTTTCCTACGTTGGGGTTGCCGGCAAGCGCGATTAGCGTATCTGTTTTTTTTCTTAGTTTTTCCAGTGTTTTTATTTCTTCAACGGCCATTGCGCTTGTCTCCCTTTATCACCCAAATTTTATCGGCGACATCCTGCCCGATTGAATAGCAGCAGACTCCGTTTATTTTAATCATAAAAGCACTGTGAAAGGGTGAGATTTGCTGCACTTCTATTTTACTGTTCGGCAATATTCCCAGTGAGAGCAGCGATTTTAGCAGTGCGCTTGAACTTTCATCTATTCTTGCGACAATTGCCTCGTCCCCGGCGGACAATGTAGAAAGTTTTATATGCTTTTGTTCGTTTATAATTCCGTTTTTATCCGGTATAGGATGTCCGTGCGGACAATTCTCAGGATAATTAAGAAATTTTTCGAGCGCGTCGGCTACTTTTTCCGACATTATATGTTCAAAAAGACAGGCGTCCTCATGGACTTCATCCCAGGGCAGGCCAAGCGTGTCGGTTAAAAATCTTTCCGCCAGACGGTGTTTTCTTATAACGTCCTTGGCTCTTACAGAACCCTTATCCGTAAGGATTATACCGTCTTTGGAGTTTTCAAGATAGCCTTCACGGGTAAGGTTTTTTATTTTTTCCCTTACCGACTGGTTGCTTATTTTAAAACAAGTGGCAAGACCTGCGACAGTAGGTCTGTTTTCTTCGCTTAGTTTGTAAATGGCTTCCAGATACTCTTCGGTTGTGTTTTCAAGTTTCATTGTCTGTTTTATCCTAATCTAAAAGTTTTACGGTTTTTTTTATTTCTACTAGAAGAAAGGTCGTCCTGCTAAATAAGAAAAGTTTATTTTTTATGTCAAAAAGTGTTTGGTTTTAATGATTTTAATAAAAAAATAAAACTTTTGTTGATTAATAATCTTTTAAATTAAGATAAACTAAGAGAAATTTTTATAAAAACTGCTTCTGGAAATTCCGGAAATTGATATAATTCTTTCTTTTCTCATCCCTCCGGCTTTCATCGTCGATATTATTTCCTTGATTATTTTTTTATCGCAGAGATATTTTTTTAAAATATTGCTTATTATTTCCGCTTCATGTTCTAATATAGCCAGTTTGGATGTGAGTTTTTTGTTTTCCGTTTCCATCCGTTTAAGCCGCTCCGCATTTTCCGCCGACATTCCGCCGTATTTTTTTCTCCAATTAAAAAAGGTTACGTCTGAAATGGAATGTTTTCTGCAAAGCTCGGAAATAGTCGTTTTTTTGCTTTCCGCTTCGTCCAGTATGGTCTTTATCTGTCTGGCGCTGAAACTTCGTTTACTCATTTTTGCGTCTCCGTTTTTTTGTTAATTTCTTTAACAGGGTAGTGGTCTCGGAAAAGGATTACAATATTTTTTTATAGAAAGCCTGCTGATACTATTATTTTTGCAATAGATGATAATATTATTTAGAAATTCAGGAGTTATTTATGTATCAGTCCGATTTTAAAGAGAAACCTCCGGTAGCCAAAGAAGTCCTGTCTGTCAGCGAGATCCACGGCCATAAAAGAGAAGATTATTACAAATGGCTTCAGGAGCGTGACGATCCTGCAGTTATGAATTATATTGAATCTGAGAACAATTATTTTGACGGTATAATGAAAAAATTCGCGGAACTTACCGGGCTGCTTTATGATGAGATGAAATCAAGGATTAGCGGCAGCGATTCTTCCGCACCGGTTAAAGACGGTATTTATGAATACTATTTCCGTTATGAAGACGGTTTGTCGTATCCGATTTACTGCCGCAAGTCAGGCGGCGGAGAAGAGGAAGTCATACTCGATCAAAATTTACTTGCGAGAGGCAGTAAGTTTTGTGCAATAGGCTCTTTGAGGGTTTCGGATGATCATAAATATTTACTCTATTCAGTTGATTTTTCCGGGAATGAAATTTTTGAGATCAGAGTTAAAAATCTTATTGAGGGTTTTGAGCTGGATGATATAATTTCCGAAACGTCGGGAGAGTGTTTATGGGCAAACGACGGCAGATCGTTTTTCTATACTGCCCTTGATGAAACGCATAGGCCTTGCCGGCTTTTTTCCCATAGTCTGGGGACGCTTCAGGAGCGGGATGTCCAGTTGTATTATGAAGAGAACCAATCTTTTTTTCTGGGGATTGAGCGCTCCAGGAGCCGTGAATACCTTTTTCTTATAATGGCCTCTCAGGATACGTCTTTTGTTAAATATATTAATTTGAACGATCCTTCTTCCGACATAATGCCGCTTGTTGAACAGGTCAAGGGCAAGGAGTATTATCCGGAACACAGGCCGGGTTATTTCTATTTGAGGACAAATGATGAGGCCCCTAACTTCAGGATAGTCGTGTCAGCCGATTCGGCTCCGTTTGAATGGAGTGATTTTGTTCCTCATAGTCAGGATGCACTTATAGAGCACGTAGAGGCTTTTGAAAGATTCCTCGTTGTAAAACAGAGGCGTAATGCGGCTTTTGAGATCCATATTTTTGATTCCTCTGCGAAAAGAATCGCCTCAATACCTCTGCCGGATCCCTACGCGTCGCTTGATCTTATGGGAAATCGTGTGTTTGCGGCCGGTGACATCCGTTTTTCCTGTGAATCTTTCGTTATGCCGCCTACTGCTTTTGATTATAATGTTGATTCCGGTGATTTGAAAGTTGTTAAGCGTAAAAATATTCCCAACTACGATGAATCCCTTTATGAATCCACACGCCTTTTTGTAAAATCACATGACGATGTTATGGTTCCCGTAACCCTTGTCCATAAAAAAGGGGTTGGCGCCGGAGATGAAAGCCCGCTTTTTCTTATTGGTTACGGGGCTTACGGCTATTCATATGACCCGTCTTTTTCAATATCACTTCTATCTTTGATTGACAGAGGCTTTGTCTGTGGTATAGCCCATATAAGGGGTGGGGAGGAAATGGGCCGGCAATGGTATCTTGACGGTAAATTTTTCAAAAAGAAAAACACTTTTTTTGACTTTATTTCCTGTTGTGAATATTTGATTTCCGAAAAATGGACCGTAAAGGAAAAACTTGTTGTTTCAGGCAGGAGTGCCGGAGGCCTTTTGATGGGAGCCGTAGCGACAATGCGTCCGGACCTGTTTTCTATTGTAGTCGCAGAGGTGCCTTTTGTTGACACTTTAAATACGATGCTTGATGAAACTCTGCCGTTAACGGTTGGAGAATATGACGAATGGGGAAATCCGAACCGTAAAGAGTTTTATGATTATATGCTTTCTTATTCACCTTATGATAATATCAGGCACATTTCTTATCCTTCAATGTTTTTTTTCACGGCATTGAATGATACCAGGGTAATGTATTGGGAACCTCTGAAGTTTGTGGCAAAACTAAGAAAGTATAAAACGGATGAGAATCTGCTGCTCTTAAAAACCGATTGTTCTTCCGGCCACAGGGGGGCTTCGGGAAGATATGATTCAATACAGGAAAAAGCCGTTCAGTATTCTTTTGTTCTAAATAATATTGATTGGCGTAAGCCTTAAGATGATTTTTTTTGTTTCTTATTGACTGATTAATTTTGATAAGCTATTATTCTCTTGTATGGCCGTTATTATTTGATGTGCAGATTTTGTACATACTATTTTTTAGGAGGCAATATAGCTAATGACTGTTAAATCACTCTCAGCCTGCTTTTATCATGATGAGAAACTTGGAGTTACCCATTGCAATGTATGTATGAAGCCGCTTTGCGAGGACTGTGTCAAGCGTATCGAAGGCGGATCTTACTGCAGTGAGGACTGTGCTTTTAAAGCGAAAAGGGCACTGTCCAATATGAACGAAATCAAAGAGATTAACGCCATGCAGGAAGAGGCAATGAAACGTAAAAACCTGCAAATGGCGATTGTAAACTTTTTTGTTGCAATTGGCCTGATTGTGCTGTTTATTTTTGCCTGGAGAAATTGGATTCCCGCTTCTTCAAAACAGCAATGTGTTGATCTTGCAAACACTTATGCGCCGTTTTTGAACGGATTATTTGATTTCCTTAACGGTAAGTGACGATATTCTTCAATTTGTTTTTTTATTCTGTTGACAAAAAATAGTTTTGTCGTGATATTATATTGTATATATTATCAGAATTCTGTGAAATTATGTAAGTCTGTCTGGATGAAGTCTTTTTGTGGATTTCCATGCTGTTTTGCGGAAGAGGAGAATAAATTATGGATATAAACATAAGGGATAATGTTGTAAAATCTCCTGTCTTCGTTGCTTCGGCTAAAAACGCTTCTAAGCCTGAACTGTCAGGGAAAGAAGACGTAAATGAGCCGTTAGATACTTTTCAGGATGCGCCGCAGCCTTCGGGACTTCCCGATTTTAAGGCTTTGCTGAAGCTGATGAAAACAAAGGACTTTGTTTTTCCTTCAGATAAGAAAAGTCTTGAAAAGATGGCTTCTCTCTCAGGGCAGCCTTTGACGCAAAAAGAGCTTGTAGAGGCTCGAAAAGAGCTTTCCGGTTTTATTCAGGATGCAAGGGAGACTGGCGAAGCCGGCAGAGTCGGAAAAACCAAGAAAGTATCTCCTCCCTCGGTTCAATGGGCAAACCTTGCCGAAGCATCCGTAAAAGATTCTCTTGAATCAATAAAGAGAGTTTCCAGAGATATTGGCTGGGAAAAAGTTGTCGGCCCCAACGCCAAAGACATCCCCGCGACTTATGAAAAATATTTTAAGTCAACGTCTGTTCCCATAGATGAAATGAAGCAGGTGCTTGCGGTAAGAGAAGATCTTAACAGCCCTGATTCGAAAATGAAACTTAAGGGGAATAATATTACTCCTCTGATGCGTGAGGAAATTTGGGAAACAAAGATGGAGCTGCTTGATAAAGCCATCAAAAATCCCGTAAAAAACGGTAAGCCTGTCGAAATTAACGCCGAATATTATGAGATGAGCAGCAGTGATATGATCGATCGCCTTACCGCGGCGTCTTCAAAAGGTGCTAAAGTAAGTGTGGTAATGGACCCGGGAACTCTTTCTTATGTTTCAAAGGATACTTTTGATGCAACCTCACTGGCGGTGAGATCGGCAACGGTGGAGAAGCTTTTGCGAGGGCAGGAAGACAATGATATGTCGGTTGCTCTTTTTCCTGTAAAAGAAAGACTGGGTTCCAGAAGTGAAATTATGCACCGCAAGCTTTTCCGTGTTGGCGAAGACGTGGTTTTCGGCGGAATGAACGCTAACAGGGGCTCTAATGAAAACGTTGATTTCGCGATGAAGATCAACGGCCCTGCCGCAACCAAGGTTGGCGAGATGTTCCGTGAGGATGCACAGGGCAGTGCCGGTAAAAGTGTCGAGCAGATATACGGTAACCAGATGGAACTTATCAGGGATAAGAATAAGGACGTTATGCTGTCTCAGTGGGGTTTTGAGGGTCTGCTGTCGAGCAGATTTTCCGAGAGCGCCGGTCTGACCGGAAATGAAACGCGTGAACAGCAAATAGATAAACTTATCGAAGCTGCCGGAAAAGACGGTTTTGAACTGAATAAGTTTGCCGATTTCTCTGATTTGAATAAAGACGGAGAAATTGATTCCGGAGACGTCAGAACTTTTCTTTTGGCAAAAAATAAAATTCCGATGTTTTTGAATGATGAGGGGAAAGAATTCCTTGCCTCTACAATAGAAAAAAACATAGACAGGATTAATTCCGGCAAGAATATTTCCGGTTTATCGGATATTACACCGCCGGATGGCAAGATTCCAAGGGGACAGAAAGCCAATGATGTTGTTGCCGTTGGCAGCGAGGGGTTTGAGCGTCAGGCACTCTTGCTTGAATCAATAAGCTCTGCCGATAAATTTGTCAATATTTCCGCTTTTGTTCTAAACAAGGATCTTGCCGGACTTTTGGTTGAGAAAAAGAAAGAAATGGAGTCCCAGGGCAAGCAATTTGATGTGAAGGTTGTGATGGACCCGGGACTTTACGGCTATGGCGGCACCCCTAATGAAGAAGCTTACAAAATACTTGAAGATGCCGGTGTGGATGTAAAATGGAATTTACTGGAAAGAAGCGTTTCCGGGCATGACCGTAAAAATCACAGCAAATTGATATTTACCGATAAAATGCTGATGACCGGCAGCACTAATTTCTCTTCAAAGGGATTGCGTGACAATTGGGAAGCCAATGACATTGTTTATTTCAATGAGGATGACCCTTCAAGCATCGCCAAGCAGCAAAGTGTTATAGATAAATATGACACGATGTTTGAAAGAGAAGCCATCGGTATTGATACGCTTGAGGCCGCAAAAGCTCAATATGCCGGCTATAAGGGAGCGGACAAGGAGCTGCTTGTGGATCAGTACCGTAACAAGGTCATAAGGGAAGCCTGCAGGACCATTGAAAATTATGAGATGCAGAGTGCTTCTTACATAGCTCAGAAATCTCCTGATTTGGTGCGTAACGCCGGTGAGTCGGGCGGATATGATATTTTGAACTCAATGACGGAGGAAGATGTCGATGTTATGAGGGAGTCGCTTTCCACGTGGCACACTCTTCAGAAAATGAGCAGGAAGTCCTAGTCTTTTAAATTGAGTTAATAAATAGGGGGCAAAGATATTATAGTTGCTTTGCCCCTTTTGTTTGTCAAAAATTAATATGTTGATATGTTTGTTTGGAAAGGTGGCAGGGAATGGCGGATACAATGATTCAAGTCTGTCTTGATGACGGAAAGATTATAAATACAAAAAAAGGTTCTTCCTATAAGGAAATAGAGCTTCAAAGCGGGCTCGAGTTTCATTTCCCCCCTGTAGCAGTCAGAGCTGGGAATGAGTTGCTTTCACTGGTGGACAGAGCCGAAGCCGACTGCAGCGTTTCTTTTGTTGACGCGGCTTGTGAGGAGGGACGGAGGGTTTACAGAGCCAGCCTTACGATGCTTATGTTTAAGGCTTTTTATGCTCTTTTTCCGGAAGGAAAAATAACTCTGGATCATTCGGTTACCGGCGGTGTCTGGTGTACCCCTGAAATAGGCGAGACCTTTAAGACTCACCATATGCAGCTTATGAAGGATGAGATGAATTCTCTTATAGAGGAAAAAATACCTTTTATTCCGCAGATAGTGGATAAGCAGTCCGCAATTGAAATTTTTAGAAAATTCAATCGTCAGGATGCGGTAAAACTTCTCTCCGATGCCGATGAGGATTCTCTGATTGAGCTTTATGATTGCGGGGGGTATAAAGACTGTCTGTTTTCCAAAAGTGTGCCGGACACGGGATATCTGGGTGTTTTTGATCTTGTATATTACCCGCCGGGCTTTATTTTGCGTTTCCCCAGGACATTGAAACCTACAGAGCTGTCTAAATATGTTATGGAGAGGCAGATCTTCAAAATATACAGCGAGTTTAAAAAATGGGTCAAACTTCTTAATGTGGTAGATGTTGCGTCTCTTAATGAAGTTATAAGATCCGGAGAAATAAACGATCTGATACGCGTATCGGAAGCTTTCCATGAGAAAAAAATAGCCGCTATTGCTGACGCTATAACTCTTCAAAAAGAGAATTTGAGGATTATTCTGATTGCCGGACCGTCTTCTTCGGGAAAAACAACATTTGCTCACCGGCTTGCGGTCCAGTTGAGAGTTAACGGTATGCGCCCGGTGGCCATTTCCGTTGATGACTATTTTCTTAACAGGGAGCACACTCCACGGGATGAAAAGGGTGATTATAACTTTGAAGTGATAGATGCACTTGATCTTGATCTTTTTAACGAACACCTTACGTCGCTTCTTTCCGGCGGAGAGGTTACTATTCCTACTTTTGACTTTACCCGCGGCATGCGTTCCGAATATGGTAAAAAACTTAAAATCAGTGCGGATCAGCCGATTATCATTGAGGGAATCCATGGTTTGAATGACAGGCTTACCGAATCGGTTGCCAGGGAAAATAAGTTTAAAATATATATCAGCCCGCTTACTCAGATGCGGATTGACAATCATAACCGTATTCATACTACGGATACACGTATCCTCAGGCGTATTGTCAGGGATAAGCTTTACCGTGGGCGCGATGCGCTGGGAACACTTGAACGCTGGGACTCAGTGAGGAGAGGGGAGAGGGAGTATATTTTCCCGTTTCAGGAAGAAGCCGATGTAATGTTTAACTCGTTTCTTATTTACGAGATATCGGTTTTGAAAAATTTCCTGATCGAACCGCTTACTTCAATAACCAAGGAGCATCCTGAGTATTCTGAGGCTCAGCGTCTGCTGCAGCTTCTGCAATTCTTCCTGAAAATAGGCACTGATGAGATTCCTCCCAACTCTATCATGCGTGAGTTTATCGGCGCTACTTTCTTTATCAATACGGAAATTTAGTCTGATTTTGAAGTTGGCTTATGGATATATGGGAAAGAGTATGTAGGAATTACTGTAAATGTGTATGGCAACAGATTTTATAAAAGAAATGTTAATCGTTTATTAACAATTAATTTTCAAATTGTTAATAAAATTGTGATACAATTCATAATAAGAATAGATTTATCGCGTCATTATTACATTGATTTGCTTTAAATCAACAAAATTGGAGGATGGTTTATGAACGAGATACGCAATTCTGGTGTGAATTTTTCAACCGTTTCTCTCGGACAAATTCAACAGGTATCACAATCAGCGGCCCCAAAGCAGGCGGCTGAGCTTGAAACTCTTTTAAACAGAACTCTTGGAAATTCTACCACCTTATCTTCGGCAAATCATGACTTGTCTTTGGATACTGTTATGTCCGGAAGTTTAAGCGGGTATCTTGGTCTTGGTGCAAATGCACTTGAGGGCCTTGAATCTCCGATTGCCAGTTCTCAGGTTCTTGCTTCTCCGCAGGCGGTAGCTGCAACTGTATTTGAGCCTTCAAAGGTTTCTTCAGCTGTGTTGCCTGAAGATAGCCCTTTAACAGGACTTTTACCTCAGGAAACATTGTCATCGGTTGCTTTTTCAATGGATGTAAATGAAGTTGCTTTGGGATTAGTTCCGGGAGCATCTTTTACACCATCACAGGGATATGCCATTGCTTCGGTAACGGAGCAAAAAGTTGTTCCGGCTGAATTTACGGCGATGAATTTGCAGGAGAAAGATAATTTCGTGTTGTCTTCGCTGCCGGTGGAAACACTTTCCGGTTGGGATAATCAGGGAAATCTTGCTGCCGACGGCGGAAAAAACCTTGGGCTTTCACTTGAGGTGCCGGAATCATTGTCTGCTCTTGCCCTTGCAAAGGGAGAAACATTTGATGCACGTCCTTTGGCATCGGTTCCTTTTGTTGAAGGAAATCGCAGCTCATACGATGCTGCCTGGAACAATGTTTTTGATACTCTCTCAGCATATGAGCCGGCTTCTGCACAGGGAATGGTCGGTTTGGGTGATGTTTGGAATCAGAATTCACAGGGAATCTCAAGCTCCAGATTTAGCCTTGGTTTTGATGCAGAGACAGATGGCGTTGGTATTGAAAAGTCGCTTAAGTCCAATGACGAGCTTTTGGGCTATAGATCCTTTGTTTCAAGAGAATTGCTCGGATTTATAGATTTATCTCCATACTCATCTTCTATCGCAATGAATGTTAATCCGACTTCAGTTTCATCTACTTTGAAACCTGGAAAATATATTTCGAATCTTTTGTATGGTTATAATGCCTAGTTCTTGATGCGTTTCTGACAGAGGCAGGATCTTTAAAACGGTCCTGCTTTTTTTATTTTATGCAGTTAAGGTGCTATAATCTGAGTCAAATGCAGGTTATATTTGTCTGTTTGGAGTATTTATTTGTGATAATATTTGCATGTGTGAGGTGTTTTTATGGCAAATTTGTTTTCACCGAGTCTGGCAAGAGTAGTTGATATTGGAAAATCAGTTGTTTTCGGTGATGTCGGAGCTATCATCGAGCTGAAGCAGGCTCTCTCCGATGCCCGCGGGTTTGTAAGGGATTTTGAAAATATTTTTACATATCTCTCACCTTCTTTCTACAGGTCGGAAGAATCCGATGAGTTTATTGACTTTATAAAACAGGATTTAACGGAGCTTAATAAAGCGCTCAAAGACATGGAGCTTGTTATAGAAAAAGAGAGATTTATAGAATTAAACCCTGTTCTTTATTCAATTGAAAAATATGCTGTGAGGATATCGGATTCAGTTGAGAGGCTTACAAAGATAAAAGATATTGATTCTCCGGAATCGCCTGTCCCTGTAGTTAATCAGGTGATAAAACTTGCATATAATGTTGCGGAAGGCAAAATAAAGCCGGAAGAATTGTCCGCCCAGATGCCTGTTCTTGCTTCGTTTGCAGCTTATGTAGAAGCTGAAATTATACGTTTTGAAGCACTGCATAAAGATGATGGTGAAATAATAAAATCAGCAAAAAAACTTGTAAAAGATGTTCAGCAGGCCGTTGGGGCTTTTGTTGTCTACTTCAAAGATCAGGATCCTGCAGCATTGATAGACGGTGTCAGAATTTTAAAGTTTGCTTCTCCGCCGCTTTATCTGATACTGAAAAAGATGGATCTGGTTGCTTCTGCATCTTCCTGTTTTTCAAAAATACCGCCTCTTGAAGAGTTTTGCAATGCCTATAATTTTTGGCGGAAAGAAAAAATTTCCAGAGAAAGTTTTTTGCTTGCATTGGCCAATTT
The DNA here is from genome assembly GCA_031551355.1 of Candidatus Xenobia bacterium. GTDB lineage: Bacteria > Vulcanimicrobiota > CADAWZ01 > CADAWZ01 > CADAWZ01 > JAVBNT01. The sequence continues at coordinate 1,666 of JAVBNT010000030.1, read as the reverse complement.
AGATCGGATGGTTGTTTTTTATGATGAAACCCTTGCCTGTATAAAAAAAATGCATTACTTTTACTTTATAGAGCCTGTCTATAATGCCTCGTCATTACTGACTAAGGGATTTTCATCTTTTTGGAGCAGTTTTTTAAAAAAAGCTCACGATTCGTCAGCTTCTCTTGATTTGAAGGAACTCTGTGATAAGTTTGAGAAAAGGGCCGCAGATGTCGCAAAAGTTGTTGAAGCGATGGAGCTTGAAATTACAAAAGTGAAGTCAGCCCCTTATATAGAAGAGATCAAGGAGCTTGTCGGAAGATATTTGTCCGGATCGCTGGTGTTGGAATATTTTTCTCATCGTCTCGAAGCGTTTTCTCAAAACCATCAGGCGCTTATCTCCGATTTCAGAAGTAAATCAACAGGCAGTGAGCTGGTAAAAGAGGCCTGTCAGTTGCTTGATATGCAGAGGGAAGGTATTGATGAAATGCTTCTGTTTTTAGAGGATTCACAGAAGGAACATCTGATTACCGGAATTGGTCAGATCGAATCTACATTGCCGCGCTTGCTAGAGATTTACCGTGGAGTTTCGCCATTGGACAAAAAGAAGAAATCGCCTTTGCTGATATGTCCTTCCTGCTCCGGACAGTATCTTAAAGGTGATAAAGTCTGCGCGAAATGCGGTGCAAAAATACCGCTTCAGATCTCTGAAGAAGAATTGTCCGCCGACGGCTTGGAACAGGAAGCTCTTCCTTCAAAGCTTGAAGCGATTGTAAAATTATGCTCTAAGTTTACTGCCGGTGAAATATCAAAGGATAAGCTTTTAAATGAGCTCTCAGCATATGAAAGGTTGCTTGTTCAGGTTAGGAAAGAATTAGATTCCAGGGCAAAAATTTTGGCCAAGTCACCCAGAATCGAAATAAGGGATTGTGCAGCTTCCTTTGACCAGAATTTGAATCTTTTGGAAAATGCGATTGATTCGCTTGCCGGAGCAATTGAAAATGACGGTGATGTAGAAGGTGCTGTTTCGCAACTGCGTTTTGCAGGGTATTGCCTTGAGGAACTCAGAGGCATTTTAAGGGAATCGAAACGTGTTATAAAGTAGAAAGACGGATGGCAGTTTTATATGGCAAAGGAAGTAAAGTTTCATAATTTTGTGATCATTCTATTTATATTGGTGGGGACTCTTTCGGGTGCTATTATATCCGAAGCCTGTGCTACATCAGTTCCGTTTTTGGGGCGTGGTATGGATGTCGGTTTAAATCCTCCTGCCGTTATTAATTTATATATTTTGTCGGTAACGTTAGGCTTTACTTTTAAATTTAATCTGGGGAGCGCGATCGGGGCTATTGTCGGTTATTTTATCGGCAAAAAAGTGGGGTAACGTTTGATAGCGTGTTTTTTAAATGGATACATATAGCTGAACTACCCCTGTTCCACGGACAGTAAAAAATAGATTCTCTAACATAGAATATTATGATTTACACAAGCTGACGCCGTTTTTCATACGGCGTCAGTTTTGTTTTCTGAAATATTACCCCGCAGGCGGCGGAGGCGGCGGCACACCCGGCATAGGCGGAGGCGGCGGCACACCCGGCATAGGCGGAGGCGGCGGCACACCCGGCATAGGCGGAGGCGGCGGCACACCCGGCATAGGCGGAGGCGGCGGCACACCCGGCATAGGCGG